>NZ_JBHCJY010000018.1:0-129021 GCF_041804105.1 Neisseria sp.
AGAAACGGTTGTTGCTGAACACGTTTTTGGTGCTGGCATTGGAAAAAATGCCGTCGCGGCCTTGCGAAATGTCGTTGCCGGTTACTTTGGAGCCCGGGGCGTTCCACACGGTTACGCCGTTGCCGCGCTCGTTGCGGCGCAGTTTGCTGTCGCCGACTATTTTGTTGTTGCGCACCAGCGAATCCGTTGCGCCGTGGATATAGACGCCGACTGAATTTTCAAGCACATCATTATGCTCTACCAAGGCGCGCAGGGCGGTTTCTTCAAGATAGATGCCGGCATCCATGGCGGGCAGGCTCAGGCCGGATTTCGTAACGGTCAGATTGCGGACGGTTACGTCGGGGGCGTGGACGGACAATGTGCGGCCGGTACGGTCGCCTTCGATTTCGGCGCTGCGGTCGGCGGGGCCTTCGAGCGTGAGCGGCTTGTTGACGATGACTTTGCCGCGGTACACGCCGGAAGCGAGTTTCAGCGTGTCTCCCGCCTGTGCGCGGTCAACGGCTTCCTGCAGGTTGCTGCCTGCGGCGATATGGACGGTGGCGGCGGATGCCGTCTGAAAAACGGCGGCAACAGCTGTGGACAAGAAGAAGGTTTTGATGTGCATAGGTCGGTTTGGTTTTGTCTGCCGGTTTTCAGACGGCGCTCCTGTTACGGGCCGTCTGAAAAATACCGGCGGGGTTAGGTTGTTTTCAGGGCAAAACCGCCTGTGGCCTGAAACGGCTTTGCTGTAAAAACATGGTGTCCGAAACAAGAAAAAGGCCGTCTGAAAAATCTGTTTTCAGTTTTTCAGACGGCCTGTCTGCCTACTGTATTACGGTTTGACGATCATTTGGCCGGACATCTCCATGTGGAGCGCGTGGCAGAACCATTGGCAGTAATACCAGTGTACGCCCGGAATCGCGGCTTTGAAGGTGATCGATGCAGTAGCCTGAGGGCCGATTTCCATCGCTACGCCGTGGCCTTCGAGCGTGAAGCCGTGGGTCAGGTCTTCGATGGTTTCGTTGTTGGTTACATACACGGTTACTTCGTCGCCGAGTTTGACTTCAAACTGCGGAATGCTGAATGCGGGAGCAACGGCGGTCATGTAAACGCGCACTTTATTGCCTTCGCGGATGACTTTGGAATCTTTCTCCAGCACCACGCCGTCTTTTTTCGCCTGCTCGACGGCATCCGCCCACATCCAGGGGTCTTTCCTGTCCCAGGTTTTTTTCGGGCTGACTTTGTCTGCCGACACAATCATCAAATCGTGCGGTTCGGCAAAGCTGGGGCCGTCGTGCACCAATACCATCTCGTCGCCGGAAATATCAATGAGCTGGTCGTTTTCCGGTTTCAGCGGGCCGACGTTCAGGAAACGGTCTTTGGAGAATTTATTCAGCGAAACCAGCCATTTGCCGTCTGCATCTTTGGTTTCGCCCATAGAGGTATGGTTGTGGCCGGGCTGGTAATGCACGTCGAGTTTCTGAACAATGTAGTCTGCCTGCGGTTTTTTATCGCCCGAAGCGGCAGCCGCACCGCCTTTGGCACCGGAGCCGCCTTTTTTGTAGGCTTCGATGGCTTTGTTGATGTCCCATTTTACCATCTGGCTGTCGATAAACAGCGTGGTATAGGCGAAACCGCGGCCGTCGAAGGCGGTATGCAAAGGACCCAAGCCCAATTCGGGTTCGGCCACGACGACATCGCGTTCTTTGATTTTGCCGGCGAACAGGTCGTCGAGCTTGCGCACATCGAGCACGGTAACGGTGGGTGACAGCTTGCCGTTGAGCATGATGTAGTTGCCGTCGGGCGAAGCGTTACAGCCGTGCGGCGAATTGGGCACAGGGATGTAGCGGGTGTATTTGGATTTGGCTTCTGCACGGCCGTCCAACACTTTCACGCCGTTGATTTCTTTGAAATCGCCGTTTTTGATGCCTTCTTCGATGGCGGCGATGTTGAACACCACACACCAGTCCTGCTCGTTTTTCGATGCTTCGGCCACAGTCAGGCCTTTTTCGGAGTTGTAGCAGGTGGAGAACGAGTATTTGCCCTGATAGTCGGCATCGCCGTTGTCAAGGTTGCCGTCCACCATTACCTGCCACGCAACCTGCATGGTTTCGCCGTCCACGGCGGTATAGACCGCCCACCAGTTTTTCTTGGGATCGTCGAGCAGGCTGCCTTCGTTGGGGATGGGAACGATGTGTTCGCCGTTGGCAAATACATAGCCCGTTTTCGGATAACGCTGCGGACGCAGGCCGTGAACGCCCGACACGTTGGGAATTTCCAGAATTTTGTCGGTTTTCATCACATCACAGCGGATGCGCGCCACTCGGTTGTTGGCTTTGTCGTTTACATACACAAAACGGCCGTCGTATGTTTTGTCGGTAAACGACATATGCGGGTGGTGCAGGTCGCCGTTGGGAATAACCGGCTGGCCGGTGGCTTCGAGATATTTGCGGGTTGCTGGCGTGAGGTTTTCGTTGAGAATCTTGCGGCTCTCGTTGGTGCGGCCCCAACCTGTCGCGCTACACATATTGAACACGGGAACGCGCACCAGCTCGCGCATGGAAGGAATGCCCAACACGCGCAGTTCGCCGGTTTGGCCGCTGGAACTGAAACCGTAATACTGGTCAAGTTCGCCCGGCCCCACATGGACGGACTGGCCGCCTTCGCCCGCTGCGGCAGCGGTTTTCGCACCCGATGCGCCGCTTGCGCTTTTACCGCCCGCACCGCCTTTATTGTCGCATCCGGCAAGCCCCAAAAGGCTTGCGCCGGCAATACCCGCTCCCGAAGCGGCGGCCGTGCCGATGAACGAGCGGCGGCTCAGGCCTGCCTGTTCGGTTTTTTTATCGTCTGACATGACAACTCTCCTTGTTATGAAAATCCGGTATTCAGTCTTGTTTTTCAGACGGCCTACCGCGTTGGAAACAAACTGCTTGGTTGGAAATGTCCGGATACCGCCATACGGCTTGAATCCGATTCGTTTTGCAGATATTCAGACGGCCTGTCCTTCCGCCGCGTAAGGCCGCCTGAAAGCATTATTCCTGTTTGGACGCAGGTTTTACAAAATGCACCACCTGCTCCTGCGGCTGCCGTGCGCGCTGCTCTTCCAGCTCGGCTTTGGCCGCCGCCTGTTTGGCCTTTTTCTTATTGTCGGCAACCACTTGCGGACAACGCGAAGTGTGGTTGTAAAGCACTTGGCAGTGTAGGCACTGGATACATTCGTTGGGGTTAATCTGCCCTTCGGGTTCGATGGCCTGCACGGGGCATTCGTTGGCGCAGAGCTGGCAGGGATTGCCGCACATTTTGTAGCGGCGCAGCCAATCGAACAGGCGCAGCTTGGCCGGAATCGCGATGCCCGCCCCCAAAGGGCAGAGATAGCGGCAGAAGAAGCGCTCGACAAACAGTCCGGCCAGCAGCAATGCCGCGGCAAACAGCACAAACCACCATTCGCGCACGAATTTCAAAATAATCGCGGTTTTAAACGGTTCGACTTCCGCAAACCGTTCGGCCACGGCAAAATCGTAAAGCGACAGCCCGAACAGCAGCATAAAAATCAAATACTTGAATGCGGAAAGACGGGTATGCACGCCCCACGGCAGGGTAAACTGCTTCACGCCCAGTTTTTTGGCGATGCGGTTGCTCAATTCCTGTAAAGCACCGAACGGACACAGCCAGCCGCAGAATGCGCCCCTGTTCCAAAACAGCAGCGAAATCGCCGTTGCGCACCACAGCAGGAACACAATCGGATCCATCAGGAAGTAGTCCCACGAAAACCCCGTCCGCAGCGAATTGGTAAAGGTAAAAACGTTGACCACCGACAACTGGGCGTTCAGATACCAGCCGATATAAAACAGCGTAAATGTGAGATAAACCAAACGGAAGCGATCGTAAAAAACAGGATATTTGACCAACGTGTCCTGAAAGAAAAACACCGCAATCAATACCAGCAGGGCAAAAGACACCACGGCGATTTCCACCGTTTTGCCCAACCAAACCTGTTTCCACAAACCGTTGCTTTCCGTATCGATGGCAGCTTGGGCGTTGCCCTGTACAGGAGCGTCATCGGTTTTTTCCGACGCAGGGACCGTCTGAACCGGTGCTGCGGGTGCTGCCGTTTCTGCAGTGATTTCCACCGGCTCGGCTTTTGGATCGTCTTTGTAATAGCCTTTCGGCAGTTCGTAGTTCAAATCGGCCGTCACAAACGCTTTGTCGCTCACCCCCAAAACTCGCTGGATCATCAGTTGCAGCCGCCACGGTTCCGCACCGTCGATTTTGATGTCTTCCGGTATGGTAAACAGAGAAACTTCTTTAAAATGCGGCGCGCCTTTTGCGGCCAGGCTAACCAAACGCTCGTGCTGCTGGTCGGTAAAACGCAAGCTGGTATCGCCCTGAATCAGCTCGATGCGGTCGAAAATACCGCCGCGCACATAACCCGAACCCTTCCACGAATAGCGGCCTTCGCCTGCCACCACAACCGCAGCCTGCCCTTCTTTCAGACGGCCTTTGAGCGTGTTGTAGGCGGATTCTCCCAGCAGGCTTTTGCCCACGGAAGGCTGCGTCGCCAGTGCCACATACAGGTCGACGAAAGTATCGCTGCCCGGCCCTTTCTCCGCATGTTCGGCGGAACCCGCTTTGCCGTTCTGCTCAAACAGCTTGTTTGCTTCGTCGACCGTCATATGCAGCTTGGCCACCGCTTTTTGGTCGAGCAGCTGCTGCCAGGTTTGAATATCCTGCTTACTGTCGTCCACCATGCGGCGCGGACGGGTTTTCACTTCAGGTGCAGGTGCGGCTGCGGAAGCCGTTTTGCCGTCGGAAGCGGCGGCTACCGCAACCGCAGCCTGTGCGGTACCGAGTCTGTATTGGTGGGCAACAGCCTTCACCGAACGCTGCATGCTGTCGTTAATCACCATCAGCGTTACCGTTGCCCCGCTGATGATGTCGGCAGGTGCCACGCCGGGCTTGGGCGGATTTTTCAGAAAATTCAGACCGACATAGTTTTCGATAAATTTGTCGACTTTCGACTGCGGAATCCCGATCAGCACAATCGGTTCATGGTGGTTGACCAGCTTCGCGCCTTTAATCGTACCGTCGTTGGCCAGCGCCACCATCATATCGATGGGTTTGCTCGAATAGCCGCGCGTGTTCACAACGTCGGTCGTGATGTACACCAGCCCGATCTGTTCCTGCCCTTTGTACACACGAGCCACCATCGGCTTGCCTTCCGGCTTGCCGATACGGTCCGCACCCGGAAAAATCTCCGCCACAGGCACTTTGCCGACAAAATCAGGCAACCGCTCGGCCAACGCCTGCGGCATAAACAAAGCAGCCATTACCAACAACATGGCCAGCATCTGCACCCAAATGCCTGCCCTGCTTCTACGGATTGCTTTCCGGTCGGACATAATTTCTTCCCGTTTTACAGATACTCTAGAACATCTACATTATATGAATCAAATATCCGAAATTTATTGACCTAAATCAATATGCCTAATCTTAACGGCCTATAAACACTTTACAATAAGACTTTGTAATCATATGAAACACCATACGCTTACTTACTATTTCTTTGGGAATAATTGCAATTTCCCAAACAAAAGGCAAACGGACAGACAGGCCGTCTGAAAACATACGGAACATTTTGTGTACAGCCGCATCATCCGAATTACCGAATCATCGGTGCATATTATCTAAACCCTGCCGCTGCACGCAGCTCACGGAAAGGCCGTCTGAAAAGATTTTCAGACGGCCTTACGGCGCAACCAATCTGTCTGTTTTACGGCAGGGCCATACAGCAGCAAAGTGCAGGCAACCCCGTTTTCCGGCTTGCACAAGCGCTGATGAACGGCCGTTATACCCGCACGGGGCTCCGTTTCAAAACCGCTCGCCGGCTTTCAGATAACGCCATTTGCCCGGCGGCAGTTTGCCCAATTTGACCTTGCCCATGCGGATGCGTTTGAGGCCGGTAACGCGCAGGCCGACGAGTTCGCACATCCTTCGGATTTGGCGTTTCTTACCCTGCTTGAGCACAAAGCGCAATTGGTCTTCGTTTTGCCATTCCACTTTGGCGGGGCGCAATGCTTCGCCGTCGAGGCTCAGGCCGTGGTTGAGCAGCTTGAGACCGTCTGCAGACAGTTTGCCTTTCACGCGCACGAGGTATTCTTTTTCCGTGGTGCTGTTTTCGCCGATAAGCTGCTTCGCAATGCGCCCGTCCTGGGTGAGCACCAGCAGGCCGACGGAGTCGATGTCGAGCCGTCCTGCGGGGGCGAGGCCGAATCGGTGCTGCTCGCTGAAACGGATGCGGCTGTCGTCGCCTTCCCATTGGTTTTCGGCGGTAATCAGTTCGGCGGCGGAGAGATAGCCTTTTTCCGCCTGCGCGCTGACATAGCCGACGGGTTTGTTCAGCAAAACGGTAACGCGCTGCGCCTGCCGCTCGTGTGCGCGTTTGTCCAAATCGATGCGGTCGGTGGCGGTTACTTTCTGGCCGAGCACGGCGGTTTGGCCGTTTACTTTCACCCAGCCCTGCTCGATATAGCTGTCGGCTTCGCGGCGGGAACACAGCCCGAGTTCGGCCATGCGTTTGGAAAGGCGTAAAGGTTCTTGGTTTGCGTTCATCATCGGCTTTCAGACGGCATTGGATGTTGAAATTATAACGTCAATCGGCACAGGCCATCTGAAAAACCCTGCCGCAGCGGTCGGAACAGGCTGTGATGCAACGGAGCATCGGCTTCCATGATGAGCGCGCAGACTGCAATCCACCGCCGACACGCACAAGCGGATGGATTAAAAAGTTTTGGCTGTGCAGACATCGTATTGATTACATACCGGTAAGACTGATTCGCCTCAATGTCCGCCATTACCGCGCAGGCGGAATCCGACTTTGATATTTGCAAGCGATTGTTGAAAATAAAAGATGGATTTCAAATATGGATTCCCGCCTGCGTGGGAATAACGAAAAACCAAGTATCGATACAATCAATATCCAAACACAGCCAAATCTTGTAAGGTTACAGCAGGGATAGCGGTATCGCTGTCATCACACTGCCCCAACAGCCTATACAAACAAGGCCGTCTGAAAAACTGTTTTCAGACGGCCTGTTCAGTTTCACCTCCCGCGCTGTTCCTCTTCAAACCGAAGCAGAATCCCCTTCACTTCGTCCGCATCCTTTACCGCCCGGATACGCTCGAACAGCTCCTGCGCCTGCGGGTACACCTTTTTCATCATCCCCAGCCACTGCTTCAGGCGGGCGACGGGGTATTTGTTATTGGCTTCCTTGGCAAGGCACAAATCGAAAAACAGGTTTATCCAGCCCGCAATTTCGGCGAAACCCGCTTCCTGAGCCGCCTCCCCCCGCAGATGCAGTTTGATGCGCCGCGCCAAATCCGGCCGCATCACCGCGCCGCGTCCGAGCATCACGTCGCGGCATCCGCTGACGCGGCGGATGTCGAGATAATCCTGCAAATCAAACACATCGCCGTTGGCCGTTACCGGAATGCCGACCGAACGGCGGATTTTGTCCACCCACTCCCAATGTGCGGGCGGCTCGTAACCTTCCACTTTGGTGCGCGCGTGTACGGTCAGGCCGCAGGCGCCGCCGTCGGCGATGGCGGCGGCACATTCGAGCGCACGGGTTTTGTCGTCGAAACCGAGCCGCATTTTGGCGGTTAACGGAATGTGTTCGGGCAGGCTGCAGCGCAGGGTCTGCACGATATGGAAAATCCGTTCCGGCTCTTTCAGCAGCACCGCACCGCCCTGATGTTTGTTGACCGTCGGCGCGGGGCAGCCGAAGTTCAGGTCGATTTTGTCCGCACCGAAGCGCACGGCTTCCAGCGCGTTAACGGCCATGTTTTCCGCATCGCTGCCCAAAAGCTGCACGGTGCACGGCACGCCCGCAGGCGTTTTGTTGGCGGATGCGATTTCGGGAACGTATTTCAGCCAGGTCGGACGCGAATGGACGGTATGGGTGATGCGCACGAATTCGCTCACGCATTCGTCGAAGCCGCCGATGCGGGTCAGCAGGTCGCGCATCACGTCGTCAACAAGGCCCTGCATCGGGGCGAGAATCAGGCGGGGAGTCGGCATATTCGGTCCGTGTCGTGTGTGGTTTCGGGGAATCGGGGTGGTTTTCAATATATCGTGTACCGCCGCAAACAGGCCGTCTGAAGAACGGCGGCGGCAACTTTTTCAGACGGCCTTGCTGCGGCGGTTTACCCGCCTTTCAAACTTTTCTCGAAATCTTCCAGCATCTCCAGTTCGAAGCGGCTGAACCCGGCTTTTTCCCGCGCCTCGATGTTCACATAGCCCCTGAAAATAAACATATCGTAACGGGAAATCAGTTTTCGGAACAACGATATAGGCTCAAGCCCGCGTTCGGCGCAAAGGTGTTGGTACCAACGGTTGCCGATTTGCACATGGCCGACTTCGTCGCGGTAGATGATGTCGAGCACGGCGCAGGTTTCCACATCGCCCTTCTGTTCCACTTTGGCTCGGATGGCGGGGGTAACGTCCAAGCCCCGCGCTTCGAGCACACGCGGCACCAGCGCCATGCGCACCAGCGGATCGTAGGCGGTTTTGTAGGCCATGTCCCATAAATGCCCGTGCGCCTCGAAACTGCCGTAATCGAAGCCGTAAGTTTTCAGACGGCCCCGCATCAGGCGGAAATGGTGCGCTTCTTCCTTGGCCACGCGTATCCAGTCGCGAACAAATTCAGACGGCATCAAACGGAAACGGTAGGCCGCATCCAGCGCAAGGTTGACGGCATTGAACTCGATGTGGCAGATGGCATGCAGCATCGCCGCATATCCTTCCGGCGTGTGCATTTTTCGCGGCGTAACCTGCGAAGGCGCAACCAGATCGGGCTTGGCGGGCCGGCCGGCAAAACGGAAATCCAAGGGCTTATCCGCGCCGTCGGCACAGACTCCGGACTGCTGCACGGCGGCGGACACTTCATCGGCCAACGCGCATTTTTCATCGGGGTCGCACGACAACAAGGCGCGTTCGAGCAAAGGATAGGGGTTGTAAAGCATGGCGGTTCGCATCGGCGGTTGAGGCCGTCTGAAAAAGTTTCCGTTTGCAGATTTCAGACAGCATCATCATATTTAGAGAATACCGGATTATATCGCCAAACCGCGGCACGGCAGTACCCGCATCCGTACCCGTACATACGCACGAACCCCATCCGACACAGGCGTTCCGCGCGAATCCGCTGTGTTAACAAACCGTTTTTTTCGCAGAAAAGCATCACGGCAGCGTATAAATAAATGTCAAAGCCCCAATGCATATTCAAAACAAAACCCTTAAAATTCATGAAATTAAAAAACAGGCAACCGTTTTACACAAATTAAACCGCCCCGCCGCCCTTGTCTGTTACACAATAACACCTATACTGGACACCGAAACACCCAAACCCGAAAGGAAGGAAACATCCATGAAACAAAACACTCTGTTGAAACTCATCACCGCAGCCGCACTGAGCACCACCGTCGGACTTGCCCAAGCGGGCGCGGTCGATGCGCTGAAGAAGTTCAACAACGACGCAGACGGCATCAGCGGCAGCTTCAGCCAAACCGTCAAAAGCAAAAAGAAAACCCAAACCACACAAGGCACATTCCAAATCCTGCGTCCCGGCCTGTTCAAATGGCAGTACAACAGCCCCTACAAACAGACCATCGTCGGCGACGGCAAAACCATCTGGCTGCACGATGCCGATTTGAACCAGGTAACCAAATCCGCACAAAACCAAGCCATCGGCGACAGCCCCGCCGCCATCCTGTCCAACAAAACCGCGCTTGACAGCAGCTACACGCTCAAAGAAGACGGCTCTTCGGGCGGCATCGACTACGTTTTGGCCACGCCCAAGAAAAACAATGCGGGCTACCAGTTTATCCGCATCGGTTTCAAAGGCGACACTCTGGCCGCCATGCAGCTTAAAGACAGCTTCGGCAACCAGACCACCATCAACTTCAGCGGTCTGAACACCAAACCCAACCTGTCGCGCGGCGCATTCAAGTTCACCCCGCCCAAAGGCGCGGACGTTGTGAGCAACTAAACCGCTTGTAATGTTTCGAGCATAAAAGGCCGTCTGAAAAACTTTTCAGACGGCCTTTGCCGTGTTCTTTTATTTTGTGCGGCTTTTACTTCGGTTGCAATTGGACAAAACCTTGATTTGCACCATATCGTCCGCAACCGCCATTTCCGTACACACGGGAATCCATGGTTCATATTCACAAACGCATGCATCAACAAGGTTTCCGAAACTTCAAGCCGGATTCCCGCCTGCGCGGGAATGACGGAATGGTTTCAGCAACGCATGGTTGTACGGTTACGCCGCTTCGGGCGGGCTAACCGTACCTCCCCGTTCTAAATTCTCCGGGCACGGCGGTCCGACCCTTCGCAGAACGAACATTCGCGGTCGGGATTTGCAACCCAGTCTTCATAGTCCATATCCAAATGAATCCAAGGCTCGAAACCTGCGGCCGCGCCACCCGTTACCTGTTCCGATTCACATGCCGATAATTGTTTCATCATCATCTCCTGAATGTTATTGCATACAAAGCCAATCCGTATATTCCGATACAGCGGAAACAGCCGGTTGGCCGGGAAAACGGCCGGTTTTTCGGAATACGCATCCCGTGCCGGCCTGTTTATGGGACAGGCAGTTTCGCAAACAGTTCCCGAAAATCCTGCCCCTGCCCCAAAGCTGCCATCTTGCGCGGTTGTACGGTTGCCGCATAGCAAAGGCCGTCTGAAAACAGGTTTTCAGACGGCCTTGTCGTTGCAGTCTATTTTTTCATCACGGCGCGTTTCACGATGATCCACCAGTCTTTCTTATCCAGCACGGGACGGCGGTTGAACACATCGTATTTTTCACCGTCGAGTTTTTGCAGAATCATCTGACCGCCGGCCACAATCATCCGCAGTTCGAAACCGATGCGGCCTTTGAGCGTTTTGCCCAGGGGCGAACCGGCCTTGAGCATTTTGAAAGCGCGTTCGCATTCGTAGGCCATCAGCCGCTGGAAGGCAAAATCCGCCCTGCCTTCGGCAATCTGCGCTTCGGTTACGCCGAATTTCTGCAAATCGTCCTGCGGGATGTAAACGCGGCCTTTCTGCCAATCCACGGCCACGTCCTGCCAGAAGTTGATGAGTTGCAGCGCGGTGCAGATGCCGTCGCTTTCGGCGATGCTGCGCGGATCGGTTTCGCCGTAGAGGTGCAGCATGATGCGGCCGACGGGATTTGCACTGCGGCGGCAGTAATCGGCCAATCCGGCGAAATTCTGATAGCGTTTGGTTACGACGTCCTGTTTGAATGCGGACAACAGGTCGTAAAACGGCTGCAACGGCAGTTTGAACGGCCGCACGGCTTCGTTGTTCAGACGGCGTACCAGCTCGGTTTCGGGTTCGAGGCCGTCTGAAATGCGGGTCAGTTCCGCCTCCAATGCGCCGAGTGCCTGCAAACGGCTTTCGTTGTCCGTTTCGCCTTCGTCGGCGATGTCGTCGGCGGTGCGGGCAAAGGCATACACGGCGTGTATCGGGCGGCGCAGACGGCGCGGCACGGCAATGGAACCGACGGGGAAGTTTTCGTAATGGTTGACCGACATGGCGTTTCCTTGTTTTTTTCAGACGGCAGTATAGCGGATATGGCTGCGGTTGGGGTTCGGCTCAGACTTGGTTTTGGTTTTGTCGGATTTGGTTTCGAGCTGGAATTCAGATTCAGATTGGATTTACCCTGCCCTGTCATATTTAGGCCGTCTGAAAAACCATTCTCAGACGGCCTTGGTATTCGGTTGGATTTCTACGGCATGTTGACTGATGCGGTATCGTGAACCACCGTCATTTCCGCGTAGGCGGAAATCCGGCTTTAAATTTCAGAAACCTTTTTGATTCATGCGGTCGTGAATATCAACTCTGGATTCCCGCCTGCGCGGGAATGACGGTCAATCCGAATCCCAAGCTCTCTAAACGCAGCCTTCAAAAAGATAAGCGCAATGTAAAGGCCGTCTGAAAAACCATTTTTCAGACGGCCTTCATTACGGCTTAACCACACGCTGCTTCGCCTACCTGCACGATGCGGTTGTGGAACGCGTCCAGCGTGCTGCGGTGGCCGATGCTGACAATCACGGCTTCGGGCAGGCTGCGGCGCAACAGGGTGTAGAGCTGCGCTTCGGTCGGTTCGTCGAGCGCGGAAGTGGCTTCGTCGAGCAGGATGATTTTCGGGCGGGCAAGCAGGGCGCGGACGAAGGCGACGCGCTGTAATTCGCCGGGCGAGAGTTTGCTCTGCCAGTCGTCGGTTGTGTCGAGCCTGCCGACGAGATAGCCGAGCCTGCAATCGCTCATTGCCTGTTCGAGTTCGGGGTGGTGCGGGGCTATGTCGGGATAGCACACCGCTTCGCGCAAGGTGCCCTGCGGGGTGTAGGGGCGTTGCGGCACAAACAGGATTCCGCTGTGGGCGGGGCGTTCGATGCGGCCACTGCTGCCGAACGGCCACAGCCCTGCCAAGGCGCGCAGCAGCGAGGTTTTGCCGCAACCGCTGGGGCCTTTGATCAGCAGCGAGTCGCCGCGTTTGACGTCAATATGGATGCCGCCGAGCAGGATTTCGCCGTTGTGGCGGTAAAGGGCGACGTTGTCCAGTTTGAGGCCGTCTGAAATTTCATGTACTTCGGGCTGTTGCGCGGAATACTGTTCTTCGGTGCTGACGAGAAAGCCGTAGAGACGTTCCTGTCGTGCGCGGTAGGCGGTGAATTCTTCGTAAAACAGGCGGAAAAACGACAGGGCGCGTTGCAGGCGGGAAAAGACCTGCACGGTCTGCTGCACGTCGCCCACTTTGATTTCGCGGGCGAACACGCGCGGGGCCTGCAAAATCACGGGGAAAAGCTGGATGCCGCGGCTGAACATTTCGTTAAACCCGCTGAGTGCAACGCTTTGGCGGGCGATGCGCCAGCGGTTGCCGATAATGGCGGCAAAACGGCTGCGCAAGCCTTGTTCTTCCCGCCATTCGCCGTTGTAAAAGGCGACGCTTTCGGCGTGGTCGCGCACGCGGATGAGCGAGTAGCGGTAGTTGCCGTTGAGTTTTTCGTTTTCATAATTGTATTTAATCAACGGGTTGCCTATCCACATCGCGATTGCGGTGGCGATGATGACGAAGATGAACACAAACCACACGATGCCGCGCGGAATTTCGATGCCGAACACGTTCAGCACGCCCGCCAAGCCCCATAATACGATGGCGAATTCCATCGATGAAATCACGGAATCGAGCATGCCGCGTATGAATTTGATGGTGGACGTGATGAAATCCTGCGCGTCCTGCTGGATACGCTGGTCGATGTTGTCGGGTGCGTGGCGGCGCATGTGCAGGCGGTAGTAGTTTTTGTCGGCCAGCCAGCGTTCGGTCAGCACCGCGTTGAGCCGTTCCGACCATTTGATCGCCAATACCTGATCGAAAAATTCGTTGACCACGCCGTTGAACGTGCGCAGCAGAATCACGCCCGCATTCATTGCGGCAAACAGCCAAAAGGCTTCGGCATCAAGGTCTTGCAGGGTGTTGAGCAAACCTGCGGTCATGTAGGTGCTCATCACGTCGAGCCGCACTTCGGTGAGCAGCAACACCACCATCAGCAGCACCGCCGCCGCGATTTTCAGACGGCCTTTGAAGTCGGGCAGGCACGGTTTCAGGATATACCAAAACTCGCGGCCGAAACGGGTCCTGCCCGCCAGAAAAATAATCACGGCCGCGGCAAGCGCAATGCCGGCGGACGTTTGCAGCAGCCACAAGGGGGTAGCGTAGAGTTCGGTTTGCCATTTCTGCATGATGTTCCGTACTTCGATGGTTTGTGTGATAAACGGCGGTTTTCCGTTTTTCAGACGGCCTGATTCGGCTCAGGCCGTCTGAAAAACCTTCACAACTGTTTGTCGGATAACTATCAGTGAAGTTTGTATAATGTTGTATTTAAATCAGAATTTCACAGATAAAAGTTATTTTCACGTTAAATTTTAGAAAATGCGAGATGGTATCAAATATAATATTGCCGCGAAATTACTTTGTAATTTTTTACCTTGCCGGAGATTCCCGCTCCGTTTTCCCTCAAATACCCAAACCTTGAACCTTTGAAGAAGAGAACGATGAACAGCAGACTTGCCCTCCTCCCCCTGCTCGTGGCCGCCGCATTCGCCTGCGCCGCCGACGAAACCGCCCCTGCACAACCCGACAGCAGCGTCGAACTGCAACAGGTCGAAGTCAGGGGCACCAACAAATCCTTCCGCTCCTTTTCCATCGCCAGCGACGGCGATTTGCGCGACCGCGTAAACTTGGGACTGCTGGGCAAAGCCAACGCCTTCACCGCCCCGGTTACCGTAGTCAACTACGACGAAAAAGCGATTAACGACAAAGCCGCCCGCAATCTGGTGGACGTTGTCGCCAAAACCGATGCCTCCACCATGTCGTTCGGCGGCGAAACCAACACCCTCAACGGCCTGTATGTGCGCGGCCAGCAGCTCGATGCCCGCCAGTTCAGCGTCAACGGCCTGGCCGGCATGTATTCCTACCAATCCTCCCCCACCGCAGCCGTCGGTTCGGCGCAACTGATTAAAGGCGCGTCCAGCGCGATTAACGGCATGGATCCCGAAGGCGCGGTTTCAGGTTCCGTCAACATCGAAACCAAAAAAGCCACCGACACTCCGATCAACACAGTCGGCATCGGCTACTTCAGCGACAGCCGCGCCCAAGGTTCGTTTGATTTCGGCCGCCGTTTCGGTACCGACCAAAAATGGGGCGCACGCATCAACGGCAAACTGCGCAACGGCGACACCCCGCGCGACGGCTATAAAGAAGACAACAAAGAATTCGCCCTCAACGCCGATTACCGCGGCGAGCAACTGCGCGTCGCCATCGACAGCATGTATTCCAAACGCAAAACCACAGGCGGCCGCGGCCGCGTACAGGACATCCAGTTTCTGAATTTCCGCCTGCCCGCCGCACCCGACGGCAAAACCAACCTTGTCCCGGACTGGCAGGGCCAAACCACGCGCGACCAAACCAATATGCTCACGTTTGAATACGACGCACACGACAAAGTCCAGCTTTCAGGCGGCATCGGTTACAACCATTCGCGCTACTACGGCAACTTCGCCCAAATCAACGCAGGCACAATCAACAGAAATACCGGCAGAATCACCACGCTCATCGAACCAAACGGCGATTATTATCTCGGTGCAAATAGAAACAACGGCTCCCGCCTGAGCGACCAAACCTCCAAAACCTTCAGCATCAATTTGGGCGCACGCGGCGAATTCGAAACCGGCCCGGTAACCCACACTTGGAGTACCGCATACGACCGCGTCCGCCGCTCACGTCTGAATTATTGGGGCAGCGACTACACCAACAGTATCCGAACCAACTTCTACAACCCCGATTTCAGTTCCGGCACACGCACCCTCGCCCCGCTTGCCGCCACACCCAGTGTCAACGCCACCTACGTTGCCAACAGCCTCGCCCTGTCCGACACGCTCGGCCTTTCAGACGGCAAATACCGCCTGACACTCGGCGGCCGCATGCAGTGGATTAAACAGGAAGACAAAACCGAAACACCCGTTTCCAAAGGCAGCGCCCACCGCTTCAGCCCCATGCTGATGGCCGCATGGCGTCCGCAACAGGATACCGTCGTTTACGGCAACTACATGGAAGACCTTGAACCCGGCGCCATCGATGCCGATTCCGGCACCATGGCCGACCCGCGCGTCAGCCGCCAGTTCGAAGTCGGCGTACGCAAAAACTGGGGCAACGTCGTTACCGCACTCAACGCCTTCCAGATTACCCGTCCCGGCTATTGGCGCACCACTGGCGCGGCACAAGGCAAAGAACGCAGCCGCGGCATAGAATTCAACACCTACGCCAACCTGCTCGACAAAACCCTGCGCCCCAGCTTCGGCATCATGTACCTGCGCCCCGACCTCAAAAACTACCCCACCTACACCGACACACTGGTCAACGGTACCCAAGTCGCCAGCCCCCGCATCATCGCCAAAGCAGGCATCGAATGGGACACCCCGTGGGTCAAAGGCCTGACGCTCAACAGCCACGCCCAATACTACGGCAAGTCCTATCAGGACACGCAAAAACAGTACAGCTTCCCCTCATACACCCTGTTTGACGTCGGCGCCAGCTACGCCGCCAAAGTCGGTAAAAACAAACTGACCGTCAGCGGCTCGGTGGAAAACCTGTTCAACAAAAACTACTGGCAGGTCCAACGAGGCCAATACGACCGCAGCTTCGCCGTCGTCGGCATGCCCCGCACCTACTGGCTGAAAGCGGAATACGCGTTCTAAAAACCCGCCTGCTTATCATGATGCAGAAGCAGAGAAAGGCCGTCTGAAAATATTTTCAGACGGCCTTCAAACTACTAGCCACATAATTAAGAATATATAGCGGTTACACATACAGCACGGTAAAATGCTCAAAATAATTTAATTTTCAGATACACACATGAATACCAACGATACCGAATGGGTCAGCAAAACCCGTATGAAGCAGCAAATGAACGATTTACAGGATTTAGGCATGCAGCTTACCCGTCTTGCGCCCGATACGCTGAAAAAAATCGGGTTGCACGAAGATTTGTTGGAAGCTATTCTTACCTATAAGAAAATCACAGCCAACGGTGCGCTCAAGCGGCAGGCACAGTATATCGGGCGTTTGATGCGCGACACCGATCCCGAGCCCATCGAACGCTTTCTGGCCAAACTGCGCGGCGACAATGCAGCGCACAACGCTTTTCTGCAACGCGTCGAACAGACTCGCGAGCGTTTAATCGCAGATAACGACGCGCTTACTGTATTTATGGCCGACCATCCCCATGCTGATGCCAACAAGTTGCGTACGTTAATCCGCAACACCCGCAAAGAACAGGAGCTGAGCAAACCTCCGAAAAATTTCCGTGCGCTGTTTCAGGAAATCAAATCCGTCATGGAAGGTGGCGGCTCGGACAGCAGTATTCAGGAGCAGCAACAAGCAGAACCGTAACTCCATTCGCAGCAGCCGTGTACGACAGTTACGGCAAAGGCCTAAAGGCCGTCTGAAACATGATTTTCAGACCGCCTTTAGGCCTTTAAACTGATTCTCCATTAAAAAATACCGAATGCCGTGAAATATTCCCGACAATCTTTATAAACATTTAAATATTTTTTGCATAAAAATCATACATATATCCTAATTTTTTTTTAATTTATAAAATATAATCTATTAAAAAATAGGAAAATTTTTTATACAGCCAATCCGGTTGTTTTTCAAAACTTAACCGGGGCGGATTGTTCTGTAAAAATGCGGCTAAAACTGCAAGTATGTTTGAATTTAAAAACAATCCAAACCTAAATACCTCTTTTGGAAGCAAACTCCATTGTTCAACCGCAACCGAAATTTTCAGACGGCCTGTCATTTAAACCGCGAATACGGCTGCCGCCGTTTGGACTGCGTTCGGATATTGCACCGATACCTGATTTTTCGTCATTTCCATTCAGACGGAAATCCGTATCCGATATACGCCGACGCTTCTTAAAAATAAAGCTGTGTGTGTGGATATTATATTGATTGGCAATTGGCAAGACAGCCCCTCCAATCTCCGTCATTCCCGCGTGGGCGGGAATCCATGTTTGAAATCCGGTATCTTTTTCTAAGCCAGCACTTATGAATATCAAAACCGGATTCCCACCCGCACAAGAACGACGCAAACCAAAGTATCAGCACCATACCCAAACATACAGCCAAGCGTTTTCAGACGGCCTTTTCATGCTAAGCCGCCTCCCAATAATCAATATAAAGCTGCAACTCCGTATTGCCGCGCCATTCGTTGGCCACGGGACGGTAAACGGTGCGGATGCGCGCGGGAATGTCGTCTTCGCAACGCCAGAACATCGCTTCGAATTCGCAGCCGTCTTTTTGCAGCCAGGCTTTGCGGTGTTTGCCTTCCGCGCCCATCGGCTGCTGGCGCACGACGGCGAATTCGTCGGTAAAGCTCGGCGGCGCGAAGCCCTGCCCCCAAACGTGGCGGGCAAGGTTCTGCGCCTGTTCGAGCGTGATGTCGCGGGCGGGCAGGCTGCCGTCGGTAACGAAGGTTTGCGACAAATCGTCTTGACCGACCATATCGCGCACGGCGGTTTCGAAGGCCGTCTGAAAAGTGGGAATGTCGCGTTCGAGTATGCTCAAACCCGCCGCCATCGCGTGTCCGCCGAATTTCAAAATCAAATCGGGATGGCGTTTGCTTAACAAATCGAGCGCGTCGCGCAGGTGCAGCTTGGGAATGGAACGCCCTGAGCCGCGCACTTCGCCGTTGCCTGCGGGAGCGAACACTACGGCGGGGCGGTAGAAACGGTCTTTCAGACGGCTGGCAACGATGCCGACCACGCCTTGATGGAAATCTTCACGGTAGGCCGTGAGCGTGGTTTGGCCGTCGGGCAGGGTTTCGGGAAAACCGTCCAACGCGTCTTGCAGCATGGATTGTTCGATTTCGCGGCGTTCGATGTTCAAATCGTTGAGCTGCGCGGCCAGGCTTTGCGCTTCGGCTTCGTCGGCGGCCAGCAGGCAGGCGATGCCGACCGACATGTCGTCGAGCCGCCCTGCCGCATTGATGCGCGGGCCGAGTGCAAAACCCATGTCGAACGGCTGCGCTTTGCGCCAGTCGCGGCGGGCAACGTCAAACAGGGCGCGGATGCCCGGCCGCATTTTGCCCGCGCGCATCCGTTTCAGGCCCTGCGAAACGAGAATGCGGTTGTTGTGGTCGAGCGCGACCACGTCGGCCACCGTGCCCAATGCCACCAAATCGAGCAGTTCGCCGAGATTGGGTTCGGCAATGGTGTTCACACCGTCAAGGCCGTCTGAAAACGGTTTGGCATTTTCAGACGGCCTGAAATGGCCGCGCCGCCGCAATTCGGCACGCAATGCCGTCAGCACATAAAAAATCACACCGACACCGGCCAGACTTTTGCTTGGAAAGCCGCAGCCTTTCTGATTCGGGTTCACGATGATGCAGTCGGGCACGGTATCGGCGGGCAGGTGGTGGTCGGTAACGATGACGTCCAAACCCAAAGCCTGCGCGCGCGCCACGCCTGCGGTGCTGGCGATGCCGTTGTCCACCGTCAGCAAAACGTCTGCACCTTGCGCCGCCGCTATTTCCGCCAGCTCGGGCGTAAGGCCGTAGCCGTGCTCGAAACGGTTGGGTACGAGAAAATCAACCGCGCCGCCCATCGCGGCCAAACCGTTTACGCCCACCGCACAAGCCGTTGCGCCGTCGGCATCGTAGTCGGCCACAATCAGGATTTTTTCGCGCTTCTGCACCGCGTCGGCCAGACGGGCTGCGGCTTCGGTACAGCCTTTGAGCATGGTGTAGGGAATCAGCGCGGAGAGATTGTCGGCAAGTTCGCCGGCAGTTTCTACTTGGCGGGCGGCGTACAGGCGGGCGGTTAACGGGTCGGCTCCTGCCGCCATCAAGGTTTGGAAAGCGGCGGAATTTACCGGACGGATTTGGATTTTTGCGGACATGTTATACGGAAAGTGTTTTTTGTACGGAAACGGAAAAGGCAGTATTGTAGCGCGTTTGGAAACCCATCCCCTGCCTTTTACAGAAGCCGAGAAACACGCCGCTGCAACCATCAAGGTCTTCAAACAGAGCCGTTTTTCCCGCCGCGACCACTACCCGTTTTCTCATCACGGCAGTGGTTTCCGCATAAACCCCGTCCGAACAGGCCGTCTGAAAATTACACCGTGAAATCAACACTTTTTTTTTGATGTGAAACGGGTTATAATTAGGAAATTTTTCGATTTACTTCTGAAAAATGGCCACACGGCCATTTTTTGTTTATGCAGCGGAGCAAAATGGACATTCAGACTATTCTCGACAAAACCCTGCCGGGCCTCGGTTACGAACTTGTGGATTTCGAGCTGACGGCCCAGGGCGATTTGCGTATTTTCATCGATAAAGAAAGCGGAATTACGGTAGAAGACTGCGCCACCGTGAGCAACCACCTGAGCCGCCTGTTTATGGTGGAAGACGTGGATTACAAACGTTTGGAAATTTCAAGTCCGGGGCTTGACCGTCCGTTGAAAAAAGCCGCGGATTTCGTACGCTTTGCCGGACAGCAGGCAAAAATCAAAACACGTCTGCCGATTGACGGCCAAAAAAACTTCATCGGATGTATCGAAGGATGTGAAAACGAAACCGTTACCCTGTCTTTTGACGGCAAAACTGCCGAAATCGAGCTGTCAAACATCGACAAAGCCCGCCTGAAGCCTGAATTCAAATTTTAAAGCCTTTTAAAAACAAACTTTTTTAGATTTTTAGATAATCAAACGGAGATTCTTGAAAAATGAGTCGCGAAATGTTGCAACTGGCCGAAGCATTGGCCAGCGAGAAAAACGTGGAAGCCGAAGTGGTGTTTCAGGCTTTGGAATTTGCATTGGGCACCGCCGCCAAGAAAAAAGCCAACCGCGAGCATATGGACGTCCGCGTGGAAATCGACCGCGAAACAGGCGAATACCGTACTTTCCGCCGCTGGCTGATTGTAGAGGACGAAGCCTACACTTATCCCGACGTGGAAAAAACCATCGAAGAAATCCAGGAAGAAATTCCGGGTACGGCCATTCAGGTAGGCGAATATTACGAAGAACCGCTGGAAAACGAAGCGTTCGGCCGCCAAGCCGCCCAAACTGCCAAACAGATTATCCTGCAACGCATCCGCGATGCCGAGCGCGAACAGATTCTCAATGAATTTCTGTCGCGCAAGGAAGATATTGTGCTGGGCACGGTCAAACGCGTGGAACGCCACGGTGTGATTGTGGAAATCGGCCGCTTGGATGCGCTGCTGCCTCGCGATCAGATGATTCAGCGCGAAAACTTCCGTACGGGCGACCGTGTGCGCGCATTGTTCCTGCGTGTCGACGAAAGTGCGAACACCGGCAGGAAACAGGTGATTCTGAGCCGTACCGCCAATGAATTCCTGGCAAAACTGTTTGCCATGGAAGTTCCCGAAATCGACGACGGCCTGCTGGAAATCCGCGAAGTGGCACGCGACCCTGGCCAGCGTGCAAAAGTGGCCGTAAAAGCCAACGACCAGCGCATCGATCCGCAGGGAACCTGTATCGGCGTGCGCGGCAGCCGCGTCAATGCCGTCAGCAACGAGCTGGCTGGCGAGCGTATCGATGTGGTGCTTTGGTCGCCCGAAACCGCCCAATTTGTAATGAACGCGCTGTCTCCGGCTGCTGTTTCCCGTATTTTGATTGACGAAGACAAACATGCAGTAGATGTGATTGTGGCCGAAGACCAGCTTGCGCTCGCCATCGGACGCGGCGGCCAAAACGTGCGCCTTGCTTCCGACCTGACCGGCTGGCAGCTGAACATCATGACGGTGGAAGAAGCCGAAGAGCGCAATGCAGCCGAAGATGCCGCCATCCGAAACCTGTTTATGGAACACCTGAATGTGGACGAAGACACGGCGGATGTGCTGCTGGAAGAAGGCTTCGCCACACTTGAAGAAATCGCATATGTGCCTGAAGCCGAGCTGCTCGACATCGAAGGTTTCGACGAGGACACTGTAAAAATCCTGCGTGCCCGAGCACGCGATGCTATTTTGACACTGGCCATCGCTTCGGAAGAAAAACTGGAAGAAGTCAGCGACGATATGCGCGAAGTGGCCGGTGTGGATCAAGATATGCTGCGCGATTTGGCCGAAGCGGGCATTACCACCCGCGACGATTTGGCCGATTTGGCAGTGGACGAGCTGGTGGAAATTACCGGCATCAGCACCGAAGAGGCCGAGAAAGTGATTCTGGCCGCACGCGAACACTGGTTTAACGAAGAAAACTAAAGGGGGCTTAATCAAATGAGTCATACAACAGTAGAACAATTTGCCGCCGAACTGAAAAAACCTGTGGAAGACCTGCTGAAACAGTTACGCAGCGCAGGTGTTGAAAAAAGCAGCGGCAGCGACAGCATCACGGCCGAAGACAAACAGAAACTTCTGGCCTATCTGCAAAAATCGCACGGCAGCGACGGCGCAACCATCAGCGTACGCCGCAAGAAAGCGGAAGTCAGCACGGTAAACGGCGTTCAAGTGGAAACCCGCCGCCGTACCCGCGCAGTAGTCGTACCGCCGCCGGAAGAAATCGCCGCCGAAGCAGCCAAAGTGAAAACGGCCCAAGAAACCGAAGCGAAAGCCGCTGCCGAAGCCGAGGCGGAAAAAGCCGCCATGGAGCAAGCCCGCGCCAAAGCAGAAGCGGAAGCAGCCAAACTGAAAGCCGCCAAAGCCGAAAAAATGAAAGCAGCGGAACAGGATACCCAAACCGCAGTAGCGGATACGCCGTCTGAAAAACCGGCAGTTCCTGAAAAAGCGGCCGACGAAACCGACAAACCTGTTAAAGAACCCAAAGCCAAAGGCGGCAAAGACAAAGAGGCGAAGAAAAAAGCCGCTGCCGAACCTGCTGCGCCGCAACCTGTGGTAAGCGATGCCGAAAAAGCACAGCGTGAAGAAGAAGCACGCCGTGCCGCCGCATTCCGTGCCCATCAGGAAGCATTGCAACGCGAAAAACAAGAGCGTTTGGCGCGACGTGAAGCCGTGAAGCAGCAGGCTGCACAAGACGCGAAAGCTGCGGAAGAAGCAAAAGCGGCCAAATCAGCCGCCAAACCGCAACAAGCCCAGGGTTCCGCCGACAAAACCGCATCTGCCGAAAAACCTGCCCAACCCGCTCGCGGGAAAAAAGACGACCGCCGCAGTCATGACGATTCAGACGGCCGTAATGCAAAAGGCAAAGGCAAAGGCGGCAAAGACGCCCGCGGCGGACGTAGCGGCGACGACGAGCGCGTACGCGGCGGCAAAAAAGGCAAAAAACTCAAACTCGAGCCGAACCAGCACGCCTTCCAAGCGCCGACCGAACCCGTGGTTCACGAAGTGCTGGTGCCCGAAACCATTACCGTGGCCGATTTGGCGCACAAAATGGCCGTTAAGGGCGTGGAAGTGGTAAAAGCCCTGATGAAAATGGGCATGATGGTAACCATCAACCAATCCCTCGACCAAGAAACCGCGCTGATTGTGGTAGAAGAACTCGGCCACATCGGCAAACCGGCCGCGGTGGACGATCCCGACGCATTCCTGGACGACGATGCCACACACGCCGAGGCCGAAATGCTGCCGCGTCCGCCCGTCGTTACCGTGATGGGTCACGTCGACCACGGCAAAACCTCGCTGCTCGACTACATCCGCCGTGCCAAAGTGGTACAGGGCGAAGCGGGCGGCATCACGCAGCACATCGGTGCGTATCACGTGGAAACCCCGCGCGGCGTGATTACCTTCCTCGACACCCCCGGCCACGAAGCGTTTACCGCCATGCGCGCGCGCGGTGCGAAAGCCACCGACATCGTGATTCTGGTCGTGGCCGCCGACGACGGCGTAATGCCGCAAACCATCGAAGCAATTGCCCATGCCAAAGCGGCGGGCGTGCCGATTGTGGTGGCAGTAAACAAAATCGATAAGGAAGCAGCCAACCCCGAACGCATCCGCCAAGAGCTGACCCAGCACGAAGTCATCCCCGACGATTGGGGCGGCACGACCCAGTTCATCGACGTTTCCGCCAAACAAGGCACCAACATCGATGCCCTGCTCGAAGCTGTATTGCTCGAGGCCGAAGTTTTGGAACTACAAGCACCTGCCGATGCACCCGCCAAAGGCATCATCGTCGAAGCCCGTCTCGACAAAGGCCGCGGTGCCGTGGCCACGCTGCTGGTACAGAGCGGCACATTGCGCAAAGGCGATATGCTGCTGGCCGGCACCGCATTCGGTAAAGTACGCGCCATGATGGATGAAAACGGCAAACCGATTAACGAAGCCGGGCCGTCGATTCCGGTGGAAATTCTCGGCTTGTCCGACGTACCGAATGCCGGCGAAGATGCGCTGGTATTGGCCGACGAGAAAAAAGCCCGCGAAGTCGCCCTGTTCCGCCAAGGCAAATACCGCGACGTACGACTGGCCAAACAGCAGGCCGCCAAGCTGGAAAACATGTTCAGCAACATGGGCGAAGGCCAAGCGCAAAACCTGGCCGTGATTATCAAAGCCGACGTTCAGGGTTCTTACGAAGCCTTGGCAGGCAGCCTGCAAAAACTTTCTACCGACGAGGTGAAAGTAAGCGTACTGCACAGCGGCGTGGGCGGCATCACCGAGAGCGACGTCAACTTGGCGATTGCTTCGGGCGCGTTCATCATCGGCTTCAACGTGCGCGCCGACGCATCCGCACGCAAGCTGGCCGAAACCGAAGACGTGGAAATCCGCTACTACAACATCATCTACGATGCGATTGACGACGTGAAAGCCGCCATGAGCGGAATGCTCTCGCCCGAAGAAAAAGAGCAGCAAACCGGCACGGTGGAAATCCGCCAAGTCATCAGCGTGTCCAAAGTCGGCAACATCGCAGGCTGTATGGTTACAGACGGCCTTGTGAAGCGCGACAGCAAGGTACGCATCATCCGCAACAACGTGGTCATCCACACCGGCGAACTGTCTTCGCTCAAACGCTTCAAAGACGATGTCAAAGAAGTGCGCATGGGCTTCGAATGCGGCCTGATGATTAAGGGCTACAACGAAATCGAAGAAGGCGACATGCTCGAATGCTTCGACATCGTCGAAGTGGCGCGTACGCTGTGATTTCGCTTTAAAACCCAAAGGCCGTCTGAACGTTTCAGACGGCCTTTTTAGTTGGTTACTACAAACACATTCACTCTTTTTCAGACGGCCATTCTTTTAACGGCAGCGGTTTAATGGCTGTGTTTAAACCATCGGCAAAACCGTATCGCCGATTCCATAAGCAGACAAAAATCCAAATCCGGCATCCGGTATCTTTCATTTTCAAGTTCAAAGCGTACGCGTGAATATCGAAAATGGATTCCCGCCTGCACGGGAAACAACCCGCCGAGTATGAACACACTATCCAAATACACTCTGAAACAACAATCCGTTTCAAAAATAACAAAGGCCGTCTGAAAAACTTCTTTTCAGACGGCCTTGATACTTAATTCAAGTATATGAATGTATCTGCTTAGAAAGCGACAAAATTAGCAGGGTTAACCGGTTTACCGTTTTGACGCACTTCAAAATGGAGCTGCGTACGCGGGGCATCGCTGTTGCCCATTTTGGCAATGGTTTGGCCGCGTTTCACGGTTTGGCCTTCGTTCACGAGCAGGCTTTGGTTGTGGCCGTAGGCGCTCAGGAAGGTTTGGTTGTGCTGGATGATAATCAGGTTGCCGTAACCGCGCAGACCCGAACCTGCATAAACGACTTTGCCGTCGGCCGCCGCGACAACGGGCTGGCCTGCCGTACCGGCAATGTCGACGCCTTTGCTGCTGCCGCCGAATTGGGTAACGACATTACCGCGTGTCGGGCGTACCCATTGGATGCCGCTGACGTTGCGGCTGCTGCCGGTCGATACGGAAGGCGTGCTTGCCGCACCGGTAGACTGCTTATTGGCAGCCGTAGTCGTCGTTGCAGAACCGCCGGCAGGTGCAACGTAGCCGTTGGGTTTCACACGCAGGGTTTGGCCTACGCTGATGGTGTTGTCGCCCGACAAACCGTTCCATGCGCGCAGGTCGTCTTGGCTGATTTTATAGCGTTTGGAGATGTTGTAAACGGTATCGCCGCGTACGACGGTGTGTGTGGCGGCATTGATGTCGACCGGTGCGTTAGAAGGCTGGTAAGTGCCGCCCGAAGAAACCGACGGAGCGCTTGCCGGCGGAGTATAGGGTGCGTTTGCGGACGAACCCGTACCGGGATCGTAAGGAGTTGCACCGTAAGGGTTGCTGCCCGAACCGGCGCGTGAACCTTCCGTGCCTTTCACAACCGGAGCGGGCGGTTGCGAAGCGCAGGCGGCAAGCATAAGAACTGCCGCAAGAGAGGCGGCGCGGAATGCGGTTTTTCTTAACATATTCATTACCTTCTATGTATTGGGTCGTAACAGGGGCGTATCTTAAATCAAAATATGCCCGCTTCTCAAGTGTTTCGGGACGTTTTAATCGGTAAAGCCGGGCATTTTCCGCCAGAAATCCGCCGTTTTTTTCATATCGGAATAATCGGTCAGGTCGATTTGCAGCGGCGTTACCGTAATAAACCCCGCTTCGCATTCGGCGAAATCCGTACCGTCTTCGCGGTCGGAAATGCTGCCGACGGGGCCGATCCAATAAACCGCCTCTCCGCGCGGATTTCTTGCAGGAACAATACTTTGCGCATGATGGCGGCGGCCGAGACGGGCGGTTTTCAAACCCTGTATGTCTTCGGGTGCGACAGCGGGGATGTTGACGTTCCACAAAACCGGCTTTTCGGGCGGCACGGCCAGCAGGTGTTCCAGCAGCATCCATGCGGCTTTTTCGGCGGTTGCCCAATAACGGCCGCCCGAATCGTTGAGCGACAGCGCAACGGCGGGAAACCCCATCAGATAGGCTTCCGTCGCTGCCGCCACCGTACCCGAATAGAGCGTGTCGTCGCCCATATTGGCACCGTGGTTGATGCCGGACAGCACCAAATCAGGCACGAAATCCGGCAGCGCGTGCAGGCCGAGATGGATGCAGTCGGTGGGCGTGCCGCTGACATAATAAAAGCCGTTGGCCGCTTCGCGGATGCGCAGCGGCCGGTCGAGCGTCAGCGAATTGCTCACGCCGCTGCGGTCGCGTTCGGGCGCAACCACGCGCACATTGGCGAACTCGCCCGCCACCCTTGCCAAAACGGCAATGCCTTCGGCCAGATAGCCGTCGTCGTTACAAATCAGGATGTTCATCAACCCCGTCCTTGTCGGAAAAAACGGGGATTGTACTGCCCTGCCGCGGAAACTGTCCATGGACGGCAAACCGGCCGATAAAGCGCAACAGGCCGTCTGAAAAACGGTTTCAGACGGCCTGCATATCCGCATCTTCTGGAAGTTCGGATACCGGATAACCGAAATGCCTTGCCTTTAATTGCCGTTATTCCCGTGTTGGCGGAAAAACATCTCCGGAACAAACCGGCCAAACAGCCGTCTTTCGGAAAACCGCACAGGCCGTCTGAAAACATTTTTCAGACGGCCTTACGCCGCATGGCGGTGGTAGTGCCGCAGGGCGTGTTCTTTCCTGCGTCCGCTGGAGAATGCCGACACGCGTTTGAGGTAGCCGATGACGCGCGTGCCGTGGTCGATGTTGTGACTGCCGCATTGGCTGCACGAATATAAAGTACGCTTATCGATGTGGTTGCACTCGTTGCAAATCGTAATCCGCACGTTGACGCAGAAGTAGTTGCAGCCGGTTTGCGCGGCGATGTCGAGCAGCGAGCGGTAGCCGCTTTCGGGCAGGGCTTCGTCCAGGTTCAGGTGCAGGGCGGAGCCGCCGTCGAGCCAGTCGACCAGTTCTCTGCCGTGCAGCAGGAATTTGTCGAGCGCGTTGGTTGCTTCGTCTTCCACCACATAGAAATAGGAGTTGTAGCAGTCGCGGCTGACTTGGTAGCCGTCGGCTTTGTCCCATTTGGCGTTTTTCACGCCGAGGTTTTCGGCGGGCACGAATTCGGTGTTGAACTTCACGCCGTAATGCTTGGTGGCGGCTTGGTTGGCCTCGAAAATGGTTTTCAGACGGCCTTGCACGAAGCGCACATAGTCTTCGTTGTAACCGACTTTGATGCCGTGAAACTCGGCGGCTTCGGCCATGCCGTTGATGCCGATGGTCAGGAACTGTTTATCCAGCGTGATGAACCCTGCGTCGTACACGGGCAGCATTCCGGCGGCTTGGTATTCCTCCATCAGCTTGCGGTAGGCGTATTGGTATTGATGGATTTTGGCAACTTCGGCGGCCAAATCGCGGCCGTCCTGCTCCAAGCGGTTCATGTTGATGGTGATGACGTTAATCGAACCGGTGGCCACGCCGCCCGCGCCGAGCGTGTAGGAGAAGGTGCGGTCTTCGATGGCGTTGCGCAGGCGGCAGCATGAAGCCAGCGAGTCGGGATTGTCAGAAAGGTAAACGAAAAACGAATTGCCGTCTGAAAGCTCTTTCGCCATGTCGTCGGCAAACGCGGTGTCTTTGCACTTGCCGTTTTCGGTGAGCATGGCGGCGGTCACCACGGGGAAGGTCAGCACGGCTTTGCTGCGTTCGCGGTTGAACCATTGCAGGAAGAAAAGTTGCAGTTTTTCAACGCTTTCCCAATCGGGTTTGGAAAAATCGGGGAACACGAAATCGCCGAACATCGCCTCGAAATAGTGGCGGTCGTACACGGAAATGTTCCAAAACACGCTCTGATAACCGCGCGCGGCGGCGGGCTGGTTGATGCTGTACACCACCTGCTGAAAGTGGTTGGCGATTTCGTCGGCATGGGTTTCCAGATAGTTGTCGCCGAAATCGCGGCGGGCGAAGTGGTCGAAATAAGTGAGAAACTCCACCGTCGCCACCGCACCGGCAAACTGCGCGCTCACGGCGAACACGAGGTTCACAAACGAGCCGCAAAACGAAGCCAGATGCTGCGGCGCTTTCGATTCACCACCGAGTTTGGTCAGGCCGTCGAGCAGAAACGGATACAGCGTCAGCGACACGCAGTAAGGCTTCAGGCTGGTTTCGTCGTGCACATAAATCTCGTGCGCCTCGATTTGGCGGATGTATTCGGCCGCCGTCTCCGCACCGAACAGCTCGCCGATTTTGCGCGAAACCTGCGCGCGGTTGACCTGAACGAAGAAATCCTTCATCAGCTCCGCTTCCATCGTGGCAATGTTTTTCTGCGTAACGTTGGCGTTCGCGTCCATTTTCGAGCCGTCGGCCGCGTTGTGCGCCGAGATGTAGTCGCGCATGAAATCGAGTTTGCCGTTTAACTGTTCGGGATGCAGCCGAATCATGGTGTTCTCCTGAGGTAATCGGGTTGGGGATGGTTGGTAGGAAGTTGGGTATTGCAGGGAAGCCGCATACGCCGTTATGCCGTCTGAAAAATCGGTTTCAGGCTAGGGATTTTTTGTTCAAACCGGATTCGCACACAGTGGATTTGAACCGCCCTGCTATCCCGCCGCTTCATGGCGTTTTCAGCAGGACATACCGTCGCACATTATTTTCAGACGGCCTCACGCCGCCGCAATTTCAAATACCGGTTTGGCTTTCTTTGCCGGATTTTCTTTCCAAAACAAACGGTTCAAGATTTCGCCTGTATGCAAATTAACTAGTTTTTGGTTGGTAAACGGGCTGTCCAAACCGCCGAGCGCGGCGTTCCACCGCCCCGTTTTCAGATAATCCAAATGCGGTATCAGGCCGTCTGAAACGGCTTCCAGCTCTTCCCGTTCCAAACCCGTATAAAGGCAGGTTTTCAAACCCGCCGATTTGACGGTTTGCAGCAGGTTTACCAATGCCTCCGGCTGCCATTCGCCGCCCATAAACAGCACGCAGCCAATCAGCCCGCGATAGCGTTTCAGACGGCCTTGCAGATATTCGGCGGTCAGTACCGTGCCCGAACCGGCTTTCCAACTGTCGGCACTGTGGCAGCCTTGGCAGCGCAACGGGCAGCCGGAAATCAGAAACGCCAGAGAAGTTTCGTTCGGCACTTCCTGCCAGACGATTTGTTCGGCGGTGAATCTGAGCTGGTTCATGGCCACACCTAAAATACAATATATAGTGTTATAAATTCATAAAATATACTACATGTTGTATTTTATGGATTTCCGAAAACCGTTCCTTGAGACACATCAACTTTCATTACACAACACCGCAACATCCCAAACGGATACCGGCCTGATTCCGCATCGGCAGGCCGTCTGAAAAACCGCTTTCCTGTCTGCGGCCAACCGAAACCATCCGCATCCTGCCGCAACATCCGAAATCATCTGCGTATCTCCCGATTAAGCATTTGCGCATAACCCAGACGCATCCGCGTATAATTCCGAAACAACCGCACACAAACTGCACACCATCCTTAATGTATCCGCATACGGAAAAACGCAAACCGGCCGTCCCAAACTGTTCAGACGGCCTTCCGAATACACCGCCATGTCCGAAAAAATCCTCATTATTTCCCCGAGCTGGATCGGCGACTGCGTGATGACGCAGCCGCTTTACCGCCGTCTGAAAACCCTGCGCCCCGGCTGCACCATCGACGTATTCGCGCCGAAATGGTCGATGGCCGTGTTCGAGCGGATGCCCGAAGTGAACGAAGTCATCGAAAACCCGTTCGGCCACGGCGCGTTGCGGCTCGGCGAACGCATCCGCACCGGCCGCGAACTCGGCAGGCGCGGGTACAGTCAGGTCATCGTGTTGCCCGGCTCGCTCAAATCCGCCGTGATTGCCGCCGCCACGGGCATCAAACGGCGCACGGGCTATGTGGGCGAATCGCGCTACCTGCTGCTCAACGACATCCGCAAACTCGACAAAACCGCCCTGCCCCTGATGGTCGACCGCTACACCGCGCTGGCGCATCCGTCGCAGGCCGATTTCGACGGACATTCCGACCATCCCTCGTTCCACATCAACCCCGAAAGCGTGGCCGCCGCACTCGCCAAACACGGCCTGCACCTCGACAAACCCGTGCTGGCGTTCTGTCCCGGTGCGGAATACGGCCCGGCCAAACGCTGGCCGCCGCGCCATTTCGCCGCACTTGCCCGCCGATACGCCGCACGCGGGTGGCAGGTTTGGCTGTTCGGTTCGCAAAAAGACTTTGCAGCCGCAGAAGAAATCAACACCCTTTCAGATGGCCTCTGCACCAATCTGTGCGGCCAAACCAGCCTTTCCGAAGCCATCGACCTGCTCGCGCAGGCGCAGGCCGTGGTCTGCAACGACAGCGGCCTGATGCACCTGGCCGCCGCCCTCGGCCGCAACATCGCCGCCGTGTACGGTTCGTCCAGTCCCGACCACACCCCGCCGCTGAGCCGCACCGCCGAAATCGTTACCCTCAAGCTCGACTGCTCGCCCTGCTTCAAACGCGAATGCCCGCTCGGACACACCGACTGCCTGAACGGAATTCCGCCGCAAATGGTCGACGACGCACTGCAAAGGCTGGCCGCTGCAACGGCGTAAACGGCACAGCGCAAACATCAAAGGCCGTCTGAAAACCCTTTTTCAGACGGCCTTCGTTCCGCCGCCATTTCCGTATAGGCGGAAATCCGCAAAAGCTGTTTGCCGCCTTTGCCGCACTCACCGGCCTTCACAGTCTTTCGGCACGGATGACCGTGTTCTCGAACATAAGGCAGACAAACAGAAACAAAACACAATGAAGGCCATCTGAAAAACCCTTTTTCAGACGGCCTTCGTTCCGCCGCCATTTCCGTATAGGCGGAAATCCGCAAAAGCTGTTTGCCTCTTTTGCCGCACTCACCGGCCTTCACAGTCTTTCGGCACGGATGACCGTGTGCTCGAACATAAGGCAGACACACAGAAACAAAACACAATAAAGGCCGTCTGAAAAACCTTTCAGACGGCCTTGAAACCAACCTTTCGTTGAACCCCGCACATAATCGGCGCATAATCGTTTTTTCCCGCAACACGCCAAAGGATTCCCGCCATGCAAAACCACATCACGCCCAATTTCTCCTTCGCCCCCATCATTCCCGAACGCGCTTCGGGCAGCCGAGTGTGGGATACCGAAGGCCGCGAATATGTGGACTTGGCGGGCGGCATCGCCGTCAACGCGCTCGGCCACTGCCATCCCAAACTGGTGCAGGCCCTGCACGAACAGTCGCAGAAACTGTGGCACATTTCCAATATCTACACCACCCGACAGGCGCAGGAGCTGGCGGCCAAACTGGTGAACCATACCTTTGCCGACAAAGTGTTTTTCTGCAACTCGGGCGCGGAAGCCAACGAAGCCGCACTCAAACTGGCGCGCAAATACGGCCGCGACCGCTCCGACGGCAGCAAAACCGAAATCATCGCCTGCACCAACAGCTTCCACGGCCGCACGCTGTTTACCGTATCCGTAGGCGGCCAGCCCAAATACAGCAAAGATTTCGCCCCCCTTCCCGAAGGCATCACCCATGTGCCGTTCAACGACACCGCCGCACTCGAAGCCGCCGTATCCGAACGCACCTGCGCCGTGATTATCGAACCGATTCAGGGCGAAAGCGGCATCCTGCCCGCCGACCCGGCCTATCTCGAAGCCGCCCGCCGCCTGTGCGACCGCCACGGCGCGCTGCTGATTTTCGACGAAGTGCAAACCGGCATGGGGCGCACAGGCAAACTGTTCGCCTGCGAACATTCCGGCGTCGTACCCGACATTCTCAGCAGCGCGAAAGCCTTGGGCTGCGGCTTCCCCATCGGCGCCATCCTGACCACCGATGCCGTTGCGCCCACGTTTTCCCCGGGCACGCACGGCTCCACGTTCGGCGGCAACCCGCTCGCCTGCGCCGTCGCCTCCGCCGCTTTCGACATCATCAACGCCCCCGGAACACTGGCACACGCCGAAACCCAAGGCGGAAAACTGCGTACCGCGCTGGAACGGCTCGGACGCGAAACAGGTGTGTTCAAACAAGTGCGCGGCATGGGGCTGCTCATCGGCTGCGTCATGGCGGATGCTTACGGAAACCGCGCGGGCGAACTGGTATCGCAGGCTTTGAAAGACGGACTGATGGTATTGTCGGCCGGCGCAAACGTCGTGCGGTTCGCACCGTCGCTGCTGCTGTCCGACGAAGATTTGCACGAAGGCATACGCCGTCTGAAAACCGCCGTACAACATTGGCTTCAGGCCGTCTGAAAATATTCCGCAGGGCGGAACCGTCCGCCCTTGCTTTAACCGGGCCACCGCAAAAATACGGCGGCCTTTGAAAAACAAAGCGCCGTCGGGAAACAGTTGATGCGGAAACCGCCGCCGTCCGTACAGACGGAATAACTTTTTTATCTCGCCGCAAAACGTATGGCAAGGCAGGTTCGCCCCCTACTCTCCCGTATGCCCACCCGGATTTCTTTTCAGACGGCCTACCCGTCTCCCGCCCCTCCCTATGGATACCGCCCTGCTGCTTGCCGGAAAAATCACCGGCCTGATTCTGATCGTATTGATGGGTTTCGCGCTCGTGAAAGCCAAGTTGATGACAACGGAAGACAGCCGTCCGCTGTCGGTCATCGCGCTGTATGTTATCAGCCCGTCGGTGATGATTAACGCTTTCCAAACCGATGCTTCGCCCGAAGTGTTGAAAGGGCTGGCGCTGTCGTTCGGTTTGGCCGTTTTCTTCCATGTCCTGCTGATTCTGCTGGGCAGGCTGTTCAAACGCCTGTTCGGGTTGGACGCGCTCGAGCAGGCCGCCACCGTATATTCCAATTCGGGTAATCTGATTATCCCCATCGTGATGTCGCTGTTCGGCGGAGAATGGGTGATTTACGCCAGCGGCTTTATCGTGGTGCAGACTTTTCTGGTGTGGACGCACCTGCGTATGCTGCTCAGCGGTACCAACCGTCTGTCGTGGAAGACCATGCTGTCGAACATCAACATCCTGTCGATGCTGGCGGGCATGGTGCTGTTCGCGCTGCAAATCCGCCTGCCTGCGGTCATTACCGACACGCTCTCTTCGGTCGGCATCATGATCGGCCCCGTCGCCATGCTGGTGGCCGGTATGCTCATCGCCGCCCTGCCCCTGCGCGACATCATCGCGTCCAAACGCGTTTACCTGGTTGCCCTGCTGCGGTTGGTGGTGATGCCGTTCGTCATGCTGCTGGCGGTGAAAATATGCGGTTTCGCCCATATGGGCGGCCACAGCGATACGGTGGTACTCATCAGCTTCCTCGCCACGGTCAGCCCGGCCGCCGCCACGGTAACCAATATGGCCGTGGTGTACGGCGGCAATGCCCGCAAAGCGGGGGCGATTTACGGCGTAACCACGCTGTTGTGCGTCATCACCATGCCGTTGATGATTGCGCTTTATGACTGGATTATGTAAACGTTCGGGCCGTCTGAAATCCGGCTGTTGCGGTTGCTTCGGCCACCGTCCGTATTAACGCCTTTTTGTGCCGGTATTTCCGTATCCGCCATGCGACTCCACACCAGACAGAGGCCGTCTGAAAAACAGTTTTCAGACGGCCTGATGCTATAATCTGCGCCCCTTCGTCCGTTTTTCCCCAACATCATCCGCAGCCATGAAACTCAATCCCCAGCAACAACAGGCCGTCAACTATCTCGGCGGCCCCCTGCTCGTGCTTGCCGGCGCGGGCAGCGGCAAAACGGGCGTGATTACCCAAAAAATCAAGCACCTGATTGTGAACGTCGGCTACCCGCCGCACACCGTGGCCGCGATTACGTTTACCAACAAAGCCGCGCACGAAATGCAGGAGCGCGTGTCGAAAATGCTGCCGAAAAAGCAGACGCGCGGGCTGACGATCTGCACCTTTCACTCGCTGGGCATGAAAATCCTGCGCGAAGAAGCGGCGAACATCGGTTATAAAAAGAATTTTTCGATACTCGACGGCACCGACAGCGCAAAAATCATCAACGAACTGTTGGGCAGCACGGGCAAAGAAGCGGTGTTTAAGGCACAACACCAGATTTCGCTGTGGAAAAACGATTTGAAAACGCCCGAAGACATTGTTCAGACGGCCTCAAACGAATGGGAACGCCAGATAGCGCGGGTATATGCGGGTTATCAGTCCACGCTCGAACATTATCAGGCGGTGGATTTCGACGACCTCATCCGCCTGCCCGCGGTACTGCTGCGCGACAACGCCGAAGTACGCCGCAAATGGCAGCTCCGCCTGCGCTACCTGCTGGTGGACGAATGCCAGGATACCAATGCCTGCCAATACATGCTGATGAAACTGCTGACCGGCGCGGAAGGCATGTTTACCGCCGTGGGCGACGACGACCAGTCGATTTACGCATGGCGCGGCGCGAATATGGAAAACCTGCGCCAAATGCAGGAAGACTACCCGCAGATGAAAGTCGTCAAGCTCGAACAGAATTACCGTTCCACCGCGCGGATTCTGAAAGTGGCCAACAAAGTGATTGAAAACAATCCCAAACTGTTCAAAAAAACCCTCTGGTCCCAATTCGGCATGGGCGAGCAAATCAAAGTGGTGGCCTGCCAAAACGAACAGCACGAAGCCGAATGGGTGGTCAGCCAGATTGTGAAACAGAAACTGGTTGGCGGCGACAAAACCCAATACGCCGATTTCGCCGTACTCTACCGCGGCAACCATCAGGCGCGCATCTTCGAAGAAGCCCTGCGCAGCGCGCGCGTGCCCTACCGTCTTTCAGGCGGCCAGAGCTTTTTCGACAAAGCCGAAATCAAAGACGTATTGGCCTACATCCGCCTGATTGCCAATCCCGACGACGATCCCGCCTTTTTGCGCGCCGCCACCACCCCCAAACGCGGCATCGGCGACGTAACGCTGGGCAAGCTCAACGCCTACGCCCAAGCGCACGGTTGCAGCCTGTATCAGGCCGCATTGCAGGAAACCGCCCTGTCCGAACTCTCCGCCGCCGCCCGCGAACACGTTTGCAGTTTCATGGATTTGATGGAAAACAGCCGCCGCCGCGCCGAAACCGACCCCGCCGGAGAACTCGTCAACAGCCTGCTGGCCGACATCGGCTACGAAGCCCACCTGTTAAACAGCGAAGAAGGCAAAGCCGGCGAAATCAAATGGCGCAACGTCTGCGACCTTACCGGCTGGCTCGCCCGAAAAGGCGAACAAGACGGCAAAAACCTCATCGAAATCGCCCAAACCATCGCCCTGATGACGCTGCTCGAAGGCAAAGACGAAGACGAAAACGACGCCGTCAAACTCTCCACCCTGCACGCCAGCAAAGGCTTGGAATACCCCTACGTCTTTCTCGCAGGCTGCGAAGAAGGCATCCTGCCCCACGCCGACAGCATCGAAGAAGCCAACGTCGAAGAAGAACGCCGCCTGATGTACGTCGGCATTACCCGAGCCAAACGCCAACTCACGCTCACCCACTGCATCAAACGCAAACGCGCCGGCACATGGCAGTTCCCCGAACCCAGCCGCTTCATCGACGAAATGCCGCAGGAAGACTTGAAAATACTCGGCAGAAAAGGCGGCGAACCGATTGTGAGCAAAGAAGAAGGCAGAAGCAATCTCGCGGGGCTTCAGGCCATGCTGGCCGCAAAAGGAGCGAAATAACGCGGGGCGGAAACACGCTGTTCGTTGCTCAATCAACCGGAACACATACACAAACCTGACATATCGATACATCAAGGTCGTCTGAAAAAGTTTTCAGACGGCCTTTGACGGTTTTGGCCGTATTCGGATATGACGTTTTCTCCATTCCCGCGCAGGCGGGAATCCGGCGTTGGCATTCAGAAACTTTTTTACTCATACGCTTGTGAATATTGACCACAGATTCCCGCCTGCGCGGGAATGACGGCTTCCGAAGGTTGCACAATACAATCGCCAATCAAAATTAAGAGCAAAACCATGCGGCCAGGCAGAATGCCGCAACCATGCACACAACAAATGCCGTCTGAAAAAACAGGCCGTCTGAAAACTTTTCAGACGGCCTGTTCCATCGGTACACAGGGTTACACCGCTTTATCCAACCCGTTAACTCGGGCACTTCAAGCCCAGCCACTTCATCGCACCGTCGTTGTCGGTTTCTTTCACGGTTAAGATAAAGTCGCCGATGTGGATGCGGTCGCCTTCCACCGGCACGCTGCCTTCGAAACGCTTTTTGAACAGGCCGCGCAGGGTCAGGCCGCGTTCTTCGTTGTCGAGTTTCAGGCCGTAGGCATCGGCCAAATCACCCGCCATGCTGGAGGGATTGACGACAAATTCGCCGAAGAAGTTGAAATTCATGCGCACGGAACTGCCGGTTTCGGCAAAACGTTTGGCGATGGTTTCCACCTGCTCGGGCGGCACGATATACCAAGCGATGTCGCCCGCTTGCAGGCGGGTGTCCAAGCCCAGTTCTTCGCGTTTGCCGCCGCGTATCAGGGCGAAACAGCGGGTGGAGAGCAAGTCCAAATCCTGAGCGACTTCGTCGGGGTGCATGCCTTCGGCATCGGAGTCGGCCAGCACTTCGTAAGCCAGCAGCGGTACGGATTCGTTTTCCGAGAGCCAGATTTCGCGGCTGTCTTTCGGTTCGGGTTTCGGCGGCACGGTCACTTTGAGCCAGTGTGCCACCACGGGAATGGTGGTACCCTGAATCAGCAGGGAAAGAATCACGACGGCAAATGCCACGTCAAACAACAGCCGCGCGTTGGGCACGCCCATCACCAGCGGCATCATCGCCAGCGTAATCGGCACCGCGCCACGCAGCCCCACCCAGCTGATGTAGGCCATTTCGCGCGGGCTGTAATGGAATTTCCAAATGCCGCTCACCACCGCCAACGGACGCGCCACCAGCATCAGGAAGGCGGCGATGGCCAGCGCGTCCAGCCCCTGTTCCCAAAGATGGTGCGGCGTAACCAGCAGGCCGAGCACCACAAACATACTTGCTTGAGCGAGCCATGCCAGGCCGTCCATCACGCGCAAAACGTGTTCGGTGGCGTGGCTGTGGCGGTTGCCCACGAGAATGCCCGCCAGATAGACGGCCAAAAAGCCGCTGCCGCCGATCAGGTTGGTCAAACCGAAAATCAGCAGGCCGCCCGACACAATCATCAGCGCATACAGCCCTTCGGCCAAATTCAGACGGCGTGTCAGCCGCGACAGGATTTTGCCGCCGAGAAAGCCTGCCCCCAAACCGAAGCCGAGTTGGAGCAGCAGCATCCACAAAAACGAAAACACGCCTGATTCTTCGGGAGTGAGCGTGAGCGAAATCAGCGCGGTTACCAGAAAAATCGCCATCGGGTCGTTCGCGCCCGACTCGATTTCCAGCGTAGCCTGCACGCGTTCGTTAAGGCGCACACCGCTGTTGCGCAACAGGCTGAACACCGCGCCCGCGTCGGTCGAACCGACGATGGCGGCCATCAGGATGCCGAACCGCCAGTCCCAATCCATATACCATGTGGCGAACAGGCCGAGCAGCGCAACCGTGGCTATCACGCCCCAACTGGCCAATACGGACGCAGGTTTCAAGGCAATGCGGAAGCTGTCGAGCTTGGTGCGCAGGCCGCCGTCGAGCAGAATCACCGCCAAGGCCAGTTGGCCGATGGCTGTGGCGGTAAAGAAATTGTCGAACTTAATGCCGCCGATGCCCTCTTCGCCCGCCAGCATGCCGATAACGAGAAACATCAGAAGCAGCGGCATACCCAGCCGCGCCGACAGCGTGGTGGAAATCACGCTGAGAAAGAGCAGCAGCCCGCCGAGTACGAATAAACTGTTGAGTCCGTCCATAACGATTGTGAAAAGTGTGTGCGCAGATGATGGAAAGTGTGCGTATTCTAGCATAAAAACGCTTGTTTTTTAGTATCTTGCCAGCCCGCCGCCACACATATCCTGCCGATTGGCATAACCGTAAAACCAAGCACGATACTGCCGCCGCATACGGTTTGCCGACTCCGCTTCATTACTGGCACTTCCGCCCCAAACAACACAGGCCGTCTGAAAACTTTTCAGACGGCCTGTTGCCCGACGGCATGCCCGTTTAACCGTTTTGCCCGAAAAAATCCTTGCGCCTTACCATTACCGCAGCCAACAGTAAAGCCGCCGACGCCAAGGCCGCACCGCTGAAACCGATGTTTGGCAGACCCAGCGCGGCGGCGGCATATTTGCCGAGCAGCGCGCCGCCGCCGATGCCGACGTTGAACAGCCCCGAAAACACCGACTGCGCCACATCGGTCGCATCGGACGCAAAACGCAAAACGCACGACTGCATCCCCAAGCTCACCAGCATCAGAGCCACGCCCCACGCAAACGCCAGCGCGTTCATCCCCCATACCGAACCCGACAGCGGCAGCATCAGCAGCATGGCCGACACCGCCACGGCCACCGCACCGGAAAACAGCATCTTCGGATGCTTGGCAAACCATTTGCCGAACACGAACGAACCGGCAAAACCCGACACACCGTACACCAGCAGCAGCACGGTCACGTCGCCCGCCGCAAAACCGCCCACCTGCAACACGAACGGCTCGATGTAATTGTAGGCCGTGAAATGCGCGGTAATCATCAAAACGGTAAAACCGTACAGCATCATCAGGTTAGGCCGTCTGAAAAGCTGCGGCAGACTGGCCAGCGACCCCGTGTTCACGCTCGGCAGCAGCGGCAGGTTTTTCGCCAGCACCGCCATGACCGCCGCCGCACACAGGCCGACAATCAGAAACATTGTCTGCCAACCCGCCCATTGCCCGACAATCCGCCCCAGCGGAATCCCCGCCACCATCGCCATCACCGACCCCGTGCTCAGCCAGCCCAAAGCCTGATTGCTCCGCCCTTTGGGCGCAATCCGCACCGCCAGCGCCGCCGTCACCGACCAAAACACCGCATGCGTCAGTGCAATCCCGATGCGGCTCGCCAACAACACGTTGAAACTCCAAGCGAAAAACGACAAAACATGGCTCGCGGCAAACAGCGCGAACAGCCACATCAGCAGCTTGCGCCGCTCGATTTTGCGCGTCAGCAGCATCAGCGGCAGCGAAAGGAAGGCCACAATCGCCGCATACACCGCCATCATCACGCCCGCTTCCGTCGGCTTCATGCCGAAAGTCGCGCCGATGTCGCTCAACAGCGCAATCGGCACATATTCGGTGGTATTGAAAATAAACGCCCCCACCGCCAAAGCGGCCACCGCCAGCCAGCGGCGGTTTTCGGAAATCGCGGTTTCCTGCACGATCATCTCCCGTAATCTTTGAAAAAAACCGCGCATTTTACGCCTGTTCCAACGGAGTTTGAACCGTCAATCCGCTTAAAATCGGGCAACGCCGATACAGGCCGGCTGCCGCACGGCGGTAAACGGCAGTATCGATGCCCTTGGTCGATAACCACCACCCCCTCATCGTTGCCGCCACATCACCTACCCTGTTTTCCTGCGCAGGGTTCAGATGCCGCCGACACAGCGGTAAAACGGCACGCTCGGTATGCTGCCCACCGTCAAACTCATCAAAGCTGTGTTCGGGTATCACATTGGCAGCACACCGGCAAAACGGATTTTTCCAACTTCCGTCATTCCCCGTAGACGGGAATCGGGACGTTAAACCCACAAGAAACCGATGTTGTTTGCAGCATCCAAACCCACCAGTTTCCGGATGCCCGTCTGTGCAGGAATAACTTCTGAAAACAACCCCTTATAAACAAAAAAATGCTCAAACACAGCCATTCGCAAACCGAACGGCTGCAACTTTTCAGGACACCGCCAACCGTTTTCAGACGGCGTAACCATCAAAACGATGCAGGCCGCTTTAAAACGGCAAACCTGTTTTCAGACGGCATCCGTTTTTATCTTGCCCAAACGGTTACGCCGTCTGAAAAAACGACCGGCCGCATCCGACCAACCGACGCACACACTCCCAACCGCAAACCGCCTAACCACCTAAGCCGTCGAGAATCGAACATTCCGGGCATTCGTCGCCCCTGCAGGCATCGTGCCAGCGTTGCAGTTCGCCGACCATCTGCTGCAAACGCAGAATCTGCGCGTTCAGTTCCGCGATATGGCGGGCGGTCAATTCTTTCACTTCGCTGCTGTTGCGCTCGGGATTGTCCTGCAAACGCAGCAGCTCGGCGGTCTGCTGCAAGGAAAACCCCACTTCGCGGGCATGGCGGATGAAGCGCAGCCGCGCCAAATCCCCTTCCCCGTAACGGCGGTAACCTGCCCCGCTGCGCTGCGCCGACGGCAGCAGGCCGTGTTTTTCGTAATCGCGGATTTGTTTGGCCGACAATCCCGTTTTGCGGGCGGCTTCGCTGATGTTCATGGCTTGACCTTAACCTTAGGTAAAGGTTTATAGTAAAGGCCATCTGAAAACGGCGCAAGGCCGTTCCCTGCAAACTTCAAACCGAAAGGAAGCATCATGAAAACCATCACCCTCAACATCGGCGGCATGACCTGCGGCGGCTGCGTCAAAAGTGTTACCAAAATTCTGGAAGGCGTGAGCGGCGTATCCAAAGCCGAAGTCAGCCTGGAAAACGGTCATGCCGTCGTCGAATTCGATGCCGCAAAAACCCATGCCGGCGCCTTGATCGAAGCCGTGGAAGACGGCGGTTTCGACGCTTCGCTGTGATGTTTCAGACGGCCTCTGCGGTTAATTGATTAAGGATTGGGCAATGCATACGGTTTGGCAGAAAAACGCGCTGCAATGGACGCGCGAACCTGAAATTTACACGTTAAGCGACGACGAAATCACGGTGCAAACGCAGCCGCATACGGATTTGTGGCAGCGCACCTACTACCGTTTCCAAAACGACAATGCGCCCGTTTTGCAGACGGCCACCGACGAGCCTTATTTTTCTTTCGTCGTGAAAACGGCTTTCGACAGCCGCCGCCGGTTCGACCAATGCGGCATCGCGGTGTATCTCGACAGCGAAAACTGGCTCAAGGCATCGATTGAATACGAAAACGAGCGGTTCCAACATTTGGGCAGCGTGGTAACCAACCGGGGCTATTCGGATTGGGCCACCACGGAAATTCCCGCCGGTGTCCGCCACATGTGGTACCGCCTGAGCCGCCGCGGGCATGATTTTAAAATCGAATGCTCGCCCGACGGCGAAGTATTCAGGCAGATGAGGATTTGCCATCTGGCGGCTGCGGGCGGGACGGTTTCGTTCGGCGTGTATGCGTGCAGCCCCGAAGATTCTTCGTTTACGGCACGGTTTTCCCATGCACGGGTGCTACCGTGCCAATGGCCGGCGCACGACGGCCAACAGCCCGATTGACACAACAGGCCGTCTGAAAACACGGTAAACACAACAGGCCGTCTGAAAACACGGTAAAAACGCCATGCGGCCAAGCTGTCCGCAGGTTTGAGGCCGCATCGAAGCGCAACCGCCGCGCCTGCCATTTGCGCGGCAGGCATGTTATCCCCATTCACACGGAAGCCAGCCATGACCCAGAAAGCCCGTTTCCAAATCAACGGCATGACCTGCCAAGCCTGTGCCTCGCGCATTGAGAAGGTATTGAACAAAAAGGATTTCGTTCAGACGGCCTCGGTGAATTTCGCCAGTGAAGAGGCGCAGGTGGTGTTCGACGACAGCAAAACCGATGTTGCCGCACTGATTGACATCATCGGGAAAACCGGCTTTGAAGCGGCGGAGAAAACCGACGCGCTGCCCGATGTGCCGTCTGAACACCCTGTCGGCTGGCGGCTGTGGCTGCTGCTGGCGGTGAACGTGCCGTTTCTCATCGGCATGGCGGGGATGATGGGCGGGCGGCACGACTGGATGCTGCCCGCGCCGTGGCAGTTTGCGCTGGCGAGCGTGGTGCAGCTTTGGCTGGCCGTGCCGTTTTACAAAAGCGCATGGGCGAGCATACGCGGCGGACTGGCGAACATGGACGTGCTGGTTACGGTGGGCACGCTGTCGATTTACCTTTATTCGACCTATATGATATTTGTCCACCGCGCGATGGGGCACGACGGCATGGCGCACGTTTATTTCGAGGCGGGCGTGATGGTGGTCGGCTTTGTGAGCCTGGGCAAATTTCTCGAGCACCGCGCGAAAAAATCCAGCCTCAACAGCCTCGGTCTGCTGCTGAAACTCACGCCGCGCCAAGTGAATGTGGAACGCGGCGGCCGGTGGCAGAGCCTGCCGCTCGACCAAGTGCAAATCGGCGATTTAATCCGCGCCAGCCACGGCGAGCGCATCGCGGCCGACGGTATTGTCGAGAGCGGCAGCGGCTGGGCCGACGAAAGCCACCTGACCGGCGAGTCGCAACCCGAAGCGAAAACCGCCGGCAGCAAAGTGCTGGCCGGCGCCATGATCACCGACGGCAGCATCGTTTACCGCGCCCGCCAACTCGGCAGCCAAACCCTGCTCGGCGACATGATGGCCGCGCTTTCCGAGGCGCAGGGCAGCAAAGCGCCGATCGCGCGCGTGGCTGATAAAGCGGCGGCGGTGTTCGTGCCTTCCGTGGTGGCCGTCTCTTTGATTACCCTTGTTTTAACGTGGCTGATAAAAGGCAGTTGGGAAACCGCGCTGGTGCACGCCGTGGCCGTGCTGGTGATTGCCTGCCCCTGCGCGCTCGGCCTGGCCACGCCTGCCGCGGTTATGGTGGGCATGGGCAAAGCGGTGAAACACGGCGTGTGGTTTAAAGACGCCGCCGCGATGGAAGAAGCCGCCCGCGTCGATACGGTGGTGCTCGACAAAACGGGCACGCTCACCGAAGGCAGGCCGCAAGTGGCGGCAATATGGCTTTCAGACGGCCATACAGGCAGTTCGGTAAATTTAAGGCCGCCTGAAAACGGCACTTCACCCAATGCAAACACCGTAGAAGCAAACACATCTGAAATTGCCGAAACCGAACTGTTGCGCCTGGCCGCCGCCATCGAGCAAAACGCCGCCCATCCGCTGGCCCGCGCCATCGTTCAGACGGCCTTGTCGCGCGGCATCGCCGTTCCCGAAGCCCGCAACGCGCAAACCGAAGCCGGTGCAGGCATTGCCGCCGAAGTCGAAGGCATTTTGGTCAAAGTCGGCAAACCCGATTACTGCGGCCTCGCGCTGCCCGAAAATTCAGACGGCATCTGGCAAATCGCCACCATCGTCGCCGTATCTGCAAACGGTCGGCCGCTCGGCGCATTCGCCCTTTCAGACGGCCTCAAAAGTGACACCGCCGCCGCCATAGGCCGTCTGAAAGCGCACGGCATCGGCATTTACATCATGAGCGGCGACAACCAAAACACGGTGGACTACACCGCGAAACAGCTCGGCATCGCCCACGCCTTCGGCGGCATGAGTCCGCGCGACAAAGCCGCCGCCGTGCAGCAGCTCAAAGCATCCGGCAAAACCGTGGCGATGGTCGGCGACGGCATTAACGACGCGCCCGCGCTGGCCGCCGCCAACGTCAGCTTCGCCATGAAAGGCGGTGCCGACGCCGCCGAACACACCGCTTCCGCCACGCTGATGCAGCACTCGGTCAACCAGTTGGCCGATGCGCTGGCCGTTTCCCGCGCCACGCTGAAAAACATCCGCCAAAACCTGTTTTTCGCCTTTTTCTACAACATCTTGGGCATCCCGCTGGCCGCCCTCGGCCTGCTCACCCCCGTCATCGCGGGCGCGGCGATGGCGTTAAGCTCGATTTCGGTATTGGGCAACGCGCTGCGCCTGAAACGGGTAAAGATTGATTGAAATGCGGCGGAAACAGAAAAAGAAAAGCGCGGGAAAAAGGTACAAAAATTCTTTTGAAACAAGGAAATGATTGATAAGGCCGTCTGAAAACCACCTATTCAGGTTTTCAGACGGCCTTAAAATTTGGCTCTATGCGGGATATTGCGTGAATACTTCATTTCCCCTCATTCCCGAGCAGGCGGGAATCCATGTTGGAAATCCGGTATCTTTCCTGTTAAACAATCACTTGTGCGCATCAAAGCCGGATTCCCGCCTGCGCGGGAATGACGAAAACGGCAAAATCTGTCTGCCTGTATGCAACCAAGCCAAGCATCCAAAAGCAACCTTATCCGTTTCGCAATAAAGCCGAAAACGGCAAAGGCCGTCTGAAAACCACCCATTCATGTTTTCAGACGGCCTTAAAATTTGGCTCTATGCGGGATATTGCGTGAATAACTTCACTTCCCATCATTTCCGTGCAGGCAGGAACCCATGCCGGGAATCCGGTATCTTTCCTGTTAAACAATTACTTGCGCGTATCAAATCTGGATTCCCGCCTGCGCGGGAATGACGGAAACGAAAAAATCCGTCTGCCTGTATGCAACCAAGCCAAGCAACCAAAAGCGACCTTATCCGTTTCGCAATTAAGCGGAAAACGGCAAAGGTCGTCTGAAACCTGCGTTTCAGACGACCTTCGGTTGTCAAAGAGAATGGTCAAACCAAACGGCTATTTTTTGAATCCCTGCTTGCCTTTACCTGCCGGTGCGGATTTTTTGCGGTCTTTAAACCCGCCGTCGGCAGCTTTGCCGTCGCGCTTTTTAAAACCTTCTTTCTTCCCGTCCGACTTTTTACCGCCGAACTTCTTGTCTTTATCGAAGCCGCCTTTGCCGCCCCAATGCCCGCCCTTGCCCTTGCCTTTGGGCTTGTCGCCGCTTTTGCTGCGTTTGCGGGTCGGCTCCATGCCTTCGATGGTCATTTCGGGGATTTTGCGGCCGATGAATTTTTCGATTTTGTGTACTTTCACATACTCGTTCACTTCGGCAAACGTAATCGCCAAACCGGTGCGCCCCGCACGGCCCGTGCGGCCGATGCGGTGCACATAGTCTTCGGCCTGCTTGGGCAGGTCGTAGTTGATGACGTGGGTGATGGTGGGCACGTCGATGCCGCGCGCGGCCACGTCGGTGGCCACCAGGATTTTGCAGCGGCCTTTGCGCAAATCCATCAACGTGCGGTTGCGCCAGCCCTGCGGCATGTCGCCGTGCAGGCAGTTGGCGGCGAAACCTTTGTCGTACAGCTCGTCGGCCAACACTTCGGTCATCGCTTTGGTGGAGGTGAAAATCACGCATTGGTCGATGTTGGCATCGCGCAGAATATGGTCGAGCAGGCGGTTTTTATGGCGCATGTCGTCGCAGTACAGCAGCTGCTCTTCGATTTTGCCCTGCTCGTCAACGCGTTCGATTTCGATGACTTCGGGATTTTTGGTAAGCTTGCGCGCCAGTTTGCCGACCGCGCCGTCCCATGTGGCGGAAAACAGCAGGGTTTGGCGGTCTTCAGGGGTTTCGGCAACGATTTTTTCGATGTCGTCGATAAAGCCCATATCGAGCATACGGTCGGCTTCGTCGAGAATCAGCACTTCGAGCCGCTCGAAATCCACCTTGCCGCTGTCCATCAAGTCCATCAGACGGCCAGGCGTGGCGACAATCAGATCCACGGGCTTGGCCAGCGCACGGATTTGGTAGCCGAACGACGAACCGCCCACGATGGATACGGTTTTGAACCATTTCATGTTTTTGGCATAGGCCAGCGCGTTTTTCTCCACCTGCGCGGCCAGTTCGCGCGTGGGCGTGAGCACCAGCGCGCGCGGGCCTTTGCCCGGTTTTTCGCTGCGGCGGGTCAGGTGTTGCAGCACGGGCAGCAGGAAGGCGGCGGTTTTGCCCGAACCGGTTTGCGCGGATGCCATGATGTCGCGGCGTTCGAGCGCATGCGGAATCGACTGCGCCTGAATCGGCGTGGGCGTTTCGTAGCCTTCGCTTTGGAGTGCGGAAAGGATGTTTTTATCGAGGTTTAAATCGGCGAATTTGACGGACATGGTTTTCCAGAAAGGAACAACAACGCATTCCGTCCGAACGGTTTTTCAGACGGCCTTGAAGCAGGGAAACGTAAATCAGGAAACGAAAGACGCAGGGTTGTCGCAAGCTCTGTGCTTGTGGTTAACATCGGCGACAACCTGCAAAAACGCCGCGAAACGGGCGGCAGTCGGAAGAACGGGGTTCGGAACACCACGGTTGGCTGAAGACGATGGCTTCAAAAAAGACAAGGGGCGGATGGTAAAGGGATACACGGCGGCGGTCAAGCGGAATATTTTTTATATTCAAATGTTTTGCGGTGTCAAAAACCACCGGCGGGGGTAAAATATGCGCGCGGCCGACAGGCCGTCTGAAAACCGCCCCTCCTGACCCAATCCCGTATCCAACCGCAACAAGGCCGCCCGAACATGACCGACATCTCTCCCTTCGCCAACCGCATGGGTAAAAACATCAAGCACTTAATGAAATGGGCCAAACGCAACGGCATCGAAGCATGGCGCATCTACGACCGCGACATTCCGCAGTTTCCGTTTGCCGTCGATATTTACGGCGGCCAAATCCACCTTCAGGAATACGACACCGGCTGGCTGATGCAGCCCGAAGAATACGAAGCATGGCTGGCGGAAGTTGTCGAAGCCGTTGTTTTCGTAACCGGTTTTGCCGAAAACCAAATCCACCTGAAACGGCGCGAACGGCAAAAAGGCAAAGAGCAATATGAAAAAACGGGGCGCGCAGGCGAAGATTTCGTGATTGCAGAACACGGGCGGAAGTTTTGGGTAAACCTCGACAAATACCTCGACACCGGCCTGTTTCTCGACCACCGCAACACCCGCAGAAAGGTTGGCGACACGGCGGCAGGCAAACGTTTTCTCAACCTGTTTTCCTACACCGGCAGCTTCACCGTGTACGCCGCCACCGGCGGCGCGGCCGCCAGCGAAACCGTGGATTTGTCCAACACCTATCTCGACTGGGCGCGACGCAATTTCGCACTCAACGGCATCGACCCAACGCAGCACCAAATCATCCGCACCGACGTGTTCCAATATCTTCAGACGGCCTTTGAAGCAGGCAAACGCTTCGACCTGATCGTGATGGATCCGCCGAGCTTTTCCAACAGCAAGAAAATGCCCGGCACACTCGACATCCAGCGCGACCAGCAAAAACTCATCGACGGTGCGATGCGGCTGCTGGATTCAGACGGCCTTATGTATTTTTCCAACAACCTGCGCAGTTTTACGCTCGATGCGGCCGTGTCCGAACGCTATGCGGTAAAAGACGTTTCCAAACAATCCGTTCCCGAAGATTTCCGCAATAAGAAAATCCACCAATGCTGGGAAATCAGTCATCGGTAAACGGGTCGTCAAATCCGATAAGGCCGTCTGAAATGCCGCCGTGCAGATGTATCGCTGCAACCGCGCGTCCGCGTCCTGCCGTCTGAAAAACCGTGTCCTGCAACTTCGCAGTCTCCGCCCGAATCTCCAAACCCAACGTTTTCCATTCATCCCGAACCTTACCGTCGTTTTTCAGACGGCCTACTGACCGATGCCGTCTGAAAAATCCGTGAGAAACGGAAGCACCCTAGATATAATAACGCCCTTCCCCCGTTCCGCCCCAAACCGATCCGACACAGAGAAACCGCCATGAACGACTACTCCGAAACCATGCCGTCTGAAGACCGCGAAGTCAGCGCCCTGTCGCTGCCGCCGCATTCCATGGAAGCCGAACAGTCGGTACTGGGCGGTCTGCTGCTGGAAAACGCGGCGTGGGACAGAATCGCCGACATCGTTACCGGCGAAGATTTCTACCGCCACGAACACCGCCTGATTTTCCGCACCATTGCCAACCTGATTAACGAAAGCCGTCCCGCCGACGTGATTACCGTGCAGGAATCACTTGAGCGCAACGAAGAACTGGAAGCCGCGGGCGGATTCAACTATCTGATTTCGTTGGCACAAAACACGCCTTCCGCCGCGAACATCCGCCGCTACGCCGAAATCGTGCGCGAACGTTCGGTGATGCGCCAACTTGCCGAAGTCGGCACCGAAATCGCCCGCAGCGCCTACAACCCGCAAGGTCGCGATGCAGGGCAACTGCTCGACGAGGCCGAAAACAAAGTGTTCCAAATCGCCGAGAGCACGGCCAAATCCAAACAGGGCTTCCTTGAAATGCCCGCGCTGCTCAAAGAAGTGGTCGAACGCATCGACATGCTCTATTCGCGCGACAATCCCGACGAAGTAACCGGCATCGCCACGGGCTTTGTCGATTTGGACAAAAAAACCTCAGGCCTGCAACCGGGCGACCTGATTATCGTGGCCGGCCGCCCGTCGATGGGTAAAACCGCGTTTTCCATCAACATCGCCGAACACGTCGCCGTCGAATCGCACCTGCCCGTAGCCGTGTTTTCGATGGAAATGGGCGGCGCGCAGCTTGTGATGCGTATGCTCGGCTCGGTCGGCAAGCTCGACCAGCACGTTTTGAAAACCGGCCGCTTGGAAGACGAACACTGGGGCCGTCTGAACGAAGCCGTGGTCAAACTTTCCGACGCGCCGATGTTCATCGACGAAACCCCCGGCCTGACCGCGCTCGAACTGCGTGCCCGCGCCCGCCGCCTTGCCCGACAGTTCGGCGGCAAACTCGGCCTCATCGTCATCGACTACCTGCAACTCATGGCAGGCTCCGGCCGCAGCGACAACCGCGCTTCCGAATTGGGCGAAATCTCCCGTTCGCTCAAGGCCTTGGCCAAAGAGCTGCACGTGCCCGTTATCGCGCTTTCGCAGCTGAGCCGCACCGTCGAGCAGCGCACCGACAAACGCCCGATGATGTCTGACCTTCGCGAATCCGGTGCCATCGAGCAAGATGCCGATTTGATTATGTTTATGTACCGCGACGAATACTACAACGCCGAAACCCAGTTCAAAGGCTTGGCCGAATGTATCATCGGCAAACACCGCAACGGCCCCACCGGCAAAGTATTCCTGACCTTTATGGGTCAGTTCACCAAGTTTGAAAACGCAGCCTATGTGCCGGATGCCGCCATGATGGAAGATTGATACAGTTTTTCAGACGGCATCAGGCAAATTTCATATTTTGCTGGCACACCGCCGCACGCTTCGGTTAAAATACGCAAAGAAAACGAATGCCCGAAGCATCGAACCATAAAAAACACAGCATCCGAAATCAAGCGGCTGCCGCATTTTCAGACGGCCTTCCCTTCATTCCGAGACTGCGCCCCGAAAACCACATTACAGCAACGCGGAACGTCAAATCCCATGCACGCCAAACAAAAAGGTTACACCCTTATCGAACTCTTGGTCGTGATTGCCATCATCGCAATCATGGCGGCGATTGCCATGCCCAACATGAGCAACTGGATTGCCGCCCGCCGATCAGCCTCCCAAGCCGAATCCATTGCCAACCTGCTGCGCTTCGCCCGCAGCGAAGCCGTTCGTCTCAACCTGCCCGTTTACGTCTGCCCCACACGGGTCAAAAAAGACGGCAATGTCGAAGACCACTGCAATGCAGCCCGTTCGGGAGAAGGCATGGTTGCCTTTGCCGACGGTAATAAAGACAAGGTTTATACCCGCAGTACCGGTACCGGCAAGGATTTCGACATCGATTTGCGCGCCATCATTCTCGGCGGCGAAAACAAAGACGGCCGCGTTACCCATCAATTCGCCACCACAAAATTCGACGGCTCTCCGACAGGAAACAGCAATCAGGTCTGGGTATTCAACCCCGACGGCACTTTCGGTCACGCCGCTTCTCTCTCCGCCAAATTCGACACCGGCACCGGATACGTCAAAATCGCCATGACCGATAAAGACGCCGCTACGCCAGACGAAAAACAGAGCCGTTCCGCCGTCGTCTTAATCAATCCGGGCGGCCGCGTCGAAGTCTGCTCGAAATCCGATACACGCCCCCTGTGCCAATATCCGTCCAACTAAACCGACAAAAACCAACCGTCAACACCACACATTACGGAATTCCGATGATTATCCGCAAATCCATCCCCCAACCCCGGCAAGGCCGTCTGAAAAACAGCCAGGCAGGCTTAACCCTGCTTGAAGTGCTGGTTGCCATGTTTGTCTTGGCCGTCGGCGTATTGGCACTGCTCGCCACCCAGCTGCGCAGCGTTGCCGCCGTCCGCGAAGCCGAAGGCCAAACCATCGTCTCCCAAATTACCCAAAACCTCATCGAAGGCATGCTGCTGAACCCAGACTTGTCCGCGCAAACCAACAACAGCGGTTCGGCACAACTGACAACAGGCTGGACCAGCAAATCCTACGATGCCTATCTGCAAACAGGAAAAAAAGCTGACACCTGCGCCGATGATTTTGCCGCCGACATGACGAAAGGCAGTTTGGCAAACGCCCAGCGCTGTCAGTTTGAAAAAGACCTGAAAAACGCCCTGCCCGAAGCCGACATCTATTACACCGTCTGCAAAGACGATTCGGGTGAAGCCCCCACCCTTTCCGGCAGCAATTTCAACGGCAGATGCAGCGGCAACGGTTCCACCACCATGATTAAAGTCGCATGGGTAGGCGCGGAAAAAGAAAACGACAACGCAAACGGCCCGTCGGGCAGTGATACTGTTTATACCTTCCAAGCACGGGTAGCAGAATAATGAATAAAAAACACATCCAACACATTCCGGCCCGCTCAAACATCAAAGGCTTCAGCATCATCGAATTCATGGTGGCCAGCCTGTTGAGCATGATTGTCCTGATTGCCGTCAGCGGCGGCTATTTCACCACCCTGCAACTCAACAAAGCGGGTATGCAGCGCCTGAGCGTACAGCAGGACCTGCGCAACGCCGCCAACCAAATCGTGCGCGATGCGCGCATGGCAGGCAGTTTCGGCTGTTTCAACATTTCCGCCGCCGCTGCGGACGGCAGCAGGAAATTTACCGCAACCGCCGTAACGGAAGAAAACATTGCCAACGAAAAAGATGCGTTCAAACTGCTTGGCGGCGCAGGCAAAGACCAATTAAATCCGGTGAAAGAAATTACTTCCGGTTTACCCAGCGGGCTGACAAAAGCCATTGCGTTCCAATACGGTACCGACCCCGTATCCGGCACAGGCGACATTTTCAGCAGCTGCGGCAAACTCTACCGGCCCAACGGCAGCAAAACAGACGCCGAAATCAAAACCGCACTCGGTGCAACGCAAGACAACGAAATCACCAGAATGTCCTATGCCGTCAATGCCTATGCCGTCGGTACGGTTGACGGCAAAACCGGCCTCTTCCGCGTACAACGCAGCGGAAACGGTTGGGGCAATCCCCAACTGCTGGTCGACGGTCCGAGCTCGGTTGATTTCGAATACATTTATCCCAATGACTGTGCCGCCGGAACATTCAAGTTGGAATCCAGCCTGCGTGCAGATACCACACCGGCCATGGTGCGTCTGAGACTCAACAACGGCACTGCCATCAACGCTGGTGATGCCGCCGATACCAATAACATAACCGTTTACAACATCGACGCAACCGTACGCGGAGGAAACACATGCGCAGACCGAACTGTTTAAACCAAACCAAACACAACCAGCAAGGTTTCGCCCTGTTTATCGTTTTGATGATTATGATCGTCATCGCCCTGCTGGTTGTCGCCGCCACCCAATCCTACAATACCGAACAGCGCATCAGCTCCAACGATGCCGACCGCAAATTGGCGATGTCGGTTGCAGAAGCGGCCTTGCGCCAAGGCGAAAGCGAAATCGTTGATTTGCAGGACAAAGACCCCAGCGTTTTTAAAGACGACTGCACCGACGGCTATTGCACCACATCGGCCAATGACCCTGCATGGAAACGTGCCGCAGATAAAGACAGCAAACCGTATATCGAAGAAAACGGCAGGGAATATAAAACAGGCGATGCCAAAGCCCGCTACATTACCGAATACATCAACACCGATGCCGCAGGCAGCAAAATTTACCGCGTTACTGCCAAAGCATGGGGTAAAAACGAAAATACGGTCGTGATGCTCCAATCCTACGTTGCCAGCGAGTAAGCAGCCATGAAACACACGAAAACACACGGTTTTACCCTGCTGGAAATGATGATTGTCGTGGTCATCATCGGTATTCTCGCCGGCATTGCCCTGCCCTCTTATCTCCGCTATATCGAGCGCGGCTACCAAACCCAAGCCCATGCAGAGCTGACCAACATCAACAGCAAGATGAAAATCTGGCTGGTGAAAAACCCGGGTTCGAACAGAGCCGCTGTCGAAACCGAATTGGCAAAACAAGCCACCGACAGCCAGGTAGATGATGCCAAAGTGGCCGAAAAATACAATTTTTCCGGCAAAATGGAAGGCGATGCAACATCAGCTTCGCGCCGCTACAAACTGCTTGCCGTGCCTGATTCTTCTTCGGGTTATAAATTGTCGGTTTGGATGGACAGCAGCGGCAACGCCTACAAATGCGATACCAAAGCAGATGCCGAGGCGTTTAAAACATCCGGCGGTTGCGAAAAAGCCTAACCCACCTTTAAATGCCTTAGAAACAAAGATGTCACTTAAATTTACGATTCTTAAATTGAATTAAATTTATATCTAATTGTTTTTTAAAAAAAATATACTCATTTGAACTTTATTGTAGATATGGCTGTTCAGAGCAAGTTTACGCTCTGCTCTACTGTTTACATTTTGTTCGCAGGACGTCTGAAACGTCTTTCAGACGGCTTTTCTATAATGTGTTTCGTCGTAATTTTCTCCTTTTTTATGGGTGTGGCATGCAATCACTGCCAGCTTTCTCATAATGGCCATTATTACCATCTTTGGCTTTTTCTTTTCGGTCATACGCTTGATGAACTTTGGAAAGTGATTTCTGCCGTATGCCATCAGTGCGAACATAAACAAAGTACTACTTAGTTTGCGGCTACCGTATTTTGTCAAGACCCCTACCTTTAACGCTCGTCTCAGATTGCTTTGCCTGCAGATTCAATCCAGCAAATACGACAAATTGATTGGCCGTTCGGTAAAGTAAAGTATTACAAAGTAGGTAGTTTGCAAGTATGGCAATAGTAAATTGGTCGATGTCAGGTATGTTTTGAGACAGTCTGCGACGAACTTCAATTCTGTGTGCGCAGTCAGTTTAGTAATTTGGCCGTCTATGGCTTTGAGTTGATTATTTCAGGTGTTCAATATTGCTTTGATGGATTGTTCGGACAAATGGATCTGTTTGCGGTTTGCAAACGATTCTCTTCGGCAGTTTTAGATTGTTGGATTGTTCACGGAGAACAAGTATGCATTTCAGGCTCTGATGCGGTTTTAATGCAGGCTGATACGGATAGAGTTCTTTGTTTTCGAGATTCGAGAACGGCAATATTCAGCAATGATTATTGCATCCTACTTATCGGTCTTAATGCGTTTGAAACGGCTTTGGATATAAGCGTGGATTTTCAGAGGATGGGCAACATGTATCAAATCTTCGGAAGTAGTCAAGTAATTTGCAACATCTTCATAGTAATTACCCGTGGCTTCCATTTGTTACGTATGTTGAAATGCTGCATCAATAATTGCCTTCGACATATCCAACCCTATTGTATTTCTCATATGTAATTTCCCTTATGACTTTCAGGTTCACGACTAAAACCCTTTGAGATAAATATACAGGAGTCTCTGAGATAAATGGGATGAAGTTGGATGGTGACGGATGATGTGGAAGGGCGGATTTGAAATACCGTTATAGTATATGAAATAAAAATGAAACGGACGAATTTGCCCGTTTTTTTGTTTTCACAGCCCGTGTTTGAGTGATTCGACGGCAATTTTTATCAGACGCTCTTCCGCACCGGATTGTAAACTTCCGTCCCCGCTTACGGGTAAGTACGGGCAGGTAAACTGACTTTACGGCCGTGGTCGGCATTACCGCCTAAGTGGTGGATGGCGGCGTAGGGTTTGTTACTACCGATACGGACGAAGTCGTTTCCGGCTTTGGTAGAAATGCTAGCGGCGAGTTGGCCAGTCAGTTGCAGGGTTCACCATCGGTGGTACACTTGCTTTGTTTCCATTTTTCGTCGCCCCAGCTTTCGTTTTCGAAGTTGTCTTCTGTGAGCGAGACCTTTTCGGTGGCGATGGCACGATCATGGGGCGGGTGTTGGCGGAGTTTTTTGAGTTGGCTGAGACCGTGTTCCAGTTGGCTTGAATCTAGGCTGATTTCGAGAATTTTTAGTCTTTCAAAAGTTGTAGCCAAGCCAACTCCGCCGCCAACAGCGCGGCCTTGAATTTGGCGTTGCCCATCATGGTTTTTAAGGCAACGCGGGCGATGTCAGGGTAGATGGCTCGGGCTTTCTATACAGCCACCAAAGCCATACGCGAGAGTATAGCTTTGCCTTGGCGTTGAATCCTGCACTCGGTACGACGAATTTACCGTCGATGCGGATGCCAGTGCGTTGGGGGTAGAGTAGCGGGTTTCGCCGGTGTATTATTCGTTGGTGCCGATGTCAATGGTTTGGGGTTCCAACGGGAGAGGCAATATATAAGGCCGTCTGAAATTTTTCAGACGGCCTTGATGCAGTCGGACAATCAAACCGGCAAATCAGCTCAACTTACCGTGGCACTGTTTATAACGCAGGCCGCTGCCGCAGGGGCAAGGGTCGTTGCGGTGGATGACACGGCCTTGGTCGGCCAATGCCTCGGGGCTGAAGTCGTTGCCGTTGGGATCGAAAGCTTCAGTAACCAGATTGGTTTGCGACTCTCCCAATACATCCGTCATGGCAGGCGCACCGGAATGCACGGCTTGAATACCGGTGGGTTCGTACGGCTGGCTGTCTTCCAGAATGTCTTCGCTCTGCTCGATTTCAACCGACACCAACAGAGTGGCAACACTGTGTTTGATGCTGTTCCACAGGTTTTCAAACATGATGAACGCTTCGCGTTTGTACTCCTGCTTGGGGTTTTTCTGGGCATAGCTGCGCAAGTGGATGCCTTGGCGCAGATAGTCCATCGCTGCGAGATGCTCGCGCCATTGGTTGTCGATGACCTGTAACATCACGTTGCGCTCGAAACTGCCCATGGTTTGTGCGCCGACAAGCTCGACTTTTTCGGCGTATTCCTTTTCGATTTGGGCAAGCAGACGCTCTTTCACGTCTTGGTTATCCAGCGCATTGTTTTCTTTAAGCCAGCCGCGGATGTCGGCATGAATGCGGAATTCGCCGGCAAGCTGGGTTTCGAGTGCGGATAAATCCCATTGCTCCTCCATGCTGTCGGGCGGCATATGGGCATCGACAATATCACTGACCACATCAGAGCGGATGCCTTTGGCCAACTCTGTAACATCATGATTCATCAGAATTTCGTTGCGCTGATGATAGATAACCTTACGTTGGTCGTTGGCCACGTCGTCGTACTCGAGCACCTGTTTGCGCATATCGAAGTTACGACCTTCCACTTTGCGCTGCGCGCCTTCAATCTGACGGGTCAACAGGCCGTGTTCGATGGCAACACCGCGTTCGGGGGCAAGACGGTTGAGAATGGCTGCGGCACGGTCAAGGGCGAACAGGCGCAACAGCGGATCTTCAAACGAAAGGTAGAAACGGCTGGAACCTGGATCGCCCTGACGACCCGCACGACCGCGCAACTGATTGTCGATGCGGCGGCTTTCGTGGCGTTCGGTGCCGATAATGTGCAGGCCGCCTGCGGCCATGACTTTGGCGTGTTCGGCTTCCCAACCGTTTTCTAGCGCGGCGATTTGGGCGGCTTTTTCTTCATCAGTCAACTGTTCGTCGGCACGGACGGCATCGCTTTGGTGCTTAACGTTGCCGCCGAGCACGATGTCCGTACCGCGACCGGCCATGTTTGTGGCAACGGTAATCGCACCGACTTTGCCCGCCTGCGCCACAATCAGGGCTTCGCGCTCATGTTCTTTGGCGTTCAGGACATTATGCGGCAGACCTGCCTTATTGAGCAGGTCGGACACCAGTTCGGAATTCTCGATGCTGGTTGTACCGACGAGAACCGGTTGGCCTTTGGCGTAGCATTCTTGGATGTCTTTGACAACGGCTTCGTATTTTTCCTCGGCGGTGCGGAAAATCTGGTCGTTGAAATCTTTGCGCTGCATCGGGCGGTTGGTGGGGATAATCACCGTTTCCAGATTGTAAATGCTTTGGAACTCGAAGGCTTCGGTATCGGCCGTACCGGTCATGCCGGAAAGTTTCTTATACAGTCGGAAGTAGTTTTGGAACGTGATGGAAGCGAGCGTTTGGTTTTCGCGCTTGATTTCCACGCCTTCTTTGGCTTCCACGGCCTGATGCAGACCGTCCGACCAGCGCCGTCCGGCCATCAGACGGCCTGTGAATTCGTCCACAATCACGATTTCGCCGTCTTGGATGACATAATGCTGATCAAGATGAAACAGCGAATGGGCGCGCAATGCGGCCATCAAATGGTGCATCAGCGTGATGTTGGCGGCGGAATAGAGCGAATCGCCCTCCTGAAGCAAACCCATGTTTTGGAGAACTTCTTCCGCATGTTCGTGCCCCGCTTCGCTCAGGATGACCTGATGCTGCTTTTCGTCCACCCAGTAATCGCCCTCGCCCTCTTCGGTTTTCTGGCGGATAAGCTGCGCGGGCACTTTGTCCATAATTTCGTAAAGCTGCACATTGTCGTCGGCCTGACCGGAAATAATCAGCGGCGTACGCGCTTCGTCGATCAAAATCGAATCCACTTCGTCCACCACGGCAAAGGAAAGCTCGCGCTGAACTTTGTCGTATTGGTCGGTTACCATATTGTCGCGCAGGTAATCGAAGCCGAATTCGTTGTTCGTACCGTAGGTAATGTCGGAATTGTAGGCGGTTTGGCGGTAAAAAGGCTCCATATCGCTGACAATCACGCCTACGGTCAGGCCGAGGAAGTTATAGAGCGGCTCCATAATGCCCGCATCGCGCTGCGCCAGATAGTCGTTGACGGTAACGACGTGCACGCCTTTACCCGAAAGCGCATTCAGATACACGGCCAACGTTGCCACCAGCGTTTTGCCTTCACCCGTGCGCATTTCGGCGATGTTGCCGTCGTGCAGCACCATGCCGCCGATAAGCTGCACATCGAAATGGCGCATTCCCAATACGCGGCGGGATGCCTCGCGGCATACGGCAAATGCTTCGGGCAGAATGCTGTCGAGTGCTTGGCCGTCTGCCAGCCGCTGCTTGAACTCGGCGGTTTTGGCGCGCAGCGCTTCATCGTCCAGAGCCTGCATTTCAGGTTCCATGGCATTGATTTTCTGGACGGTTTTACGGTATTGTTTAAGCAGACGGTCATTGCGGCTGCCAAAGACTTTTTTGGCGAAATTAGTAAGCATGAAGGGTTCCTGCGCCTGATATAGAATAATGGGCAAATTGTCATTTTAACACAAGGCTCGCGCCAGCGTGGACGTATGCCGTCTGAAATGGAGACGGCAGGTAGGGATTTCAACTGTCACCCAATCAACAATCAACCTGAAAAGGCCGTCTGAAAATGAATTTGGAACAACTCGGCAAAAAAGACAGACACCTGACTGCGCTGTTGCAGCAGGCGCAACAGTGGCAGCGGCTCGACGGCAAAATCAAAGCCCTCTTCCCTGCGAACCTGCGCGCGCATTTTCAGACGGCCAATATCACTGAAGGCCGTCTGAACCTGCTTGCCGCCAACAATATGGCCGCTTCGCGTCTGCGCATGATTGCACCCGCCCTGCTGCCGCAGCTGCAACAGCTGTCGTCCGAAATTATCGAAATCCGCATCAAAACCGTGCCGAATCCCCCGCCACCGCCCAAAACCAATACCCTTCATCTGAGCAGCGCTGCATTAGACAATTTGGAACATGCCGCAGGCCGTCTGAAACACCATCCCGAGCTGGCGGAAGCCTTGGAAAAACTCATCGGCAAACATAAAGGTTGAGCATTTGCACACGGCTTACCGTCAGACGGCCGTAGTGTGAAATCGGCTGAACCACGGGCTTGGCAACTAAGATCCTTGAATGCCGTCTGAACGGAACGAACCGTTTTTCCGTGCCAACCCGTTTTCTGTTTTCTTTGAACGGCTGTGTAGATATTGTGTTAATAGCATACGGGCAAGACGGATTCCTCTGATTTCCGTCACTCCCGCGCCAACGGTAATCCATGTTTGAATCCGGTATCTTTTATCAAACAAGCACTTGAAAACATCAAACCCGGATTCCCGCCTGCGCGGGAATGACGAAAAATGAAGCATCCATGTAAAACCACACCAGATTCAAACATCGCAAAATACCACAGGCCGTCTGAAAAACAGTTTTCAGACGGCCTGTGGTATTTTGCAGCAACAACTACGGCAATTCGCCGCGTTTGCGTTTTTCTTTAAAATCACGGGTTTCGCTGACAATCACCTTAGAGAGCAGAATCAGCGCAATCAGGTTGGGAATCGCCATCAAGCCGTTAAACGTATCGGCCATCAGCCAAACCAAATCCAGACTGACCACCGTTCCCGCCATCACCGTAGCGACGTAAATCACCCTGTAAATATTGGCAAAGCCTTCGCCGAACACATAAGTTGCGCATTTTTCGCCGTAATAACACCAACCGAGAATGGTCGAATAAGCGAAGAAAATCAGGCCGATGGTCACCACCCAGCCGCCGATGCCGGGCAGCAGTTTCTGAAAGGTAACGGTGGTCAGCGCGGCACCGCTCAATTCGGGTTTGACAAACTCCCCGCCGCTCATCAAGCCCATCACAAGCACGATACCGGTGATAGAGCAAACGACGATGGTGTCGAGAAACGTACCGGTCATCGAAACCAGCGCCTGCCGCACAGGGTGGTCGGTTTTTGCGGCGGCGGCGGCAATCGGCGCAGAACCCATGCCCGCTTCGTTGGAAAACACGCCGCGCGCCACGCCGTAGCGGATTACCGTGCCCAAAGCACCGCCTGCAACGGCCTGTCCGGTAAACGCGTCTTCGAAAATAATGCCGACGGCGGGCGCAACCAAATCCAGGTTCATGACGATAATCGCCAAACCGCCCAACACATAGCCGATGGCCATTACTGGCACGATAAACGACGATGCGGTGGCAATGCCTCGGATGCCGCCCAATACCACCACCGCGGTCAGAATGGTCAAGGCCACGCCGGTGTAGGCCGGATCGACGTTGAAACTGGTATGGATGGCCTGTGCCACCGAGTTGGACTGTACCGAACTGCCGATGCCGAAAGCGGCAATCGAACCGAAAACCGCAAAAGCGTAAGCCATCCAGAGCCAGTTTTTGCCCAAACCGTTTTGGATGTAATACATCGGGCCGCCCGACATTTCGCCTTTGGCATTGGTGGTACGGAATTTCACCGCCAAGACACCTTCGCCGTATTTCGTTGCCATGCCGAATACGGCGGTCATCCACATCCAAAATACCGCTCCCGGCCCGCCGGCCACAACCGCCGTAGCCACGCCGGCGATATTGCCCGTACCGATGGTGGCGGAAAGCGCGGTCATCAGCGCACCGAAATGCGAAATATCGCCTTCGTGATCCGAACCGTCTTCAGCCTTGTGTGATGCGAACACCTGCTTCAGGGCATAGCCGAGCATGCTGAACTGCAAGCCTTTGAGTATCAGCGTCAGCAGCACGCCTGTGCCGACAAAAAACACCAACATCACCGGCCCCCAAACCCATCCTCCGAGCGTGTCGAAAAAACTCTTTACCGATTCCATACCGGTTCCTCCATATTTCATTGTTCTGACGGTTTGTGTTTTCCGCAAAACAGCCTGCCGACCGACCGCTGCCGTTTCGGGAAATTTTGCAAGAGATGGCCTGCATTTCAGCATAGTGCGTTAATTTTTGCAACGCAAACCTATCCGGGAAGCAGGATTTTTTCAGACGGCCTTATAGCAGTCTATCCATATCAAATTGAAATATAGATAGATTTTTCAGATTAACCGGGCAATCTTATTTTATCTCCGTTCATATTTTCGGGAAAATTGTAAACAATCCGCATGATTGAAAGCCATGCCGCGCCACCTTTCAACAGGGGTTTCCCAAGCCGCGATACCGAACCATACCGGTGTTATCAACCGAACTTTGTGGTCCGTATCCAGCCATCGATACGGCAGCCACAAATTCGCCCTTACTGCATCATACTGGTTGACCAGTAAATTTTCAGTTTATCCATAAACACCACAAAACACACAAGGCCGTCTGAAAAATGTTTTCAGACGGCCTTGTGTGTTTATCAATCCTGTTTACTGCAAGGTAAAACCTGCTTTGAAATCCAGTTTCGGCACATCAACGATAAAACGCTTGCCGATACTGTCTTCAAATTCATATGCGCCTTCGATGCTGCCCCAAGGTGTGGATAACTGCGAACCGCTGTGGTATTCGTAGGCCTCGCCCGGATAAAGGACGGGCTGTTCGCTGCTGCTGCCCGCACTCAAATGTTCCGTACCGCCGTGTCCGTCGGTAATTTCCCAAACACGCTGGCGCAGGGTAATGATGTCGCTGCTGCGGTTGCAAATCGTGATGGAATAATTGAAAGCGTAGCGGTCGCGGTAAACGTCGCTGCTGCCCGCCATGTATTTGGGCTGTACGCTGATTTCGATTTCGTTCATTTTATGTTTTATCCGTAAATGTGTTGGGTTTTGTTTTTCAGCCTTTCAGGCTTTTTATGTATCAACCGCCTAGCAAGCGGATTGGTTTGTCTGCTGCAAACTCAATACAGGCATTATCTATTGTCCCAATCTAAAATGCAAACAAATTTTAACATTTAAATACATTAAACCATGAAATTTATCATTTTTAAGACACCCAATGTAAACAATGCGGCAATCAGGTCGTCCAACATAATCCCCAAACCGCCGTGGATTCTGGCATCAAACCATTTTATCGGCCACGGCTTGACTGCATCGAAGAAACGGAACAATACAAAAGCAGGCAGCCACCACCGCCAACCAAAGGGAATATAGGCTAAAACCAGCACCATCGCAGCGATTTCGTCCCAGACAATACCGCCGAAATCCTGTATGCCCAATGCGCGCTCGGTACGGCTGCAAATCCATATGCCGACGATAAACATTAACGCACACACCAATACAAGCGTGATTCCGCCCACACCGGCCTGATGCAGTAAAAACGCTGCCGGTAATGCTGGCAATGTGCCGAAAGTACCGGGTGCAAACGGTGCCAGCCCCGTACCGAAACCGAAACCGAGCAAACATACCGGCCGCCGAAGCAACCATGCGAAATTAGGTTTGAAGTCAGCCAAAATGGTCAAATCCCGATAGAGAAAATTGAAGTTTGTTACCTTGGCCGTCTGAAATGTTCAGACGGCCTGTATCGTTGATGCTGCCGATGCGCGTTAGCGCCGTATCCGATGTTCTTCCGGCTTCCAATACGGCTTGGCGTTTCGAAACGGGCGCGGTAAACACCAGTTCGTAATCATCGCCGCCGCCAAGCATCAGTTGCCGGACTTGCTGTACGGGCAATTCCTGATAAAGCTGCGATGGCGTTGGCAACCAATCCATACGTATTTCCGCACCGACACCCGAAGCATTCAGAATATGCCCCAAATCCTGAGCAAGGCCGTCTGAAACATCCAATGCGGCATGCGCAAACGGCAACAGAGCACATCCCAAAGCAACACGCGGTTCCGGACGCAGCAATACCGCCATACACTCGGCTGCGGTTTCATCCGATAAACGGATATTGCCCATACAGTACTGCAACGCGGCGGCGGCCAATCCCACCCTGCCCGACAGCCATATATCGTCGCCGATTTGAGCCGCATCACGCCGCAAAGCCTGTCCCAAAGGCAGTTCCCCCGCAATCGTTACATTAAACACCAAGTCGCCGCACACAGTATCGCCACCGATTAAAGTGATTCCGAAGCGGTCGGCCAGTTCAAAAAACGTACTACAAAAAGCATCCAGCCAAGTATCGGACAAGGCAGGCAAGCCTGCACTCAACAAAACCCATTTGGGAACTGCCCCCATGGCAGCCATATCGGAAATATTGACGGCCAATACTTTCCACGCCAAATCATCGGGTTTCACATCGGCAAAAAAATGCCTGCCCTTTACCAACATATCGCTGCTGAAGCACAAATCATATCCCGCTCTCGGACGCACCACAGCCGCATCATCCCCGATGCCGAGAATAATACCGTCGTTATGCTGCCGCCGTTGCAGATATTGGCGGATAAAATCAAATTCTGTTAAGGCCATCTGAAAAGTAAAACATATTATCAAAAAGATTACAAACCGATTATTAGCAACAAACCATTTATAGCGGTTAGATTTTAAAAGCCGAAGCCAATACATACAAAAGTATTTTTCAGACGGCCTTAAATTCATTCCCTTATTTCAAGACAAAATAAAACCCTGCTTGAGCAGGGTTTTATCGGCATCATTAAGATGATTAGGGTTTTGCGTAACCGTGAACACCGTTATGAGGAGAGGGAATCCAACCTTCATCGGTGGCAGGACGTTCGCCTTCAACATGACCCGGAGCCACTTGTTTGGTAACCAGGCTGCGGATTTTAACGTCAACGCGACGGTCGGGTTCGATACAGGCGATAAGTGCGGCACGTTTTTTGGCTTTGGAAACTTTTTTACCCAAGTTAGCCACTTCGGCTTCACAAGTAGCAGTTTGCTGCGCTTGTGATTCACCCAAACCGGCAGCAGAAATTTTACCTGACGGTACGCCTTGGTTAACCAAGTAGTTGGCAACAACATTGGCACGACGCTCAGACAATGCTTGGTTGTACTCTTCGGAACCCATAAAGTCGGTATGACCTTCAACGCGTACGGATTCAACATTAGCGTTGCTCAAACGCTGAGCCAAACCGTTCAGGGTTTCGGCTGCTTCAGGGCGCAGATTGTCTTTGTCAAAGCCGAACAGGGTCTTAGCCGACAGAGAAACGGTTTCTTCGGCATACTGGGGCGCGGTTTCTACCGGAGCGGCATCACCACACTCGATACGGCCTTGGGTGGCTTTGTCGAAATAGGTGTTTTTCCAGCACTCGCCGTAGCTGTTTTTCACAACTCCCTGAGACTGGCTGCTAACGGTATAGCCGTGTTTGGTATGGGCTTCGCTCGCCATTGCGGTGCCGGAAGCAACCATGGCAACAAACAAAGCGCTTAATTTAAGCTGTTTGGTCATTTTATTCCCTCATCAAATTATTATGCGGCGGCGGAAACCGCTGCACGTTACCAATATACAGGCCGCAGCATGAAACCGGCGCGGCAAATCGGATATATCAGGTTGCACTATAAAGAAGCAAAGGGCAAACTGTCAATACAAAATGCCTGAAAGCCGAATGAAACTACCTGTCTCCTGTGTTTCCATCATGCCGAAAAATCAATTCCGTGTCATGCTTCAGGGCTTAAAAATTCTGAATATCCGGTTCAGAGTTGCACGGAAACAACAATTGTAAAGATGTTTTTAAAAACCTTTTTTCTATACCCGTGCAGATAGTTTCTGCAAAAACAAACGCTTTAACCCTTGTTTTCAGACGGCGGGCAAACAATTGCAAAATATGCTAAATTTATCGCCGTTTGTCGCACAAAATACACATTCCGCCGAATTGACCAAATCATGAAATTACAGCAACTGCGCTATGCGCTTGAAGTTTACCGACACAATTTAAATGTTTCCGAAGCTGCCGATGCCCTGTTTACCTCCCAACCGGGCATTTCCAAGCAAATCCGCCTGCTGGAGGAAGAGCTGGGCATACAGATTTTCATCCGCAGCGGCAAGCGCGTGGTATCCGTATCACAGCCCGGCAAAGCGGTTTTGGAACTGTCGGAACGGATTTTGCGCGACGTTCAAAACATCAAAAACATCGGCAGCGAATTTACAGAGCAAGACAGCGGTTCGCTGACGATTGCCACTACGCACACACAAGCACGCTACGCCCTGCCTGCAACGGTATCCGAATTCGTGCGCCGATATCCCAAGGTGCAGTTGAGCATCCGGCAAGGCAGTCCCGCAACGGTTGCGGATATGGTAGCCAACGGTGATGCAGATTTCGCCATCGTAACCGAAAATCTGGAAACCCAGTCGGATTTGCGCAAACTCCCTTGCGGCGAATGGAATCACGCTGTCATCGTGCCGCAGAACCATCCGTTGCTCGACTGCAAAAATCCGCTCAGTATTGAAGATTTGGCGTCGTTTCCGCTGGTTACATACGAATTTGCCTTCAACGGAGGCGGAAGTATCGAACGTGCATTTCACAAAGCGAGATTGGAGCGGCCGAAAGTGGCTTTATCGGCCGCAGATACTGAGGTGTTGAAAACTTATGTACGGCTTGGGCTAGGCGTGGGCCTGATGGCCAAAATGGCTTATGATGCCGAAAACGACAGCGACTTGCAGCTTGTCGATGCCGCCCACCTGTTCGAACCCTCCCCCACTTGGATTGCATTGCGTTCCGATACTTATCTTCGCGGCTATACTTATGAATTTATCGGGCTTTTTTCCCCTAAACTGACCCGTGAAACGATAGACAAGATTCTGTATTCGCCGATTGAAGAGGATTTTTCGATTTAAGATTTAACAGCCTGCAACGCGAGTGGATACCGAAAACGGAAAGGCCGTCTGAAAACTTTTTCAGACGGCCTTTCCGTTTCAACCAAACACCCTACACGGCGTGGGCACAACCCGACACCATTTTTTTCAACGATTGCGGATCAAGCAGTTTGATGTGTTTATGTTCCACCGAAATCAAACCTTCATGATGGAATTTGGACAATGTGCGGCTGACGGTTTCCAGTTTCAGCCCCAAATAACTGCCGATTTCTTCGCGCGACATCCGCAGGATGAAATCGTTGGCGGCAAAACCACGCGAATACAGGCGGTTGGACAAGTTCAACAGAAAAGCGGCCAGCCGCTCTTCGGCACGCATATTGCCCAGCAGCAGCATCACGCCTTGGTCGCGCACGATTTCCCGGCTGAGCAGGCGGAAAAAGTGGGTTTGCAAACTGGGAATGTGGTGGCCGAGTTCTTCGATATGGACAAACGGCAGCTCGCACACCTCACTGTCTTCGAGCGCAACCGCATCGCAACTGTGTGTTTGCGAACAAATACCGTCCATACCGATCAGCTCGCCCGACATGAAAAAACCGGTCACTTGGTCGCGGCCGTCCTGACTGGCAACGGTGGTTTTGAAAAAACCGGCACGGATGGCAAACAGCGAAGTAAAAGGCTCGCCCGCACGGAAAAGATACTCGCCTTTTTTCAGACGGCGGCTTTGGCGGATGACGGCATCAAGCCGGTCGAACTCGGCCGGCATCAGTTCGACGGGAAGGCAGAGCTCACGCAGGGAACACGTCGAACACAGGTTTTTCATCTGATGCTGGGTATGATGTGCGGGCATAAATTCCACCTTTTATTAGGTTATTTATAGTTACATACAGAGAATAAACTTGATGCAAATCAAGGTATAATCAACATATCGACGGCATTCTAACAAATTACTCTAACTTTGCCTAATCCGTTTACGGGCAGAACACAACCAAGCCAACAAAACCAATGAAAATCATACAGATACATTCCGATAATGCGCCGCAGTTCGATCGGAAGCTCATCGCATCGCTGCCCGCCAACGGCCCGCGTTACACGTCTTATCCTACTGCCGACCGTTTCCACACGGAATTTACGGAAGCCGATTACATTAACGTATTACAGCAGCGCGGCATGGGGGCGCTCAACAAACCGCTTTCGCTCTACATCCACATCCCGTTCTGCAATACCGTCTGCTATTACTGCGGCTGCAACAAAATCATCACCAAAGATACCCGGCGCGCCGACGTATATCTTGATTATCTCGAGAAAGAAGCGGCGCTGCTCGCTCCGCATCTGACAGGCCGTCTGAAACTCGCTCAGCTCCATTTCGGCGGCGGCACGCCCACCTTCCTGAACGATGCCCAGCTCGAACGCGTATTCGGCATGATACGTACGCATTTCGAACTGGTTGACGGCGGCGAATACTCCATCGAAATCGACCCGCGCAAAGTCAGCCGCGAAACCGTGCTGCATTTGGGCAGGCTCGGTTTCAACCGCATGAGCGTCGGCATTCAGGATTTTGATCCCAAAGTGCAGGAAGCGGTCAACCGCATCCAAACCGTCGAAGAAACCCGCGCCGTGATTGAGGCCGCCCGCGAAGCCGGTTTCAAATCCGTGAGTGTCGATTTGATTTACGGCCTGCCGTACCAGTCGGTCGAGAGCATCAAACCCACCATCGAAACCGTACTTTCGCTCAATCCCGACCGTCTTGCCCTCTACCACTACGCCCACCTGCCGCACATCTTCAAACCCCAGCGGCGCATCGATACCGAAGCCGTACCCGGCAGCGAGGAAAAGCTCGACATTCTGCAATACGCCGTCGAAACCCTTACCCGGCACGGCTATGTGTTCATCGGCATGGACCATTTCGCCAAACCCGAAGACGAGCTGGCCGTCGCCCTGCGCGAAGGCCTGCTGCAACGCAACTTCCAAGGCTATTCCACCTATGCCGACTGCGATTTGGTGGCATTGGGCGTTTCCTCCATCGGCAAAATCGGAGCCGCCTACATCCAAAACCAGCGCGACATCGATGCCTACTACGCCGACATCGACGCAGGCCGTTTGCCCGTGATGCGCGGCTACCGGCTCAACCGCGACGACCTGCTGCGCCGCACCGTCATCCAAGACCTGATGTGCCGTTTTTCGCTGGACTTCGCCAACTACGAAGACATATTCGACATCCGTTTTGCCGAATATTTCCAAACCGAACTGGCCGATTTGCGGCAGCTCGCCGGCTTGGGACTGCTTCGCCTTGCCCCGAACAGCCTTGAAGTTACACCCAAAGGCCGTTTCCTGATCCGCAACATCGCCATGGTGTTCGACTACCATTTGCGCCACAAGGAAACCAAAGTAACGTATTCGCAAACCGTGTGAACGCGCAAAAATACAAACAGGCCGTCTGAAAACATTTTTCAGACGGCCTGTTATTGTGTAAACGCCCTATTTCAACACTTCCGCGAAAGCATCGGCCACATATTCCACATTGCCTCCGTTCAGCCCCGCCACGCACATCCGACCCGTACCGACCAGATAGACGGCAAACTCTTCGCGCAGGCGTTCCACCTGTTCGGGGTTCAGGCCGGTATAGCTGAACATACCGCGCTGTTTGACAAAATAGCCGAAATCGCGATCAGGCAGTTTTGCGCTCAATACGTCGAAAAGCCGCTGCCGCATGGTACGGATGCGGTCGCGCATGGCATACACTTCATGCTGCCACTTGGCGTGCAGTTCGGGCGAACCCATGATTTCCGCAGCAAGTGCCGCGCCGTGCGAAGGGGGGCTGGAATAAATGCGGCGAACGGTGTATTTGAGCTGGCCGAACACCAATTCCGCTTCGGCCGCATCTTCGCATACCACGCTCAAACCGCCCGCCCGCTCGCCGTACAGCGACATGATTTTGGAAAACGAATTGCCCACCAGCAAAGGCAGCCCCATTTTTGCCGCTTGGCGCACGGCATAGGCATCGCTGTCCAAATCACCGCCGAAACCCTGATAGGCAATGTCCATAAACGGAATCAGGCCGCAATCCCTAACCACCTCCAACACTTCGTCCCATTGCGCCTGCGACAAATCCACGCCCGTGGGATTATGGCAGCACGGATGCAGCACCAAGATGCTGTGCTTGGGCAAGTGTTTGAAAAACGACAGCATTTCATCAAATTTCACGCCCACGGCAACCGGGTCGTAATAGGGATAAACGCCCACTTCAAACCCCGCCCCCTCGAAGATGCTGCGGTGGTTGTCCCATGTCGGGTCGCTCAAATACACCTTGGCTTCGGGAAACCAGCGGCGCAGAAAATCCGCCCCCACTTTTAACGCCCCCGAACCGGCCACGGTCTGTACGGTGGCGATGCGTTTTTCCGCCAGCAGCGGATTGTCTCCGCCGAACAGCAGTTTCTGCACCCCTTCGCGGAACGGCGCCGACCCTTCCATCGGCAGATACGGGCACGGGCGGGCTTCGGCAGCCAGCTTCACTTCGGCGGCACGCACCGATTCGAGCACGGGCATATTGCCGTTTTCGTCGAAATAAATGCCGATGCCGAGATTCACCTTATGCGGTCGCGCATCCCGATTGAAGGTTTCGACCAAACCCAGAATCGGGTCGCCCGGATAAAATTCGACGTGACGGAACATGGCTTTTCCTTGGAATTGGGTTAGAACGGATAAGACGGCAGATTGTGGCACAACGCCAGATTGTTGACAATCCGAACCGTCATAAACATGCCCCGAACCAACGGTTTCAGACGGCCTGTCATGACCGCAGCCGTATGCGGACAGTTTCCCGTAGAGAAACAGAAACTTTCTTTTGATTCAACCAACTAAGCCGTTATCATGCCGTTTCTTCCCGAAAACCGTACGGGTACGGCAGGATTTTCAGACGGCCTCCAACATCCGCACGGCAAAATCTGCACGACACAGGAAACCTTTAACGCAAATTCCACTCTAACGCCTCAACCAAGCCGTTAAAAACAAGGAAACACCATGCACACCGCTATCCGCAACACCCGTTTCGCCGCACTTGCCGCCGCATTCCTGCTCGCGGCCTGCGGCGCACGCACGCCGGAAGACGCCGCCAAACGCTTTGTCGAAAAAAGCTATACCGGCGACGCCGACGCCGTGATTGCCATGATTTACCTCCCCGAACAGGACAAAGCCGGCATCGAAGACATCCTGCACGGCAAAGTCAAAGCCGGCGTCGCCAAGCAGAAGGAATACGCCGACAGTAAAGGCGGTTTGGCGGAAATCACCGCCGATCCCGCCGAAACCTCTCCCGATGATGCCAACCGCGCATCGGTAAAAGTGCATATGCGTTTCAAACAGGGCGAAACCAACACCGACCGAGTGCGCCTAATTAAAGACGGCAGCGACTGGAAAGTGCGGCTGTAAGAGTTTGCCGAACAATGCGGCGGAAACGGTTATCCGGTACGGAACAAAGCAGTCCATCTGCATCGCTTCCGTTTTTTATTTTTGGCTCCGGCAAATATTGTGGCGGCAGCATACGATAGGTAAGACCAATCTCTCCAACAACCGTCATTCCCGCGCAGACGGGAATCCGTTGTTAATATTCACAAGCTCATGAATCAAAAAAGGTTTCTTAAATATTAGACATGGCTTCCCGTCTGCGCGGGAATGACGGCTGTGAGCAGCTTCGTACAAATCAATACCCTATACAAACACAGCCATAAGATATTGCACCGCAAAGATAAAGGCCGTCTGAAAAAGTTTTCAGACGGCCTTTAGTTTGACGCCTGCCCATTCAGCGGACAATTCGACGTTATACGGATTAAACTCCGCACAACCGCCCTGCCCCGACACCGTTTCCATTGAGCGGCAGCCTGCAACTCCCGTACCGTCCGAATACGTTTTACCGTCCGCTCTCACGGGCATTTCTACGTTGTTCACGACTGACACAAAAAAACATTTCACGGCCGGCAACATTCCCGCATCAGGCCGTCTGAAAAACACGTCCGAACCGGTCGGCGGGCAATCCGCCTGCCCTAAACCCATTCCGCCAGTTTTTCCGTATCGATGTCCCATTGCCAAATGCCTTTGCCCGAACCGTCCAACCCGCGCAGGAACAGGTAGCGGACGGAAATTTCGGACAGCGGGCGACGGCGCTGTTTGAAATGGCGGGCAACGGCCACGGCGTAAATCAATGCCTGCAAATAATAATGATGGTGCGCCACGGCATCGTTCATCGCCGCCTGCGTATAGGATTCCGCGCTTGCGCCGAGATGGTTGGACTTGTAGTCGATGATGACGGTGCGGCCGTCGGGTGTTTGGCAGACCATATCGATAAAGCCGTTGAGAAAACCCGTTACATCGTCAAACGCCAGTGCGCGGGCGGCTTCGCGGCATTCAGGCGGCAGGCCGTTTGCGGGGTCGGCAAGCCAGTTCTGCAGGGCTTCGAGCCTGAAATCCTCCATATAGAGTGTGAACGCCATTTCGGGCAGGCGGCTGTGCGGCGGAACGTCGGACAAAGCGAACCCCCTGCCGCCTGAAGCACAGGCAGGCGGATGTTCTGAAAGCACGGCGGTACGGACGCGTTCCGCCGCGGCGGTTACGGCGGGCAGCCAGACGTTTTCAAAACCGTAACGCTCGAGCGTTGTGCCGATAAGATCAGTTTGTCCGTCGGCAGCGGCGGAGAAATCGAGTTTTTCCAGGATTTCGTGCAGGCACACGCCGGCATTCGCGCCGCGCGGGAAACGGTGGATGCCGTTATCGGGTTCGGTTTCCGCAAGCGGGTTTTCAGACGGCACCGGCGCATCCGACACGGTTTCTGCGGCATCCAGCGCGGGTTGCAGCTCTTCGGCTTCCGCATGGCGGACATGGCGGCTCAAACCGGTAAAACTGGTGTGGCGGACAAACTCGAAACTGCGCGGCGGAATACCGGCGGCACGGTAAACGGTCTGCCCGCCGCCGTGCGCCCGAAAAACGGCGGGTTCGGGTTCTTCGTCGGTAAATTCGATGCCGCCGTCCGAACCGCCTGCGGATAAATCGTCGGCGAAACGCTGCCAGTTTTGTTTAAGCATGGCGGCAACGGCGGCGGACTTGGCGGCGGATTTGTCCGGTTTTCCGGTGTTTTCAGACGGCCCTTCTGCGGATTTAGCCGCTTTTTCCGCAGCCTTGCCCGCTGCGTCGCCGCAATCGAGATAGGCCTGCCGCACCGCTTCCCGTTCCGCATCCGCACCGCCTTCGAGCAGGTAGGCAAAGGCGTTGTCGGGCGTTTCGCCGCATGCCCCTGCGTAAATGCACAAATGCTCTTCCGCCCGGGTCAGTGCGACATAATACAGCCGCAGCGATTCGGCCGCCTGTTCGTCGGCGAACTGCTTTTTCTCGGCATCGGTCAACTGCGCGGCTTCCAGCAGCTCCGTGGCATGGCCGTCCGTACCGCCGCTGTGCAGCACGTTCCACCCCTGCGGCCTGGCTTCCTGCGCGTCCCATGCAAACGGGCAGAACACCACGGGATACTGCAATCCTTTGGCCGCGTGCATGGTAACGATTTTGACCAGTTTCTCATCGCTCTCCAAACGCAGCATCGACGCATCGCCCCTTTTCTCAGGCGAACCGACGCGTTCTTCCAGCCACCGCAGCAGCGCGGCGGGATTGCGGCTCTGCGCATCTTCTTCCGCCAGCAGTTCCAACACTTGCAGATAATTGGTCAGACTGCGCTCCAGGCCGTCTGAAAGCAGCCGCGTTTCCAAACCGAAGCGCGCCGAAAACGCCTGCACCGCAGCGAAAATGCCTTTGCCGCGCCAGGTTTCCACGGCTTCGGCAGCCGCGTCCGTCCATTCGGAGAGCACCGCATCGTTTTGGTTCAGCGCGTAAATCTGCTCAGCCGTCCAGCCGAACAGCACGCCGCCCAACACGAAACGCAGCAGGCCGGTGCGCTGCGGTTCGAGCCAAAACGCCAGCAGTGCCGCCAAAGCTTCGGCTTCGGGCGAAGCGAATACGGGTTCGCGCGACAGCATCACGCTTTGGATGCCGCGCCGTTTCAAGGCCGCCGCCGCCATCGCGCCTTCGTTGTGGGTGCGCACCAAGACGGCGATGCCGCCCGATGCCAACGGTTCCGCGCCGTCTTCCTTGCCGTGTTTCAGACGGCCTTCCGCCGCGAGATTGAGCAGCGCGGCAATTTCATCCGCACAATAATCCGCCGCACGCTGCCGCATTTCGGCCTTGTTCGGCAGGTCGTTTCCGTCGCGGTGCAGCCAGCGGATGCGGACGGCGGGCAACGCGGGATGCAGACGGCTGTGCCGGTGGTTCGGGTCGGACGACACGTCGGCATAAGGAATGCCGTCGAGCACGAACGGGCGCGTTTTGCGCTTGAACAGCGCGCCGATGCCGTCGATGACCCTGCTCCAACTGCGGTAGTTGACGGCGAGCGTGTAGCGGCGGTCCACCGCGCGTGCGGCGTCGAGATAGGCGTAAATATCGGCGCCGCGGAAGCTGTAAATCGCCTGTTTCGGGTCGCCCACCAAAAACAGCGCGCGGCGGTGCGCGATGAAAATGCGGCGGAAGATTTCGTATTGAAGCGGGTCGGTGTCTTGGAATTCGTCGATCAGCGCGGCCTGCCAGTTGCCCGCCGCGGCCGACGCAAGCGCTTCCGCGTGCGCGCCCGTCGTAAGCGCGGCATACACGTCCAGCAGCAAATCGCCGAAACTGCGTTCGCGCTGCGTTTTTTTCCGTTCGGCCAAGGCGGTGTTGAGATGGTCGAGCAGGTCGAGCTGAAGCCGTATCAGACAGTCGGCGGCAGCGGTTTGAACATCCGCGCAGGCCGCATGCAGATTGTCCAGCAATGCCAATGCGGCCTTATCGTCATCGCCAACCACCCCGTTTTTCTTGATTTTGCTCTCGACAAATTCAGGTGAGAATACGCCCTCCCCTTTGCTGTTGACCAAAATTTCAGCCAGCTTTTCAGACGGCACCGCTTCGTTTTCAAGCAAACCGTTCAATGCCGCGAATTTGTTTTTAAATGTGTCTTCTTTATAGGAATTGCCGTTCAACTGCGGGCGGATGCGCCAGAATAATGTTTCGATTGCCGCCAGCCTGCCTTCTTTCCGCAGTTCGTCCCAGCAAACCTGTGCCGCCGCCTGCGCTTGCTCCAAACCGCATTCAGGCCGTCTGAAAACGAGATACGGACGGTTGGCAAACCTGCCGATGCCGTCCAGCACTTTCTGCGGCGTCAAGCCCCTATCCACCACCAACCGCGCCAAGGCTTTGTTTTCCGAAACGTTTTCCCGCCAGAAATCCTGAGCGGGCACCAGCATTCTGTCTTCGCCGTCTTCGTCCAACTCCACATCAAACGGCGCACCGCAGTAAAACGCATAATCGCGCAGCAGCCGCTGGCAGAAGCCGTGTATCGTATAAACCGAAGCTGCATCGAAACCGGCCACCGCCGCTTTCAGGCGCAGCTTCAAACGCGGTTGCGGCTCTTTTGCCAATGCTTTTTCCAACAGCGGCAGGATAAAGCCGTCATCGGGAAACGCCTGCCCGATATGGCTGCGCAGGCCGTCTGAAACCTTGTCGGGCGCATCGGCAAACCATTCGTCGCATTCCAGCAACCGCAGGATGCCGTCGAGCCGCCGCCGCAGGCGCGTTTTCAGTTCCGCCGTCGCCGCCTTGGTAAACGTTACCACCAGAATCTGTTCCACCGGCATTTGTTCCAGCACCACCAGCCGCGCAAACAGCGCGGCGATGCCGTAGGTTTTGCCCGTGCCGGCGGAGGCTTCAATCAGGTTGGTGCCGTCCACAGGCACATCAAGCGGGGAAAACGGAACAGGATTCATGATAAAAGTTACGGAACGGATAACGATAAACGGCATCATCATAACAAAGGCCGTCTGAAAAACAAGGCCGCATCCTGCAAAACGGCGGGCAGACGGCATCACAATGTACCGCCCGTTCAGACGGCCTTTCCGCCCCCCGTTTTTGATTGCCGCATTGCGCTTATGTTAAAATCCGCCGCTTCAAAATACTTCGTACCGAAAGGAATCCACATGGCCGGCCACAGCAAATGGGCGAACATCCAGCACAAAAAAGCCCGCGTTGACGCCAAACGCGGCAAAATCTTTACCAAGCTGATTAAGGAAATCACCGTTGCCGCCAAGCTCGGCGGCGGCGACCCCGCATCCAACCCGCGCCTGCGTCTGGCGATGGACAAGGCTTGGGACGCAAACATGCCCAAAGACAACGTGCAGCGCGCCATCGACAAAGGCACGGGTAATCTGGAAGGCGTGGACTACATCGAGCTGCGCTACGAAGGCTACGGCATCGGCGGCGCGGCGGTGATGGTGGACTGCCTGACCGACAACAAAACCCGTACCGTCGCCGACGTGCGCCACGCATTCACCAAAAACGGCGGCAATCTCGGCACCGACGGCTGCGTGGCCTTTAATTTCGTGCATCAGGGCTACCTGCTGTTCTCGCCCGATACCGACGAAGACGCACTGATGGAAGCCGCACTTGAAGCCGGTGCGGAAGACGTTATGACCCACGACGACGGTTCGCGCGAAGTCATTACCGCGCCGAACGACTGGGCGGGCATCAAAGCCGCACTCGAAGCGGCGGGCTTCAAGTCGGAAGACGGCGAAGTGACCATGCGCGCGCAAAACGAAGCCGAACTCTCGGGCGACGATGCGGTGAAAATGCAGAAGCTGATTGACGCTTTGGAAGATTTGGACGACGTGCAGGATGTTTATACGTCAGCGGTTTTGAATTTCGACTGAGGCCGTCTGAAAACAAAAAACAGCCCTGCCGAGGGCTGTTTTTTTATCCGCCCGAAATACATCTTATCGGAAAACCATCTGATTTCCAGCCTGCATCCGCATGATTCTCCGGTAAAAATACCCATAACAACCGCCGGCTGCCACCGTTCCCATGCAGACAGGAAATCCCGTGCCTTGATAACGACCGTTCATCAATCATTTATCCTGTCTTAAGCAACATAAACTACTGGGTCAACGTTAATGACAACTCAATACAAATATTGTTCCGCATCACACACGGATGGTTCCAACACAATTTTTTATCCATTCAAGCAATATGATGCAGAGCAATTCATTGTCCGAAACCGGCTTCCCCGATTTTCCCCTTCTTTCTGCCATTCAAACATCCGAATAACGGTTGTTCTTTCCACCTACCGCAAACTTCCGTTTTCTTTTTCACAAAAAATCTTTAACAACATTGAATTACACCTTACAAAACCACCCTGTTTCTTAAGGCCGTCTGAAAAAATTTCCGCAACTACTCTATTTTTTGATGAAACACATTAAATTTTGTGCTACATTCGCGTTCAAGAATTTCCCCCTTTCCGCAACATTTAATGAATTCCCTTTCAAACCTTATCCGCCCCGACATTCAGGCGATGACGGCTTATCATGTGACCGATGTTCCCGAAGGCTTTATCAAGCTCGATGCGATGGAAAGCCCCTACCATCCGTTTGCACGGCAGCCGGGTCTGTTGGAGAAATGGCAGCAATACATCGCCGCAGCTCCGTTAAACCTTTACCCGAACCCCGCCGCCAGCGGTTTACAGACGGCGTTGCAGCAGGCTTTCGATATTCCCGAAACCGCCAAAATCGCTTTAGGCAACGGTTCTGACGAGCTGATCCAGTTCATAACCATGCTGCTTGCCAAGCCCGGTGCCGCGATGCTCGCGGTCGAGCCGAGCTTCGTGATGTACCGCCACAATGCCGCGTTGTTCGGTATGGACTACATCGGCGTACCGTTAAACGAAGATTTCACGCTCGACCTGCCTGCCGTACTCTCTGCCATCGAACGGCACAATCCCGCCCTGATTTTCATTGCCTACCCGAACAACCCTACCGGCGTACCATTCAAACGCGAAGAAATCAAAACCGTCGTCCAAGCCGCCCAAGGCATTGTGGTCATCGACGAAGCCTACGGCGCATTCAGCGGCGACAGCTTCCTGCCGCTCGCAGGTAGCAGCGAAAACCTGATTGTGATGCGCACCGTCAGCAAAATCGGCTTTGCCGGCATCCGTTTGGGCTATGCCGCCGGCCATCCTGCCGTGATGAACGAACTGGCGAAAATCCTGCCGCCCTACAATATGAACCAGTTGAGCCTCGCCACGGCAAAATTCGCCATGGAGCATATTGATGCCGTCAATGAAACCGTCGGACTGTTAAAAGCCGAGCGCAGCCGCCTGTTTGCCGGACTTTCCGGCATAGGCCGTCTGAAAGCATTCGAAAGCGGTGCCAACTTTATTACCGTACGCGTACCCGATGCAGTCGAAATGTTCGAAATCTTCAGAAAAAACAACATCCTGATTAAAAAACTGCACGGCAGCCATCCCCTGCTCGACAACTGCCTGCGCATTACCGTCGGCAGCCCCGAACAGAATGATGCCGTGCTTGCCGTTTTGAAACAACACCTTTCATAACCCGTTATAACCACTATAGGAAAACATCATGAACAAAACCCAAATTCATTTAGCCAACCTTCACCTGCTGATACAGGAAGCCGGCAACATGACCGCTTTGGCCAAACGCTGCGGTTACGAAAACGCCGCCTCCCTCTCGCAGCTCAAACGCCGTTTGGAAGATCAGAAAGACGACGAAACCGCACGCGGCATCCGTCCCAGCCTGGTCGAAAAACTGGAAAGCGGCATGGGCAAACGCAAAGGCTGGTTCAACCGCGACCACAGCGAAGACAAAGCACGCGCGGCCGCACGCGCCGAAGCCCGTGCAGCGGCAGAAGAAGCCGCGGCTGCACAGGCCATTGCCTTCCCCGAGTTCGTCATGAACACCGAAGGCCGTTTCGTTACCGTTACCCGCAACACCAACGAAACCCAGATTTCCATCTCCCTCAATCTCGACGGCACCGGCCAAGGCCGCTTCAACACAGGCGTACCCTTCCTCGAACACATGCTCGACCAGATCGCCCGCCACAGCATGATTGATTTGGACATTACCTGCAAAGGCGACCTGCACATCGACGACCACCACACCGTCGAAGACATCGGCATCACCCTCGGCCAAGCCCTGAAACTCGCATTGGGCGACAAAAAAGGCATCCGCCGCTACGGTCATGCCTATGTGCCGCTCGATGAGGCGCTTACCCGCGTTGTCATCGATTTGTCCGGTCGCCCCGGTCTGGTGTACAACATCGACTACACCCGCGCCTTAATCGGCAGGTTCGACGTTGATTTGCTCGAAGAATTTTTCCACGGCATCGTCAACCACAGCATGATGACCCTGCACATCGACAACCTGCGCGGCAAAAACGCCCACCACCAGGCCGAAACCCTGTTCAAAGCCTTCGGCCGCGCCCTGCGCATGGCGGTGGAACTCGATCCCCGCATGGCAGGCCAAATGCCTTCCACCAAAGGCACGCTGACCGAAACCGAATAAGCCTTACCGCCGCAACACCAAAGGCCGTCTGAAAATTTTTCAGACGGCCTTTTCATTGACCGCGCATCCGCATGAAACAGAAAATAAGGCTGCACAATGCGTCGGTTATAAAAGGACATCATCAGCCTGCACAAACCCGCCGCTTTATCCTGATGCAAAAAAAAGCCCGTAGTCGATCTTCACAAGCACATCAACAAAACCGTCAATAAAGCCATGTTCGCATTACAGATCATTGATTGGTAGGGTGTCATCCACAGCCGTCATGCACGCTCAGGCCACAGTATCCATTCACAAGCGGATGAATAAAAACGGTTTCTTACACCCAAAAACAGATTCCCCCTCCCTGTACAGGAAGGCAATAACGCTGCCGGCGTATTCAACGCATTATCCGAACAGCCAACACAAACAATGTTTTCTTAATGAAAAACAAATATCTGTCCGTTATCCCGTTATTCTGAGAACAATGGCCGTCTGAAAACCGCCCATCATGTTGCAAGCGGCTGCATCAACAAGCAGATTTTACAGCCGCCCCGCTCTCCACTACACTTACAATCCCTATACAATCGGTTTCCGTCTCACGCCAATGCAGGCATAACCGTCCGCTCCCACCGTCTGAACGGCAAAACCCCAAACCCCTACAACCATCCATGATTACCATCCGCAACGTTACCCACCACATCGGCAGCCAAACCATCCTGAACAACGTCAGCCTCGACATTCCGCAAGGCGGCATTACCGCGCTTATCGGGCCGAACGGCGCAGGCAAGTCCACGCTGCTGTCGTTTATGGCGCGGCTGCAAGCCCTGAAACACGGCAGCATCGCCTTCGGCAGCCAAGACGTTACCGCCACGCCCACGGCGGAACTGGCGAAAACCGTGTCGATACTCACGCAGGAAAACAGTATCATCAGCCGCATTTCCGTGCGCGATTTACTGATGTTCGGCCGCTACCCCTACCATCAGGGCAGGCCGTCTGAAAACGACAAGGCGATTGTCGAAAACGCCCTGCACGAATTCCAGCTCGAAGCGTTCGCAGGCCGCTACCTGACCGAACTCTCGGGCGGCCAGCGGCAGCGGGCGATGATTGCGATGGTGTTCTGCCAGCAGACGGAATACGTTTTGCTCGACGAACCGCTCAACAACCTCGATATGTATTACGCCCGCAGCCTGATGCAGACCCTGCGCCGCCTGGCCGACGAACACCGCCGCACCATGATTATCGTGTTGCACGACATCAATCAGGCGGCGGCCTATGCGGATTTCGTGGTGGCGATGAAAAACGGCGAAGTCGCCCTGACCGGCTCGCCCGACGAAGTGTTTACCGAAGCGAATATTCTGGAATTGTTCGGCATGGAAGTGGACGTGTTGGAACACCAAGGCAAAAAGCTGATTGTGCATCACGTGTAAAATACGGCAGTATTTGAATAATGCGCCGGTGGCCGGTACCGTCATTCCCGTACAGATGGGCGTTCAACCTTAAGATTTATAAGCTACGGATAACAGGCTTCCTTCAAATTTACAGCCGGATTCCTGCTTGCGAGGCAATGAAGGCCGTTAACGTTAACGCATCACTCAACACATCGTTCAAATACCGCCCAAACAATCACAGGCCGTCTGAAAATATTTTCAGACGGCCTGTTGCCAATCTTACAACCCTATTTTTCCGCCACCGCAAACGCCACGACTTTATCGTCTTCGTCGCTCAAACTCAGATGCAGCCGCTTGACGCCGCGCGTTTTCATCCATGCCTTCAGCTCCGGCTCGCAGATGACTTCGGGTTTACCCTGCCCGTCGTGGCCGATACTGATGTTACGGAAACTGACCGGCGCACGGATGCCCGTCCCCAATGCTTTCGAGAGCGCTTCTTTGGCCGCGAAATGCTTGGCCAGATAACGGACGGGATCGGCGGCCAGCGGATATTCCTGCTTTTCCACATGGCTCAGCAGCCGTTCAGCAAACGCCGCGCCGTATTTTTTATGCAGCCGAGCAATACGGCTGACGGTAACGATGTCGGTGCCGATTCCGTAAATCATTGAATGTCTCCTGATTGATATTTTCAGACGGCCTGTTATGCGATTTTAACCTGCAACGGCGGCAAAGCCTATCGTTCCGTTATTTTCCCTTTGGCTTTTCGGCTGCATGGATTTTCAGACGGCCTTTCAATCCGACACTTTTCAAAAACGTTACACCCTGACGCGGTTTGCGTCTGCCAAAAGCACCAGCATTTCTTCGGTGGTTTCCCAGCCGATGCAGGCATCAGTAATGCTCTGGCCGTAGGTTTCCGGCTTGTCTTGGCGGCCTTCGACCAAATGGCTTTCCACCATCACGCCCATGATGTTGTTTTCGCCGTTTTTGATTTGTGCGGCGACATCCCGAGCCACTTCCATCTGGCGGCGGTAGTCTTTTCGGCTGTTGGCATGGCTGAAATCAACCATCAATTTGGGCGTAACCCCTGCTTTTTCCAGTTGTGCCGCCGCATCTTTGATGTGCTCCGTGCCGTAGTTCGGTTCTTTTCCGCCGCGCAGGATGACATGGCAGTCTGGATTGCCCGAGGTATGCACAATGGCGGAATGCCCCGTTTTGGTTACCGACAGGAAATGGTGCGGATGGTTCGCCGCACCGATGGCATCTATGGCGATTTTCAAATTGCCGTCGGTGCCGTTTTTGAACCCGACCGGACAAGACAAACCGCTGGCCAGTTCGCGGTGTACCTGGCTTTCGGTGGTGCGCGCGCCGATGGCGCCCCATGAAATCAGGTCGGCATAGTATTGCGGCGTAATCATGTCGAGAAATTCGGTGGATGCGGGCATGCCCATGTTATTCAGCTCCAACAACAGCTTGCGCGCCTGACGCAGGCCGTAGTTGATGTCGAACGAGCCGTCCAGATGCGGGTCGTTAATCAAACCTTTCCAGCCGACGGTGGTGCGCGGTTTTTCAAAATACACGCGCATCACAATCAGCAACTCTTTCTCATATTTCCTGCGCAACGGCAGCAAACGGGCAGCATATTCGATCGCGGCCTTGGGGTCGTGAATCGAACAGGGGCCGATGATGACCAGCAAACGGTTGTCGCGACCGTGTACCAAATCGGCAATTTCCTTGCGGGTGCGGTACACCAAATCGGACACCTCTTCGGTAATCGGCAATTCGTAAAGATGGGCAATCGGCGGCAGCAGTTCTTTGATTTCTTTGATTTTTACGTCGTCGGTTTGGTAGCGTTGAATCATTTTTACGTTCTTTTTCGATGATTGGAACAATGCTGCCAGACTACCGTTTCCACCGTATTACGGCAAGGGTTATTTTTCAGAAATCGCAATTTTATTTCTTAAAACCGTATAAAAATAAATTTTTAGAATTTTAATTTTTGTATTTTAAATATTTTGAAATTTAACACCAATGTGATAAATTTTCAGACGGCCCAACATCCGCAGCCTGCCGTGATTTGTTCCAAACTAAAAATATTTCTATCCCATATCATCATTGCTGCAAACCATAGCAGGCTCGTCCATCGACATCGCCCGTAATCATCTGCGGCTGCACGGCTTTTGCCGTTCACAACACACAATCCCTGTATCAAATTTACCGATACCGGCAACAGGCCGTCTGAAAAACATTTTTCAGACGGCCTACCGTTTTCTTTTTTTAGGTTTTGTTATATTATAACAATCATCATCAACCCACCGGCAGATTCCGTCATGAAAAAAACAGCCCTTATCCTTTCCGCCCTGTTGTTTTCCACCGCTGCACACGCCCACCGCGTTTGGGTGGAAACCGCCCATACCCACGGCGGCGAAATTCTGAAAGCCGAACTCGGCTACGGCGAATTCCCCGAGTTCGAGCCGATTGCCAAAGACCGCCTGCACATCTTCAAGCCCTTGCAGCTCGTTACCGAAAAAGGCAGGGAAAACATGGTTCAGAAGGGTAAAAACTACCAGTTCCAAACCAAAAAAGCGGTTAAAGACGGCAGCTATCTCGTGTTAGCCGAATACAAACCGACATTCTGGTCGAAAAACAAAGCCGGCTGGAAACAGGCCGATATGAAGGCCATACCCGACGCCACCTATTGCGAGCAGTCGATGATGTACGGCAAAAACATCGCCAATGTCGGCCATGAAAGCGCCGATACCAAAATCATCACCCGCCCCGTCGGCCAAACGCTCGAAATCGTTCCGCTCGACAACCCTGCCAATGTTCATGTCGGCCAGCGTTTCAAAGTAAAAGTGCTGTTTAACGGCGAACCGCTGCCCAACGCCACCGTAACCGCCACCTTCGACGGTTTCGACACCAGCGACCGCAGCAAAACCCATAAAACCGAAGCCCAAGCCTTCTCCGACACCACGGGCAACGACGGCACGGTCGACATCATCCCGCTGCGCCAAGGTTTCTGGAAAGCGATGGTTGAGCACAAAACCGATTACCGCGACCAGAAAACCTGTCAGAAACTGGCCGCCTACTCCACGCTTACGTTCCAAATCGGCCACCAGCAACATTGATTGTGGCACGGGCATCCCCCGATGCCGTCTGAACAACGCGTAACAGGAAGGCCGTCTGAAAACATTTTCAGACGGCCTTTTGCCGTTTTGGGAAACACAGGAGACGGCTGTTGAAGCAATAGAGTGGTTTTCCGGCTGCCGTCATGCTCATGCAGGGCATCCATTCTTACACCATTGGCTTGGATAACAGAAGTTTCTTTGTTTTGGCTGTGTGTGGATGATGCTTTGGCGGTATGCAGACAAGCAGGATTTCTCCGATTTCCATCATGCCTGCTCAAGCGGGGAATACAGAAAGTTTTTGGGTTCGGATGCCTTTGAACAACATTGGTTTTTTATGGCTGGGCTTCTGGGTTCCCGCCTGTTCGGGCATGACGGAAAATGTAAAAACAACGCAGTATTCAAATAAACCCTTTGTTTTAAAATGATTTTTATCCTGTGCAGAAATCACAGCAAATCCGGCATGCTGTCCATGCCGCCGCAACAAAGGCCGTCTGAAACATTTTCAGACGGCCTTTGCAGCAGTGCCTTTACAGCAAAGCGCGGATGTCCGCTTCGATTTCAGACGGCGTAACGCTCGGTGCAAAACGTTCCACCACATCGCCGTTGCGGTTGACGAGAAACTTGGTGAAATTCCATTTGATGTCGCTGCCCTCGCGCTTTTCGCCCAACGAAGCCAATTTGAGCAGCAGGTCTTTGAACACATGATTGCCTTTGTCTTCGGGCTTTTGCGCTTTCAAATAAACATACAGCGGATGGGCACGGGCACCGTTCACGTCGATTTTGTCGAATATTTTGAACCGTGTGCCGAATTTCATCTGGCACACCTGCGCGATTTCGCCGCTGCTCTCCGGCGCCTGCTCGCGGAACTGGTTGCAGGGGAAGTCGAGAATTTCCAAGCCTTCTGCGGCATAGCGGTCGTAGAGTTGCTGCAATTCTTCGTATTGCGGGGTCAGGCCGCAGCGGGTGGCGGTGTTGACCACCAGCAGCACTTTGCCTTGGTAGCCGGCCAGGTCAACATCGTTGCCCTGCGCGTCTTTCATGGTGAAATCATAGATGCTCATGTCTGTATCCTTGTGATGTGGAAAACCGTTTGCCGAGTGTAAGGCCGTCTGAAAACGGATTCAAGGTTGTTTCAGACGGCCTGCGGCCGAACGCGGCAATAAAAAACACCGTTTCTGCAAACGGTGTTCTTATCGCACAAATTATTTGCGCAGACCCAAGCGGGTGATCAGGTTGCGGTAAGTATCGGGCTGGGTGCGGCGCAGATAGGCCAACAGACGGCGGCGCTGGCTGACCATTTTCAGCAAACCGCGGCGGCTGTGGTGGTCTTTCGCGTTGGCTTTGAAGTGGGGGGTCAGGTCGTTGATGCGGAAAGTCAACAGTGCGATTTGCACTTCTGAAGAACCGGTATCGCCTTCTTTACGTTGGAAATCTTTTACGATTTGTGCTTTTTGTTCTACGGTCAATGCCATGATGGATAACTCCGAAAATAAATGAACCTTGCGGTTCGGACAAGTTTGCCAAGCCGTAACCTGTGCAAACTCCTGAGCGCCTGAAACGACAGGCGGGCGCAATTATAACGCAAACGTGCGGAATATGCACGTTTATCGCCCGATTTCCCGCAACGCGCCGATGTTCCCGTTTTGCCGACGGCAACCGGAAATCGGATGCCGCGTTTTGAAAACGTATTATGATGCGAACAGAAACAAGGAATGCCGTATTCAAGCCGTTTTAAAACGTCAACAGGCCGTCTGAAAAGTTTTCAGACGGCCTGTCTTGCTATGCGGCGGTACGGCAGGATACTGCGGATTCAACCGAAACGGAAACCGCCGACAATCAAACCGCCCATTCCCGGATACGCTGTTCGATTTTGGCGGCACTCAAACCCAAATCGTCGAGCAGGCGTTCGGCATCGCCGTGTTCGGTAACGGTATCGGCAACGCCGAGTACCAAAACGGGTTTGCAGATTCTGTGTTTCGCCAACACTTCCAAAACCGCGCTGCCCGCGCCGCCCTGTTCGGCGTTTTCTTCAACGGTAACGAGATAATCGTGGCTTGCGGCCAACCGGAGAATCAGCTCTTCGTCGATGGGTTTGACAAAACGCATATCGGCCACAGTCAAATCGAGCGCACCGGCTGCCTGCAAAGCGGGCTGAACCATGCTGCCGAAGGCGAATACGGCGGTTCTGCTTCCCTGCCTGCGTACCAAACCTTTGCCGACGGGTACGGTATCCAGGCCGTCTGAAACGGTTGCGCCGATACCGGAACCGCGCGGATAGCGGACGGCCGAGGGACAGTCGAGCGCGTAACAGGAAGACAGCAGCAGACGGCATTCGTTTTCGTCGCTGGGAACGGCGATGACCATATTGGGAATGCAGCGCAGGAAGCTCAAATCGTACAGCCCCGCATGGGTGGGGCCGTCTGCACCGACGATGCCCGCACGGTCAACCGCAAACAAAACGGGCAGGTTTTGCAGGGCGACGTCGTGCACAAGCTGGTCATACGCCCGCTGCAAAAAAGTGGAATAAATGGCGACAACGGGTTTCATGCCTTCGCAGGCCAAACCTGCGGCAAAAGTTACCGCATGCTGCTCGGCAATGCCGACATCGAAATAGCGTTCGGGAAAACGCTGTTCGTATTCGACCAAACCGCTGCCTTCGCGCATGGCCGGCGTAATGGCGGCGAGACGTTTGTCGGCAGCGGCCTGGTCGCACAGCCATCTGCCGAAAATCTGGGTATAAGTGGGACGGACGGCGGGCTTGGCGGCAGGAACGCTGTCTTTGCTGTCTTTATCAAGATGGGCAACGGCATGGTATTTCACGGGATCGTTTTCCGCGAGTTTGTAACCCTGCCCTTTTTTGGTGATAACGTGCAGAAGCTGCGGCCCTTTGCGGCTGCGCAAATCTTCCAATACTTCAACCAGTTGTGAAACATTGTGGCCGTCGACGGGGCCTGTGTAGCGGAAACCGAAATTCTCAAACAGCGACAGCGACTGCTTGGCATGTTCCGCTTCCTGAGCGATGGTTTTGATTTTGTGTTCAACTTTCTGCGCAATCCCCAACGCGCCGGGAACGATATGGAGCACTTTCTCCGACTGCTGCTTAAACGTATGCAGAACGCCGCGCATATCACGCACCACATTGCTCGCCAGATATTTCGGCAGCGCGCCCACATTGGGGGAAATCGACATTTCGTTGTCGTTGAGAATCACGAGCAGGTCGATGTCCATATCGCCCGCACAGTTCAACGCCTCGAAAGCCTGACCCGCAGTCATCGCGCCGTCGCCGATAATCGCCACGCTGCGTCCGGCACGCCCCGACAGTTTGTCTGCCACCGCCATGCCCAGAGCCGCCCCGATGGATGTGGACGAATGTCCCACCCCGAAAGCATCGTAAGCCGACTCGCCGCGCTTGGGGAAACCTGCCAAACCGCCGTATTTGCGCATCGTATCCATGCGGCTGCGGCGGCCGGTCAGGATTTTATGCGGATAACTCTGATGGCCGACATCCCACACCAAATGATCTTCGGGCGTGTTATAAACGTAATGCAGCGCCACCGTCAGCTCGACCGCACCGAGATTGCTGGCGAAATGGCCGCCGGTTTTGCCCACCGTTTCCAGCAGGAACGCGCGCAGCTCCTCAGCCACCTGCGGCAGCTTGTCTTTGTCCAAATTACGCAAATCCTGAGGCAGCGTAACAGTGTCGAGTAAAGGGGTTTGGCTCATGGTGTTCTTATCGGGAAATTGCAGCAGCCGATTATAGCAAGACTTGCCGCCGAACCGCACTTTTTAAAAATATCGGCCACACGGCACAACTGAGCTTTGCCAAAAAGCCCGCAAGCTGTATAATCCCGCTTCCTAATCCATCAGCCTGCGGACGTGGCGAAATTGGTAGACGCACCAGATTTAGGTTCTGGCGCCGAGAGGTGTGAGAGTTCGAGTCTCTCCGTCCGCACCATAATCAAAAAAACAGCCTTTTTCAGGCTGTTTTTTTACGCCTGTACATCTCCCTATATCCTATCCGAGCGGACATACAACCTGATTTCCAACCTGTTCTTAACCTCACCCGCTTTTTCAGACGGCCTGCCGTTCGGCCGCCGGCTGACAAGCCGGGCTTGTCCGCTGTTGCCTTACCGGAATCAGGCCGTCTGAAAACGGGTATAATCGGCGGCCTGCCGATTTGGTTTTTGAGGACAACGCAAATGCACGACGAACAAGCTCTGGTGATTTTTTCCGGCGGACAGGATTCCACCACCTGCCTGATTCAGGCCGTCCGGCAATACGGGCGCGGCAACGTGCAGGCCGTTACCTTCCGATACGGCCAGCGTCATGACATCGAATTGGAATGCGCCCGCCGCATCGCCGCCGATTGGGGCGTACGGCAGACGGTGTTGGATTTGAGCGTGATGAAGCAGGTAACGCACAATGCGCTGATGGACGAAGGCGCGGAAATTCAGACGGCCTCAAACGGCGTGCCGAATACTTTTGTCGACGGCCGCAACGCGCTCTTTCTGCTCTACGCCGCGATATACGCCAAAAGCCAAAATATCCGCCACATCATCACGGGCGTGTGCGAAACCGATTTTTCCGGCTATCCCGACTGCCGCGACGTGTTCGTCAAATCGATGAACGTTACCCTCAATCTGGCGATGGATTACGCTTTCCAAATCCACACTCCGCTGATGTACCTGACCAAAGCGCAAACGTGGGCGTTGGCCGACGAAATGGGCTGTCTTGACTACATCCGCGAACATACCCACACCTGCTACAACGGCACGGCAGGCGGCTGCGGCGAATGCCCGAGCTGCGTGTTGCGCGAAAAGGGGTTGGCGGAATATCTGGCGGAAAAGGCCGTCTGAAAACCTATCGGCGCGATGCGGCGGCGTTGTGTACGGTTACACCGCTTGGAACGGCTAACCGTACCTGCGGCAAACCGGCCTTACTTTCAGAAACAGACCGACACCCCATCGTCATTCCCGCGCAGCAGGAATCCGGAACCGATATTCACAAGCCCAGGAATCAAAAAGAGAGCGTAAGTCCTCAGTCCGGATTTCCGTCCGCGCGGGAATGACGGTTGCGAACGGCACCGCACCAATCCGTACACCGCGTGCAAACACGGCTTTCAAGTCTATCCGCCGCAATCCGCCGCCTTCAACCGAACCGTTTTTATTCAGGCGGCCTGAACGCCAAACCATGCCGTCTGAAAACCCACAGCGAACCCATCCATGAAAATCACCAAAATCTTCACATTCGATTCCGCCCATCTTTTGGACGGACACGACGGCAAATGCCAAAACCTGCACGGCCACACTTACAGGCTCGAAGTCACCGTTTCAGACGGCCTCATCTGCGGCGGCGCGAAAGACGGCATGGTGATGGATTTCGCCGACCTGCAAGCCCTTGTCAAACGCGAAATCATTGCCCCGTTCGATCATGCCTTCATCTACCACGGCGCAAATGCGCGCGAAAGCCAAATCGCCGCGCTGCTCGAAAGCTGGAACATGAAAACCCTGCGTCTGAACGTGCGCACCACCGCCGAAAACATGGCGGCGGAAATGTACGGCCGTCTGAAAACCGCAGGGCTGCCCGTGTGCAGCGTCAAATTGTGGGAAACACCGACCTCGTGCGCCGAATACGGGGGAGAAGATGACTGAAATCCGCCCCGAAAACCCGCAATACCGCATTGTCGAAATCTTCGAGAGCCTTCAGGGAGAAGGCCGCAACACCGGCATGCCCGCCGTGTTCATCCGTTTGGGCAAATGCAATCTGGCGTGCAGCTGGTGCGACACCGACTACCTCACATTCGACATGATGGGCCTTGCCGACATCATGGGCCGTCTGAAAAAATACGCCGCCCGCAACATCATCATCACGGGCGGCGAACCGACCATCCAGCCGCATCTGGAAATCCTGCTCGACGCATTGAAAAACCAAGGCTATTTTTTGTGCATGGAAACCAACGGCCTCAATCCCGCGCCGCCGCAGATAGATTTCGTTTCCGCCAGCCCGAAAGCCTGCTATGCCGCCAAGTATGAAAAACAGTGCATTCAGACGGCCTCGGAAGTGCGGATTGTCGCCGACGGCGACGTGCTTGATTTTGCAGAAAAAATGGAACGGAAAATCCGTGCGGAACATTACTATCTGTCGCCCTGCGAAACCGGCGGCGAAATGAATATTTACGACACCATCCGCCAAATCGGCGTATTGAACGGCCGCCCGAACAAACCCGTGCATTGGCAGTTGAGCGTGCAGACGCACAAATGGGCGGGGATTGAATAGGCCGTCTGAAAGCAGGTACGGACAAGCACGGTTCAATGCCGTCATTCCCGCGCAGACGGGAATCCAGATGCCGTAGGTACGGTTAGCCGCCCAAAGCGGCGTAACCGTACAAAACGCAACCGCATCGCACCAATCTGTTTTCAGACGGCCTTTGTATCGTTTGCTTGGGCACGGTTACACCGTTTCATGCAATGAAACCGTAGGTACGGTTAGCCGCCCCAGCGGCGTAACCGTACAAAACCCAACCGCTTCATACCAATCTGTTTTCAGACGGCCTTTGCCTCGTTTGCTTGGGTGCGGTTACGCCGTTTCGTACAATGAAACCGTAGGTACGGTTAGCCGCCCAAAGCGGCGTAACCGTACAAAACCCAACCGCTTCATACCAATCTGTTTTCAGACGGCCTTTGTCTCGTTTGCTTGGGTTCGGTTACGCCGTTTCGTACAATGAAACCGTAGGTACGGTTAGCCGCCTCAAGCGGCGTAACCGTACAAAACGCAACCGCTTCATACCGATATGTTTTCAGACGGCCTTTGTATCGTTTGTTTGAGTTCGGTTACGCCGTTTCGTACAATGAAACCGTAGGTACGGTTAGCCGCCTCAAGCGGCGTAACCGTACAAACCCAACCGCTTCATACCGATATGTTTTCAGACGGCCTTTGTCTCGTTTGCTTGGGTTCGGTTACGCCGTTTCGTACGGTTACGCCGCTTGAGGCGGCTAACCGTACCTACGGCATTTACGGACATCACGGCAATTCAGACGGCTTTTATCACAGCCGTAATCGGCGGATTATCCATCCGCGCACATCCGCTCAAACCGTCTTCACTTCGCCCTGCTCCGCCAATACTTTCCGCGCGGCTTCCACGCCCCAATACAGGGCTTCTTCAAACACCGAATAGCCGCTCAAATCACTGTGCGCAAACAGCAGGCCGTCTAAACGGTTTCTCAATTTTTCCAATACTTTATCCGACAGATAGCCCGCCTTTGGCACGGCCATGCCGTGGCCGCGCACGGTAATATCGACGTGCTCCACATACTGCCAGAAACGTTTGCCGTACACTTCGAGCAAATCTTGCGCCGCGATGTCGAGCAGTTGTTCGGGCTTGGCGGCAAGCAGCATACGGCGCACGTTTTGCGGCGTATCGTGGTCGAGCGCGGCATAGGCGGTAAACAGGGCTTTCTGCGGCACGCCGACGCGGATGAGCTGGTGGGCGGCATCAACGTAGCCCAAACCTTTGCCGCGGTAAACCACGCTGTCCCATGCAGGGTCGGCGGTTTCAGGCGGCAGCGGGTGCATCACGAAATTCGACACCAGCCACGGCGCGGATTCGGGCAGCCTGCCGAAACCGTATTGCGCGGGGTTGTCCACAACCCGCGCGGCCACGGCCAAGGGCATGGCGCAGATAACGTTTTCTGCCGTAACGGCAACGGCCTGCCCGCTGCCGTTATCGCGCAGCCACACTTCGAAGCCGTCTGAAACTTCGCGGATTTTCACGGCGGCGGCATCCAGCGCAACGGGGCGGCCGAACATCCATGCCGTTTCAGACGGCATTGCAGCCAAACTTTCCAGCCCGGCCAGTTGTCTCATGCCGTCCGACAGCCTGGCCAAGCCCTGCGGCCAAGTCAGCACGGTTTCGCCGTTGTCGCCGCGCGCGGCAAAGTAGTGCAGCCCTGCAAACGCGGAAACTTGGGCAATGCCCTGTCCGTAGTCGTCGCGGCAGCAGTAGTCGAGATACCAGCGCAGCGTTTCGGAGCGGTAGTTTTCCGCATCCAGCCATTGCGCGAAGGTCATGGTGTCGAGCCTGCGCCATTCGTTATCGTGCGACGATTCGGCAATCGGGATGGCAAACACTTTTTTGCCGTCCGCGCCGCGCAGGGTTTTCAGACGGCCTGTCAACGCGAAAAAACGGCGGCTGTCGGCATCTTCGCGCGGCAGCAGCGATTCCTGCCATTTGCCTTGGAACAGCAGACGCGATTCGGGCGCGTGCACCAAATCGGTTTCGTTATAAACGCCGTCTGAAAGCAGGATGCCCAAATCGCGCAGCAGTTCGCGCACATACACGCTCTCTTCCGACGGCAGCGCAAGATAATGCGCCCCCGTGGGCGCGGCCATTTCCTGAAAACGGTAGGCCGCATTGTTGCCGTTGCGCTCAAAACCTTCGGCCAACACAATGTTTTTACTGCCGTTTTTTACCAGATACCACAACGCGCCCAAACCCGCCGCACCGCTGCCGAGAATCAGCGTTTCGCAATGCGCCTTTCGTTGCGGCTCGCCGCCCGAAAAACCGTCGCGCACGGCGTGTCCACGCGGCAGCCCCGCCAGATTCACGCTGACGCCGGGGCGGCGGTTGAGGTAACGGTGGCCGAGATAGGAAACGGACGCGGCGGCGGCAAGCGTGGCGGAATAGGAAAGAAATTGGCGGCGGTTCATATCATGTGTTTGAAAATTATGGGGAATAATAACATCCGTGTCCGGATAACATGTTGCGGATACGGATGTATCGGATGGTGCGTTGACGACAATGGAGCGACGGTTTTCTCCGACTTCCGTCATGCCCGTGCAAACGTGAATCCGGCTTGGGTATTGACAAGTGTTTGCCTAAACAAAAGATACCGGATTGCAGACATAGATTCCCGTCGGTGCGGGAATGACGGTTGTAGACATTAACGCCAATCCGGACACAGCCCAATAAAATACTGGATTGCAGGTTCGGGCTCCCGCCTGCGCGGAAACAACGGAACTCAAAAAAATCAGCCAGACCATCTGTCTGACACCGAAAAACAGACAGGCCGTCTGAAAAACGGCGCTGCTTTTCAGACGGCCTGCCATCAGGCGCAGGCGCAAACTGCTTATGCCTTGCCCTGCACGCCCGCACCGCGCGGCTGCACCGTCCATTCGGTTTTTTCTGCGGCAAACGCCACCGTCAGGCTGCTGCGGGCGGCTTCCAGCGGCATGCCGCCGCACAGGAAAATATCGACGGCGGCAAAGCGGTGTTCCGGCCAAGTATGGATGCTGATGTGCGATTCGGCCAGGAGCAAAACGCCGGTTACGCCGCCCGCATCGCCGAAAATATGGAAACGGCCGTCCAAAACGGTTGCCCCCGCTGCTTCGGCGGCCTGCCGCAAAACGGTTTTCAGACGGCCTTCGTCGCGCAGCAGGCCGTCTGGACAGCCGTACAGATCCAACAGGCCGTGGCTGCCCGGACGGTAGGTCATTTGTGCCCTCCCGAACCGCCGCCGTAGTAATAGCCGCCGCCGCTGTGCGTACGCGTATTGCTCGAGCTGTCGCCGGCAAACAGGAAATAATTGCAGGCGGTAACCACAAAAATGATGATGCCGCACACAATCATATAGCTTTTTTCGTTCACCGCTCAATCCTCCTCGTCATCGGCGTTACCGCCCATCGACCACATCAGCCAACCGGCCATCGCCGTGAAAATCAAACCGTCGCTTCCGCCTTCCATAAACAGCGCAGGCAGGTTCAGCACGATCAGGACAACCAGCATCAAAACGCGTTTCGATTTGGGTACGGTTCCGCCCCCCGCCTGCGCCGCGTAATGCGGCATACCGGTTTCATCCAGTCCGAAAGCGGCGGCAATGTGCGCGGCGGATACCGGCATGCTTTTGCTCCACGCCATTTCGTTTGCGGAAATTTCTGCGCACAGTTTGCCGCTGCCCTGTTTGTAGTCGGTGTAATAGTTCAAATCGCCGCTTTTAACGCGCCAGTAAAACGCGCCTGCGGCCACGGCCACGACGCCGCCGTAATCGTAAAGTTTCGACAAACCCTGCGGCTGGCCGTTGCGGTCGAGCCGGGGCCAGGTTTCGAGCGTTTCCGACATGCTCCAGCCGTCTTCCGCCTCCACCAGCCACCTGAAGCCTTTCTGCGTGTTGTAAAGCAGGTATTCGTTCCAGCTTCCTTCGGGGGGCAGGTTGTGCGCCTTGCCGCCGTACATCGCGTCAAACGTTTCCTGCGCGTCGGTTTCGGCATAGCGCACCGCGCCGATAACGGTATATTCGATGCCGTTCAGACGGCCTGTTTTGCCGATGGGCAGCGTAAACAGCTCCGCCTGCCCGCTGCGCATGTCGTTGGCACGAATCAGATCCGCTTTGGCTTCGGAAACGTCCAATTCGCTTGCGCAGGCGGGACAGGTCAGCACATGGGTCAGGCCGCCCACCCAATGCACGGGCGAACCGCAGCTGGGGCAGTTTTCCGAAACGCGCTCGCCTTTCAGACGGCCTGCCGTTTCGCGGATTCGGTCGTCGCTGCGGGTGTTTTGCAGCCCCAGTTCGTCGAGTTTCACCATCCGCCCGTAAAACAGTTCCGGCGCGGCGGGGTCGGCATAATCCAGCGTAACGAACAGGTTTTCGCAACGCCAGTCGGCCACGCGGTTGCTCAGGCCGTCTGAAAGCGCAAACGGCAGCTCGCCTTCGGCCTGCGCCTGCGACAGCGTGATTTCGCGCACGTCCGACGCGGTAAAGCGTTTGCCCTGATAATCGAGCGTACTGTACCCCGCACGGATGTCGTGGAATGCGGGCGTTTCAGACGGCGGTTCGCCCGAACGCGTCATCACATACAGATCGCCCGCTTCCGAAAGCCAGCCCGTTCCGCCATCGTCGAACAGCGCATACCACTCGTTCCAAGCCCCCGCGTCGTATTTCACCTGCAAACGTCCGGCCAGCGTAAAACCCGTTCCGGCAAACCGCCCGACCGTACCGGTTTGCAGCGGACTGAAATCTTCCAGCAGCGCAGAATCGCGGCCGGTATCGCGGATGCCTTCGTCGTGCCGCACCAGCATGCTGTGGCAGTGGCCGCACACCAGCGTTACGGCGGTGGCCGAATGCGCTTCGACGGGCGCACCGCAGCTCGGGCAGTCGGTTTTGAAAAAAGGTTCGGTCATGATTGTGTCTTTGATTGATTTTGGGGTTCGGACGGCCTGTATTGCCGCTTATTATGCGGAACCGTCCGTATCCGCCCCCATTGCCTGTGTTTTGCGCCATGCGCTGAAACGCTTTTCAGACGGCCTGTCTGACTATGTGCGGATACGTTTTTTGCCCGAAGCGGCGAAAACGTACGCAACGGCTTGGAATACACGAAAGGCCGTCTGAAAATTGCAATCTTCTGTACGGTTACGCCGCTTCGGGCGGCTAACCGTACCTACCGCCTACCCGATTAACTGCTTCAATACTTCGGCTTTGGCGTTGTCGTAATCCGCTTGGGAAATCAAACCGTTGTCGAGCAGGGTTTTGAGTTTGGCGAGTTTTGCCTGCGGGTCTTCGGCGGGGGAGGCCGTCTGAACGGGCGCGGTTTGGCCGGTTTGCGGTTGGTCCATGCCTGCCATCGCGCCGGCCATGGCCTGTCCGATGCCTGCGCCTACGCCCAAACCTGCGCCGATGCCGGCCAACCCGCCTTCGTTTTGGGCGGCGAGCGGAATGGCTTCGGCGGTTTGGTATTGGGTGTATTTGCCCATGTCGCCGATGATGCCCATGGAGATTTTTTTGTCGAGCGCTTTTTGGATGGCTTCGGGCAGGGTGATGCTTTCGACGGTGAAGTTTTCAAGCGTCAGGCCGAGTTTGGCGAATTCGGCGGCCAGCAGTTCGGCCACTTTCTGCGACAGCAGTACTTGGTTGGCGGCCATGTCGAGGAAGGGTACGCCGGAATTGCCGAAGGCGGCGGCAAGCTGAGTCATGACGATGTTGCGCAACTGGGCTTCGAGCTGTTCGCCGGTATAGCTTTCCACTACGCCGCTGACTTCTTTGAAAAACACGGCGGGGTCGGTGATTTTGTAGGCGTACATGCCGAACGAGCGCAACTGCACCGCGCCGAATTCGGCGTCGCGCACGGTAACGGGCTGGGCGGTGCCCCATTTGCGGGCGAGCTGCTGTTTGGTGTTGAAGAAGTAAACGTCGGATTTGAACGGGGATTGGAAGAGTTTGTCCCAGTTTTTCAGGTTGGTGAGCAGCGGCAGGGTTTGCGTATTGAGCGTATGGCGGCCTGCGCCGAACACGTCGGCGGTAACGCCTTCATCGACAAACATCGCCATCTGCGCTTCGCGCACGGTCAGGCTGGCACCGTTTTGGATTTCCTGGTCGGCCACGGGAAAACGCCACACCAGCGTTTTTTCGTCGGGGCTTTCCCATTGGATGACGTCGATAAACTGCTTCTTGATAAAGTCCAATACCATGGTGGTTTCCTTTGTGTTGTAGGGCGGGCGCGGCCCGCCGGTTGGAAAGATTCGGATGGGTTTTCAGACGGCCTCATCCGCCGCACGGGGTATTGTCGCGGCGGATGATGCGGATAACGGGCAAAACGCCGTCCGGATTCCTGTCCTGCGTCAAGCCAGACAAGCCGCGTTCAGCAAACCGATGCCGAGCGAAATCGCGCAGAAAAACGCGCCGACGGCCACATTGTTGTTCACAAGCTCTTCATCCGCGCCCTTAACGATGCGGGTGGCGGCAAAGTACACCAGAATCTGAATCGCCCCCGCCGCAATGCTCCACAGGATAAAGTCGAAAAAACCGACGCTGTGGGCGATGCTCGATGTGAGCGCGATGCAGAATCCCGCCAGCGCGCCGCCGAACGACAAGGCGCAGGCCAGATTGCCGTTTTTGATCAGACGGATTTCCTCGGCAGGCGTGATGCGCAGGTAAACCGCGCCGAAGGCGGCAGTCATGGCGATGCCGCCCAGCATGTATTGCAGGTAGCCGAAATATTGCGAAAGAGAGATGCTCACGGTGCGATTCCTTTTCAAATTGATATATTTAGGGGGATTATGCCACAGTTTGAACAGGCATGCGGCAATCGGGAAAATACACGAAGGCCGTCTGAAAACCATTTTTCAGACGGCCTTAAAATTTCGCCCGCAAAAGCAAATCAGGTTTTGCAAACCTTTGCGGAAAAGGGCGTTTTCCGGATACGCCGCCGGCACTCGGTCTGCATTCCCGTCATTCCCTGCGCATTGGTTTTCAGACGGCGGGCGTCATTCGAACCATTTGCCGTAAATCGGGCGGCCGAAATGCGCCAGCACGGCAATCATGCACACTTCGATGGATACCGACCAATAAATATGGCCTAAAAATTCGCTGAAATGTTCGGCAAAATTCAGATTCCACAACCAACCCGTCGCGCCGTCGGCGTATTTGGGATTGCGGAAACCGAACATCGGAATCAGCAGCCCGTGCATCACCAGCGTGATGATGATTCCGTACAGTGCGCCGTACCACAGCCGCATTTTCGACCAGTAAACCGAGCCGACCACATATACAAACGCAAACACAAAGCTGAACAGCCAGTGGTACAGCGTAACCGCCCCCAATACATGCACGCCCTGGTAAGTGTAGTCCAACGAATGCTGGTTGATGCCCGCCCAGCCGAGCCATGCGTCGATGTTCGCCCCCGGCGGCGAAATTTCGCCGGGCATACGCGGCGGGGTGTTGACTTCCGAACCCCATTTCACCAACGAGCTGATAAAACCGCCGACCAAAGTCGTCCAAAGAATGATTTTACGGTTGGTCGGGTTTTGATAATCCATGGCACTACTCCTTTCATATGCCGCAGCGGCAGAGTCAGACAGAGCCGATATTCTAACCAAACGGCACAAAAACCATGCGGGCATCTGCCTTGTAGGCTGATGTAACATGACCAAAATCAAAAACCGTACGGTTTGATGCCCGAACGGCAGGCCGGCTTGACACAACCCAAGCTGCGGCAAAAGAAAACGGAGGCCGTCTGAACACCGCCTGCGGCCAGAAAAACCTTTTATCCGAATATCTGCTTTTCAGACGGCGTCCGACCCTGCACAAGGCTTCGCCCGACGGCCCGCCGTATCGCAAAACCGCAACCGTTTTCCCATCAATACGGACAGCAAAAGGCCGTCTGAAAAAACCTTTTCAGACGGCCTGTCCGCATCACCGAATCCGCACGGCAAACCTATCTTCTCCGCCGCGAACCAGGCAACGCCATATCCGCCCATTTCATGATATTGGCCACTTCGGCGGGGTTCAGCTCGTAAAACTGGCCGCGTTTGAGGCGGTTGGGCAGACCGATGGGACCGAACGCCGTGCGCACCAAACGGCTTACGGTCAGGCCGAAATGCTCGAAAATGCGGCGTACTTCGCGGTTGCGGCCTTCTTTAATCACCACGCTGTACCACTTGTTCGCACCTTCGCCGCCCTGCTCGCGAATCCGCTCCGCCTTGGCCAAACCGTCTTCCAACATCACGCCTTCTTCGGTCAGTTGGCGCATCTGCTCGGTGGTCATCTCGCCCAACACGCGCACCGCGTATTCGCGTTCCACTTCAAAACTCGGATGGGCAAAACGGTTTACCAGCTCGCCCGACGTGGTCAGAATCAGCAGGCCGCTGGTGTTGATGTCCAAACGCCCGATGGCCACCCAGCGGCTGCTGGCCGCCTGCGGCAGACGGTCGAAAATGCTCACACGCCCCTGCGGATCGTCGCGCGACACGATTTCGCCTTCCTGCTTGTAATACAGGATGATGCGCGGCAGGCGGTCGGGCCATTTCAACTTGATGACGCTGCCTTTCACCAAAACCTGATCGTCGGGCGACACCTTGTCGCCCAGCCCCGCCGTGCGGCCGTTAACCGTTACCCAGCCTTCGGCGATCCACTCTTCCATCTCGCGGCGCGAACCCACGCCCGATGCGGCCAAGGCTTTTTGCAGGCGCACCGGCTCGAAGCTCGACAAATCGGTGCGCTTCTCTTTCAAATCGCGCGCGCGCTCCATGATTTTCTGGTTGGGATTGCGCACCGCCAGCTTTTTGGCCTGCGTGGTGCGGGTTTTCGGTACGGACGCTTTGGCGGCCCTGCCTTCGTCGGGTTTTGCGGCACGGCCGCCCTGCTTCGGCTTGGGGCCGTCTGAAACTTTTTCGGGATGCGGCTTCCGGCCTTTGGCAAACGGCTTGGCCTGAGATTTGGGTTTGGCGGACACGCCGTCGCGGTATTCGCGCTTGCTGACGGTTTTCTTCGACATTTCTGGTTCTCCTAACGCGTTTTGCGGAAACGGCAAAACGGTTCTTCTGCGGCGGAGGCGGCAGGACGGGTTGACGGGGCGGTTGCAGGCCGTCTGAAAACCCTTCCGCACGCGTACACGCCGTGCGCAAACGGATACGGGTTTGCGGCGGAATGCCGCCGCAACGGTCTGCGGCTGCGATTTTACGCTGTTTCGACCCGCTCCGCGTGATTTTTTCAGACGGCCTCCAACCGTTTTTCCGCACCGTTCCGCCACTTCCGAAATAATCGGTTTGCGGTACAATACAGGCCGTCTGAAACATCCGTATTTTTTCCAACCCTTTCACAGGACAACACAAATGAAAAAAATCTTAACAGCGGTATTAGCGGCATTCACCCTCGGCGCATGCGCGGCCGACAGCGGTTTCGGCGGCTTGGGCACAACGTCTTCCCAAGGCGGTTTCAGCGCGGGCAGCATCGTGAAAATGGCAGTGGAAAACCAATGCCGCAACGAGCTGGGCAAACGCAAAGAATGGCGTTTGATTGCGCTGGCGATGTCGGCGGAAAAACAGGAAGAATGGGAACGGAAAATCTGCGGCTGCGCGGCGGAAGAAGCGCCCAACCAACTTTCCGCCGCCGACCTGTCGCAGATATTCAGCGAAAGCGGCCGCATGCGCATCGCCACCGAAGTTACCGCCAAAACGGTTACCGCCTGCGTGAAACGGCTCTACCGCTGACGGTTTCAGACGGCCTTTGCCGCACGCAAAGGCCGTCTGAAATTTCCGGCAAACGTTTCCGGCGGCTGCGCCGTACCTGCCGCCTTTCCGAATCGGGAAAAACCGTCAACCACGGCCGTCCGCTTTTTCAGACGGCCTCATCCGACAAACGGTTCGGCACGCATGATTTTCCCGCTTTTTTTACAGGCAGGCCGTCTGAAATTCCTTTAAAATCCCGTATCCCCTACTTCCAAAGCGTTCCATCATGAAATACATCAGCACCCGCGGCCAGACCGCGCCCAAAACCTTCAGCGAAGTCCTGCTTATGGGGCTTGCCCCCGACGGCGGCCTGATGCTGCCGGAAAGCTATCCGCAAATCGATGCCGCCACCCTGCAAAAATGGCGCGGTCTGAGCTATCCCGAGCTGGCGTTCGAAATCATGCGCCTGTTCGCCACCGACATTCCCGAAAACGATTTGCGCGGCATCGTCAACCGCACCTACACCGCCGAAACGTTCGGCACGGCGGAAATCACGCCCGTGCGCACGTTGGCCGACGGCATCAAAATCCAGGCGCTGTCCAACGGCCCGACGCTGGCGTTTAAAGACATGGCGATGCAGTTTCTCGGCAATGCGTTTGAATATGTGCTGAAAAAAGAAGGCAAAACGCTGAACATCATCGGCGCCACCAGCGGCGATACGGGTTCGGCGGCCGAATACGCCCTGCGCGGCAAAGAAGGCGTAAACGTGTTCATGATGTCGCCCGAAGGCAAAATGAGCAGCTTCCAGCGCGCGCAGATGTACAGCCTGCAAGACGAAAACATCCACAACATCGCCGTGGCCGGTATGTTCGACGATTGTCAGGATATTGTGAAAGCGGTGCAGAACGATGCCGGATTCAAAGAAAAATACAGCATCGGCACGGTCAACTCGATTAACTGGGGGCGCGTGCTGGCGCAGGTGGTTTACTACTTCGCAGGCTATTTCAAGGCCACGCAGGGCAACGGCGAACAAGTCAGCTTCTGCGTGCCCAGCGGCAATTTCGGCAACGTGTGCGCGGGCCACATCGCCAAACAGATGGGTCTGCCGGTTCGCCGCTTAATCGTGGCCACCAACGAAAATGACGTACTCGACCAGTTTTTCCAAACCGGCGAATACCGCCCGCGCGACGCTGCGCACACTTATGTTACCTCCAGCCCGTCGATGGATATTTCCAAAGCCTCCAACTTCGAGCGTTTCGTGTTCGATTTGACGGGGCGCAACGCGGAAACGGTACGCAGCCTGTGGCAGCAGGTCAGCACGGGAGAAGGCTTCGACCTTGGCGCGAAACTCGACGAAATCCGCAACCGCTACGGCTTTGTTTCCGGCAAATCCACCCACGCCGACCGCCTCGCCACCATCAAATCGGTGTACGAAAGCGATAAGGAAATCATCGACCCGCACACCGCCGACGGCATCAAAACCGCCCGCGGCCTGCGCGAAGCCGGAGAAACCGTTGTCTGCCTCGAAACCGCGCTGGCCGTGAAATTCGAAGACACCATACACGAAGCGTTGGGCAGCATCGCCGTGCCGCGCCCCGCCAAACTCGAAGGCTTGGAAAACCTGCCGCAGCGTGTGCAAAACGTGCCGAACAATGCCGAAACAGTGAAAAACATTATCCGCAACGCGTTGGATAAATAAGCCCGAATACATCCCGAAAACGGTATTGCAAAACAAAAAGGCCGTCTGAAAATGTTTTCAGACGGCCTGTGTTCGGTTAACAACCGCAGCTATGCTTTAGAATTTGGCGCGGATACCCACGGAAGCTTCGTGGCTGTTGATTTTCACACCGTCAAATTTGCCCCAGTGGTTGTAGCGGTAGCCCGCATCCAATGTGATTTTGTCGGTAAGGTCAAAACCTACACCGGCCAACGCGCCGATACCTGTTTTGGTTTTGCGGTACGAACCGGAGAAGCTGCCGTTCGGATTGGTTTCACTGACGTCTTGGGATACTCGGTTGATGCCCAAACGCGCACCGACATAAGGTTTGATTCTTTCGTGTACGGGGAAATCATACACGGCGGAAACACCGACGCTTTGGAATTTGACTTTCTCGCTTACCTGCTCGTCAGCATCGCGGTAGGACGCTTTAAACGGTTTGTAGTGAGTGTAATCCACGCCCGCGCGGATATTGTTGCCGAAATCGTAACCCACGGTTACGCGGGGGCTGAATCCGCTTTTTGAAAGCGAACCGCCTTCGTCGCCTTTCAGCTTCACGCGTGCGGCACCGACGTCGCCCTGTACGTAAACACCGGTATCGGCAAAAGCGGAAGCGGACAATGCCAATACTGCTGCGGCCAAAATATGTTTCATCATTTCAATCTCCAATCGTTAAGGATTTTCGGGAAAAATCTAACCTAAACTGCCGTTTGATTATAGATGCCTGCGGCATGACGGGCAACCATATTAAATAAATACATGTCCGATACATACCCGATGCTGACGTTAAAACAACAATTCCGTCCCTACCGTCCGCCGCCGATTCTCCGATTGAATCGAGAGCCGCTATTGTTTAAAATAGTATGTTAATTTGCCGATGTTTTTCAGACGGCCTTCCGCTTGGCAAAAGGCCGTCTGAAACCTTTAGATTTCAACAGGAAACCGATATGGCCGCATTCAATACCCAGCAAGTCCTTTCCGTACACCACTGGACGGAATCCTATTTCTCCTTTACCTGCACCCGCGACGAATCGCTGCGTTTCGAAAACGGCCAGTTCGTGATGATCGGCCTGATGGTCGACGGCAAACCGCTGATGCGCGCATACAGCGTCGCCAGCGCAAACTGGGAAGAACACTTGGAATTTTTCAGCATCAAAGTACCCGACGGCCCGCTCACCAGCCGCCTGCAACACCTGAAAGAAGGCGACGAAATCCTGGTGAGCAAAAAACCCACCGGCACGCTGGTTTTGGGCGACCTGAACCCCGGCAAGCACCTGTATCTGCTTTCCACCGGCACCGGCATTGCGCCGTTTTTGAGCGTTACCAAAGACCCCGAGGTTTACGAGCAGTTTGAAAAAGTGATTCTGGTGCACGGCGTGCGCTACAAAAAAGACTTGGCCTATTACGATCGTTTTACCAAAGAACTGCCCGAACACGAATATTTGGGCGAAATGGTGCGCGAAAAACTGATTTACTACCCCGTAGTATCGCGCGAAGCATTCGAACACCAAGGCCGTCTGACCGATTTGCTCAAAAGCGGCAAACTGTTTGAAGACATCGGCCTGCCGCCCATCAACCCGCAGGACGACCGCGCCATGCTGTGCGGCAGCACCGCGATGAACAAAGACACCGCCGCCATTCTCGACGGCTTCGGCCTGAAAGTGTCGCCCAAAGTCGGCCAGCGCGGCGATTATCTGGTGGAACGCGCGTTTGTCGACCAATAAGCCTTAAACGGCAACCGTGATGCAGGGGCCGTCTGAATAACCAACGTTACCTGTATTTGCCCTGGATTCCCGCCTGCGCGGGAATGACGGTTGCGGGTAATGTGTTTTTCAAGATTGTTTGCAATAACAACCCCTTTCATACCGAAGGCCGTCTGAAAAGTGTTCAGACGGCCTTTATCTGTCAGACTATGGGATATGGCGTTGATGCTTACTTTCCCGAATCTTACTGCACAACCGCCCTGCCGTTGCGGAATGTCTCTGTCCGCATGGGTTTGCCGCTGATGGTGTAAACCGTGAGCGTACCGTCGTCGGGGTGGGCATCGAACACTTTCAGACGGCCTTCGGCCACCGTATAAGGGTCGGTACGTTTTTGGCCGCTGCCGTAAAAATCCTGCACCACTGCTTCACCGCTGCGGCGGCTGAGCACCTGCCGGTAAAAACCGCCCCGGACTGCTTGGTCGGCCGCATTGCCCTGCGCGTCGAAATACACGGCGGGGTGCTGTCCGTTCAAAATACCCGCGCGGTCGGGGTTGATTTTACGGCCGCCGACGGGGATGTTGATGGACGTGCCCAAACCGACATGGCTGCCGATGCCCGTTCCCAATCCCAAACCCACCGACATCCCCGGCGTACCGCCCGCACACCCCGCCAGCCATACGGCCATACCGGCCGCCACGAAACCGATTTTCATGGTTTTTCCTTTTCTGACAACGACTTCAACGTTTCCAGTATAACAGGATTTGCCGCCGAACTGCGATGCCGTCTGAAAACGACGGGACGGAAAGTCAACCGCTGACCGCATCCCGCAAGCGGTACAACGGATACACTTGAGAAAAAGTACGGCTGTTTTCCCTGCCGCCGCCACTCCCACAACGGCAATTCGTATGGACAACCACTTTACGGCCACATGAATAACCAAAGTTTCTGAAATTCAGACTGTTTACATCTTGATGCGGCAATGGCCGCTGCCGTTATTCCCGCGCAGGCGGGAATCCGGAGTGAATGTTCACAAGCGCATAAATAAAGTTTGACCGTTTTTGTTCAAGCCGGATTCCCGCTGCGCGGAAACGGTGGTTGTTCACGACACCGCACCAAATCATTACCCCATGAAAACAGGCCGTCTGAAAGTTTTCAGACGGCCTGTTTGGTTGCGGAAACCGCTTTATCCCTTGCCCGTGCTGCCGAAGCCGCCTTCGCCGCGTTCGCTGGCGGCAAACTCGTCCACCACTTTAAATGCGGCCTGCACCACGGGCACAATCACCATCTGCGCGATGCGCGCCATCGGCTCGACGGTAAACGGCTCGCGGCCGCGGTTCCACAGCGATACTTTCAGTTCGCCCTGATAATCCGAGTCAATCAGGCCGACGAGATTGCCCAACACAATGCCGTTTTTATGGCCGAGACCCGAACGCGGCAGTAGCACGGCGGCGTAGGCGGGGTTGCCCAGATGCACGGCCAGCCCTGTCGGAACAAGGTAAACATCGCCCGGTTGCAGCGTTACCGCCTCGTCCAAACAGGCGCGCAAGTCAAGACCTGCCGAACCGGGCGTGGCGTAGGCGGGCAGGTTGTCGTTCATTCGGGCATCGAGGATTTTCAGTTCGACTTCGGTTTGCATATCGTTCCTTCAAGATTCGGTTTCAGACGGCATTATACACAACCGCCCCCTTGAGGCCGTCTGAAAAACGGGAGTATGATGGCCGCAATACATCCCGCAACAGAAAGAAAATCATGGATTTGCACAGCATCCGCGAAGATTACAGCAAGCGCGAACTCTCGGAAGCCGATTGCGACGGCAGCCCGATTATCCAATTCGAACAATGGCTTAACGAAGCCATCCGTGCAAAAGTGAACGAGCCGACCGCGATGAATGCGGCCGCAGTAGGCGAAGACGGCCGACCCAACAGCCGTGTGGTGCTGCTCAAAGAAGTCAATGCGCAGGGTTTCGTGTTTTTCACCAACTACCTGAGCCGGAAGGGCCGCTCGTTTGCCGCCCACCCGTTTGCCGCGCTCACGTTTTTCTGGCCGGAACTCGAGCGGCAGGTGCGCATCGAAGGGCGTATCGAAAAGCTCGACGCGGCCGCGTCGGACGAATATTTCGACAGCCGTCCCTACACCAGCCGCATCGGCGCATGGGCAAGCGCGCAGAGCGAAGTGTTGTCCAGCAAAACCGCGCTGGTTGCCAAAGCCGCCGCCGTCGGCGCGAAACACCCGCTGCACGTGCCGCGCCCGCCGCACTGGGGCGGCTATGTGGTGGTTCCCGACCGTGTGGAATTTTGGCAGGGACGGCCGAGCAGGCTGCACGACCGCATCCAATACAGGCTTTCAGACGGCCTGTGGATAAAAGAGCGGCTGTCGCCGTGATGGTTTGGCAAGACGGGCTGGTTTACAGTGAGAGCTGTATCAAAAGGCAAGGTGCAGGCAAAGCATTGAAAGCCGCCTGTTCCGTATTGTGTTCATGCCGACACGAATTCAGCTTTAAATAAAAAATTCGTTTTAATCATATACTTAAAAATAAAATTCCGAAATTAAAGCCGGATTCCCGCCGACGCGGGGCTGACGGGGTCAATGTTTCATGACGGAAACGGAACGCTGCCACATAGTCAATCTTTTGCAGACACCGTCGTTTTCCAGTAACCCGTTTATCAAAGCAGCCAAAAGAATTTCAGACGGCCTGAACAACGGTAGGCCGTCTGAAAATAACGGAACGGGATACCTGTCTATTTCAATCTATCGGTATAGCAGGAAATTGATAACACCGATACCGTCATTCCCGCGCAGGTGGAAATCCACGCTTGAAATCCGGTATCTTTTTGTTAAACAGGCACTTGTGAATATCGAGTATGGATTCCCGCCGACGCGGGAATGACGGATTGAGTGTTTCATGAGGAAACGGAACGCTGCCACATAGTCAATCTTTTGCAGACACCGTCGTTTTCCAGTAACCCGTTTATCAAAGCAGCCAAAAGAATTTCAGACGGCCTGAACAACGGTAGGCCGTCTGAAAATGACAGAGCAGGATACCACTCTATTTTGAAAGTGCCGTCCGCCCTACTCCGTTTCCGCTCCCCCGCTTTATGCGTAATGCCCTGCCCCCAAGATAACCGCCTTGTCCGCGCCGGTGGCGTGGTGCGGATTGCCGGGGATTCGGTTGACCCAGCAGGCGGCGAGCCAGGCGAAGGCGGCGGCTTCGACCCATTGCGGATCGAGATGCAGCTCGCTGCTGCTGTGCAGCGAAACCCGTTGCGCGGCAAACATTTCCTGCAAGCGGTTCATCAGGATGCCGTTGTTGATGCCGCCGCCGCACACATAAATATGCCGGACCTGCGGCGCGGCCTGCGCCACGGCGTCGTAAATGCTTTGCGCGGTGTATTCGGCCAGCGTGCGCAGCACGTCGTGCGGGTTTTCGCCGCCGTTCAGATGGCCTGACAGCCAGCCCAGCGAAAACAGTTCGCGGCCGGTGCTTTTGGGGTGTGGCTGGCGGAAATAGGGATGGTCGAGCAGTTCGGCCAGAAGTTCGGGCAACACTTTGCCCTGAGCGGCCTTTTTGCCGTTTTTGTCGTAGGGCAACTGCCAGACATGGCGCATCCATGCGTCCATCAGCATATTGCCGGGGCCGGTGTCGAAGCCGAACGCAGGTGCCGACGGCGGCAGCACGCTGATGTTGGAAATGCCGCCGATGTTGAGCACCACGCGGGTTTCTTCGGGATGGTGGAACAGGGTGTGGTGGAACGCGGGCACCAGCGGCGCACCCTGCCCGCCCGCGGCAAGGTCGCGGCTGCGGAAGTCGCCGACGGTGAAAATGCCCGTCAGCCCGGCCAGCAGCGGCAGGTCGGCGAGCTGGATGCTGTACCCGTGTTCGGGGGCGTGGCGCACGGTTTGGCCGTGGCAGCCGATGGCGGTGATGTCGTGCGGGGCGAGGTTTTGCTCTGAAAGGAGTTTCCGTACCACTTCCGCATAAATGCGGCTGAGCGTCTGCGCGAGCATACGGCTGCGGTGAAGCTCGTTGCCGCCGCTGTCCTGAAGGGCGAGCAGTTCGTGTTTGAGGCCGTCTGAATAAGGGACGAAAGCATGGGCGGCGGCGGAATGCCAGCGGCTGCCGTCCATTCGGGTGAGTACGGCGTCGGCACCGTCGAGACTGGTGCCCGACATGATGCCGATGTAGTGTTGCACGGTCATGATGATGGTTTGCGGGATTGGTATCGGGGCGTATTTTATAGTGAACTAAAATAAGAAATCTACTTCGTTGGCTGCGGCTTGCCTGTTATCCGTACTGCCTGCGCCTTGCCGCTCCGTATCTTCCTTATTTATTTTAGTGCGCCATAAAAGGCCGTCTGAAATCCATACCGGTTTTCAGATGGCCTGCTGCGCGGCATTTTCCCATCCGAACTCCCCGAAATCTGTGCCGCCCCGTTTTCCCGCCGTACCGCAACACAAGGCAAACCGTATGAATTACCGAACCCTGTTTCTCATCGAAAAAATGGACTGCCCTTCTGAAGAACAGCTTATCCGCATGAAACTGCAACCGCTCGGCGGCATCGTTTCGCTTGCCTTCGATTTGCCGCAGCGGCAGCTTACCGTTATCCACCGGGGCGGCAGCGCGGCAATCGAAGCGGCTTTGGCCGAACTGGACTTGGGCGCGAAACTGCTGCACAGCGGCGAACATACGGTTTCAGACGGCCTTGAAGCCGAACCGCAGCAGGAACGCAAACTGTTGCGGGCGGTGTTGGCGGTCAATTTCCTGTTTTTCCTGATTGAAATGGGCGGCGGCTGGCTGGCCGCGTCGATGGGTTTGATGGCCGACAGTCTCGATATGCTCGCCGACAGCCTGGTGTACGGTTTGGCGCTGCTTGCGGTCGGGCGCAGCGCGGCCGCACAAAACCGTGTGGCGGCGTGGGCCGGCGGGCTGCAATTGGGACTGGCGGTGTTGGGGCTGGCCGAAGTGCTGCGGCGGTTTCTGGGGTGGGAGAGCCTGCCCGATTTCCGCATCATGATTGCCGTTGCCCTGCTCGCGCTCGCCGCCAACGTGTTGAGCCTGAAGCTGCTGCAAAAAAGCCGCAGCCGCGAGGCGCACATCCGCGCCAGCATGATTTTCACATCGAACGATATTTTGGCCAACATCGGCATGGTGCTGGCAGGCGTATTGGTTTTGCAGACCGGTTCGCCTTATCCCGATCTGATGATCGGCTTGCTGGTGTTTGCTTTGGTGGCGCGCGGCGCATTCCGGATTTTGAAGCTGTCGCGTCCGTCGTAAAAACAGGGCAGGCCGTCTGAAAACCGTTTTCAGACGGCCTGTTCCGTGCTTTGTGCCGTTTTCAGACGGCCTTTTGCTACAATGGCCGTCTGAAAAACATCCGCTTGCCGATACCATGCTGCCCGTTCACCAAAAACAGCTCAAAATCACCGAAACTTCCGCGAAAAAGCTGGAAAAGCTCAATCTCAACACGCCGTGGGACGTGGTTTTGCACCTGCCTTTGCGCTACGAAGACGAAACCCACATCATGCCGATTGCCGATGCGCCGGTCGGCGTGCCGTGTCAGGTGGAGGGAACCGTAACCCATCAGGAAGTGACGTTCAAACCGCGCAAGCAGTTGGTGGTGCAGATTGCCGACGGTTCGGGCAGCGTGCTGCACCTGCGTTTTATCCATTTCTACGCCAGCCACCAGAAACAGATGGCGGTGGGCAAACGCATCCGCGCGGTGGGCGAAATCAAGCACGGTTTTCACGGCGACGAGATGATCCACCCGAAAATCCGCGACGCGGACCACACCGGTTTGGCCGAAAGCCTCACGCCCGTTTACCCGACCGTCAACGGCCTGAACCAGCCGACTTTGCGCCGCATCGTTCAGACGGCCTTGGATACCGTGCCGCTGCACGATACGCTGCCCGACGAACTGTTAGGCCGTCTGAACCTGCCGCACTTGGCCGAAAGCCTGCGCCTGCTGCATTCGCCGCCGCCCAGTTTTACCATCCACCAGCTTTCAGACGGCACGCTCCCCGCGTGGCAGCGGCTGAAATTCGACGAACTTTTGGCGCAGCAGCTTTCCATGCGGCTGGCGCGGCAGAAACGCGTGAACGGCAATGCCAACCCATTGAGCGGTAACGGAAAAATGTCCGAAAAATTATTAAACGCGCTGCCGTTTGCGCTCACAGCGGCTCAGCAGCGCGTGCTCGCCGAAATCCGCACCGACATGGCGCAAACCCACCCCATGCACCGTCTGCTGCAAGGCGATGTCGGCAGCGGCAAAACCATCGTCGCCGCGCTCTCGGCGCTCACCGCCGTCGAGGCCGGTTGCCAAGTGGCGGTAATGGCGCCCACCGAAATTCTGGCCGAACAGCATTACGCCAAGTTCAAACAATGGTTCGAGCCGCTGGGTTTGAGCGTGGCGTGGCTTTCCGGCAGCCAGCGCAAAAAAGCCAAAGAAACCAATAAAGCCGCCATTTCAGACGGCCTCACCCAAATCGCCGTCGGCACGCACGCCCTGTTTCAAGACGACGTTGAATTTCAAAATCTCGGTTTAGTGATTGTCGACGAACAGCACCGCTTCGGCGTGGCACAGCGTTTGGCCTTAAAAAACAAAGGGCAGGACGTGCACCAACTGATGATGTCGGCCACCCCCATTCCGCGCACGCTGGCCATGAGCTTTTTCGCCGACCTCGACGTTTCGGTGATTGACGAGCTGCCGCCCAACCGCACCCCGATTAAAACCCGCCTCGTCAACAGCGTGCGCCGCGCCGAAGTGGAAGGCTTCGTGTTAAACACCTGCCGCAAAGGGCAGCAGGCCTATTGGGTTTGCCCGCTGATTGAAGAAAGCGAAACCCTGCAACTGCAAACCGCCGTCGATACCCTCGCCGAACTTCAGACGGCCTTGCCCGAACTCAGCATTGGCCTGGTTCACGGGCGCATGAAGCCGTCTGAAAAAGCCGAAGTCATGGCCGAATTTGCCGCAGGCCGTCTGAATGTGCTGGTCGCCACCACCGTCATCGAAGTCGGCGTGGACGTACCCAACGCCAGCCTGATGGTCATTGAACACGCCGAACGCATGGGCTTGGCGCAGCTGCACCAACTGCGCGGCCGTGTGGGGCGCGGCGCCGCCGCCAGCGCGTGCGTATTACTGTTTTCCGAACCCCTGAGCGAACTGGCCAAAGCCCGTCTGAAAGTGATTTACGAACACACCGACGGCTTCGAAATCGCCCGCCAAGACCTCAACATCCGCGGCCCCGGCGAATTTCTCGGCGCACGGCAAAGCGGCGTACCCATGCTGCGCTTCGCCAATCTCGAAGAAGACTTGCAGCTGCTGGAAAAAGCCCGCGAAATCGCGCCCAAGCTGATTGAAGAGCGGCCGGATATTGTGGAGAAACATTTGGACAGGTGGCTGAGCAGCAGGGAAGGGTATTTGGGGGTGTAGCGGCATGACGGATTTCTTGTTTACAATGAACGAAAAACAATTTCCCAAACAAACAGACCAACCAACACCAACCTACCGAAACACACACCATGTCCACTTTCTCCGCCAAACTCGTCCGCTGGCAGCGGCAGAACGGCCGCAACAATCTGCCGTGGCAGAGCAGCGATCCTTACAAAGTCTGGCTCTCCGAAATCATGTTGCAGCAAACCCAAGTGGCCACCGTGCTCGGCTACTATCCGCGTTTTCTCGAAAAATTCCCTACTGTTCAAGACCTTGCTAACGCGCCCGAAGACGAAGTGCTCAATCTGTGGGCGGGTTTGGGCTATTACAGCCGCGCGCGCAATCTGCACAAGGCGGCGAAGCAGGTGGCCGACCGTTTCGGCGGCGTGTTTCCGCACACGCGGCGGGAGCTGGAAACGCTGTGCGGCGTGGGCAGAAGCACCGCCGCCGCGATTTCCGCATTTGCGTTCAAACAGCGCGAAACGATTTTGGACGGCAACGTCAAACGCGTGCTTTGCCGCGTATTCGCACAAGACGGCGATCCTGCCGACAAGAAATTCGAAAACCGCCTGTGGCAACTGGCTGAAAGCCTGATGCCGTCTGAAAACGCCGATATGCCGGCCTATACGCAGGGGCTGATGGATTTGGGGGCGACGGTGTGCAAGCGCACGAAACCTTTGTGCGGCGGTTGTCCGATGGCGGATATGTGCGAGGCGAACGCGCAGGGGCGCACGGCGGAGCTGCCGCGTAAAAAGGCGGCGGCAAAAGTGCAGACGCTGCCGCTCTACTGGCTGGTGCTGCGCAACCGCGACGGCGCGGTATGGCTGGAAAAACGTCCGCCCAAAGGCATTTGGGGCGGGCTGTGGTGCGTGCCGTGTTTTGAAGATTCGGCAACGCTGTACCGCACGGCGGAACAGTTCGGCGTGTTTTCAGACGGCCTTTCGGAAGCGGCCGAATTTACCCACCGCCTGACCCACCGCCTGCTGCTGATTACGCCGCTTTGCGGCCTTGCCGATACGGACAGGCCGTCTGAAAAAGACGGCGGCGTTTTTTCAGACGGCCTGTGGGTGGCGCGGGACAAGCTGGCGGATTTCGGTTTGCCCAAACCGTTGGCGGAATTTTTGGCGGAACGGTAAGACGGGAATCTGCCCGGCCTGCGGAAAATAAATGCCAAGCCGTGTGCGTGTCGGGTCAATGCGCGACCATGCCGCTGCGCCGTGCCCGTCCGCCATTCGAACACGGCACGGCAACCTTCCAGCCGGATTAAGCCGCGCCAACCGCACCGCCCTGCCCCGTTATACGGCAAAGGCCGTCTGAAAAGCTCCCGCACTCCCCGTCCCCGGCAACATTGCACGGTTACGTCCTCCGCCCAACCGCACCTGCGGGTTTTCTGCAATCCATCTTTAGTTTGCTTTTTCCCGAATCCGACCGCCAACCAAACAGGCCGTCTGAAAAAATTTTCAGACGGCCTGTGCGTATCCGGTCAGACATCAGCGGTGCGAAATGCTGTACCGCTTTTCCAAACGCAGGAATACCCAGCCCAAACAGGTGGTCAGCACCAGATAAATCAGGGCGACGGTGTAATATGGTTCTTCGGTGATGGAATAACGTCCCTGAATCGTTTTGCCCACATAGGCAAGTTCGGCGACGGCAATGGCGGAGAGCAGCGAGCTGTCTTTCAGCAGCGTGATGAACTCGTTGGCCAACGGCGGCAGCATACGGCGCAACGCCTGCGGCAGAATCACATGGCGCATGGCCTGCGGATAAGTCAGCCCGAGCGAACGGGCGGCTTCTATCTGGCCTTTGTCTATCGACTGGATGCCCGCACGGAAAATTTCGGTGATGTATGCGCCCGCGTTAACCATCAACGCCAGCATACCCGCAATCAGCGCACCGTAATTGCGGCGCAGTTCCACCGCCGCTTCGCCCGAAACCAGCCAGCCGTCGGTCGGGTTGATCAGCGCCACCGCCCAGATGAAATACCAAATGAAAATCTGCACATACAGCGGCGTACCTCGGAACAGGGTAACGTACAGCAGCGACAGCGTCCGCAATACCCAAGCCAGCCCTTTTACCGCCACACCGCCTTTTTCGGGGCGGAGCAGCCGCGCCAACGCACCTATCAGCCCCAGCACCGTTCCGCCGAGCGTGGCCGCCACGGTCAGCCCGAGTGTGGTCAGAATGCCGTAGAGAAACATCTCGCGGTATTCGTAAATAATATCGAAACGGAAATTCATGGCCTGCTCTTCTAATGGATTTATGCGGGAAAGAAAGGCTGTATTTTACAAGAAAACCCGTGTTCTGCATGGTTTTTTCTCATATTCCGCCAAATTGACCCTGTATGTGAAAAGGCGGATAATCGCGCCGTTGCCGGAATCCTTTTTTCAGCGTATGCAGCCTGCCCGAAACGCGGCTTTCGTCATTGGAAATTCAGGATTTTCCGGCTTTACCGTAGGGCGGGTTCACACCCGCCCGAATGCGTTTGCCCCGACCGTCAGGCCTGCCCGCCGGACATCCATGCGGCCCGCCCGACAAGGCCGTCTGAAAACCACCCTACCGTAACAGAAACCACATCATGAAAACACCCGAACTCCTCCTTCCCGCCGGCGGCCTCGAACGGATGCGCGCCGCCTACGACTACGGCGCAGACGCAGTGTACGCCGGTTCGCCGCGCTACTCCCTGCGCGCCCGCAACAACGAATTTGCCAAATTATCCGTATTGGAACAAGGTATTAGGGAAGCACACGAGCGCAACAAACTGTTTTACCTCACCGTCAACACCCTGCCGCACAATTCCAAGCTGAAAACCTTCGTCGCCGACATGCAGCCCCTTATCGACATGAAGCCCGACGCGTTGATTATGGCCGACCCCGGTCTGATTATGACCGTGCGCGAAAAATGGCCGGACATGCCGATTCACTTGTCTGTACAAGCCAACACCACCAACTATTGGGGCGTGAAATTCTGGCAGAAAATCGGTGTGGAACGCATCATCCTGTCGCGCGAATTGAGCATGGACGAAATCGCCGAAATCCGCCAAGAATGTCCCGACATCGAACTGGAAGTGTTCGTACACGGCGCATTGTGCATCGCCTACTCAGGCCGTTGTTTATTATCGGGATATTTCAACCACCGCGACCCCAACCAAGGCACCTGCACCAACTCCTGCCGCTGGGACTACAAAGTCCACGACACCGACACCGACGACATGGGCGACGCCAAACTCCTGCAAGGCTTCAACTTCAACTCCGCTCAGGAAGAAGCAAACTCCGCCTTCGAAGGCATCAACGGCCAGCAACGCCACCCCGCCGCCAACAAAGTCTTCCTGATTGAAGAAGCCAACCGCCCGGGCGAGCTGATGCCGATTATGGAAGACGAACACGGCACCTACATCATGAATTCCAAAGACCTGCGCGCCATCGAAGTGGTTGAAAAACTCACCAAAATCGGCGTAGACAGCCTCAAAGTCGAAGGCCGCACCAAATCCGTGTATTACGTTGCCCGCGTGGCGCAAAGCTACCGCAAAGCGATTGACGATGCCGTTGCAGGCCGCCCGTTCGATTACAGCCTGCTCGCCGAACTCGAAGGCCTCGCCAACCGCGGCTACACCAGCGGCTTTTTGGAACGCCACCAAACCCAAGACTACCAAAACTACCTGAGCGGCCACTCCCTCGCCAAACAAAGCCAATACGTCGGCCACGTTACCGAAATCGACGCCGAAGGCTGGGCGACCGTCGAAGTGAAAAACCGTTTCGCCGTCGGCGACACCATCGAAATCATCCACCCGACCGGCAACCAAACCGTCAAGCTGGAACAGATGACCCGCAAAGGCGAAGCGGTGGAAGTTGCCCCCGGCAACGGCATTCAGGTGAAAATCCCGAATATGGCAGGCAAAGATAAAGCATTGATTGCACGGGTAATGAACCCGTAAACCGGCCGGTTAAGGCCGTCTGAAAAACACGGCGGGAGGAAAGGCTTGCCAAACATTAAAGACACAGTAGATACGGTTAGCGCGCTTCCTGCGCGTAACCGTATGCAAGGCTGTTGAGCATACAGACACGCGCACAGCTCAACCAACCGCATCCACCCGATTTTCAGACGGCCTGCAACACATACACAAAGGAAAACACAATGTTCAAACCGTTGTTACTGGCTTTACTGCTCGGTAGCGCAACATACGCCGCTGCCGACAACCCTAAGCCAGACAATCCCGCCATCGTCCGATAAACCGATGCAAACGCACGGGAATTGGAACTGAACGTTCTGGAAAAAACGCTGGAAATCGAAAAACGGCTGTTAGACACGCACAAAACGGCAGTGGAAGGACAGCAGAAAAGCATGGATTGGTGGTTTGGTTTTCTCAGCTTTGCAATGGCGGTAATTGCTCTTCTCAGCGGTTTGATACCCTACCTGATTTACCGTCGGGCGCAAAAAGATTTAGAGCAGGGACGGGAAAAAATTACCGCACAGCTTGCACAAACCAAACAACTCTGTGAACAGGCAGAAAAATACAACCAACAGGCTCAAGAACATTTATCAGCAATAGAAAACACCCGCCAGCAGGCTGAAAAACATAAAGACGAAATCGCCGCCATGAAGCAAGTTTCATTCGGCACCCCAAAGATTCAGCCTAATGATGAGAACAACACGGATAATGCAGCAGGCATCAAAGCCGCAGAAGAATTAAAAGAAAATACCGAAATTCCCTTAATCGAGCGGCTGCGGGCACGGGCAATTCTTTTACAGGACAGTGCCCACGACACCACTACTTATGAACAAGCCCTGACCGCATGGAAAGCCGTGTTGCTGGAAGACGAAAATGACGTTCAAGCCAATTTCGGCGCAGGTTATTGTTCTTACGAATTATCTCTCAATGCCGCTGACCAGCGAAAAGAACATCTCTTGACCGAAGCAAGAAAATATTATGAAAAAACCTTAGCTGTTGCCCCTGATCATTATCAAGCAGCCAACAATTTGGGATTAACTTTAAACAGCGAAGCGCAAATCTTATCCGCAGCAGACCGTCTGAATGAAGCCCAAGAAAAATGGCGGATGGCGGCAGAACGTTTCCGTCAGGTTTTGGACATCAAATCTGATTATTATCAAGCAGCCTGCAACTGGGGCGTAGCCTTGGCTCGTGAAGCGCAGGCCTTATCCGCAGCAGGCCGTCTAAATGAAGCCGAAGAAAAATGGTGGATGGCGGCAGAACGTTTCCGTCAGGCTTTAGACATCAAACCTGATGCTGATGAAGCAGCCCGCAACTGGAGCGCAGCCTTAATCCATGAAGCACAAGCCTTATCCGCAGCAGGCCGTCTGAACGAAGCTCAGGAAAAGCGCCAACAGTCCATTGATCTGATAAACAGTTTTATTAAAAATTATCCGGAATATACTGCGGTATTATCCTATAACCTTGCCTTCACTTATGCTTTGGGAAATCAACCTGAACAAGCAGTGCAGGCTTTGGAAACCGCACGACTCGGCGGTTCTCTGCCCGATAAAGCACGCATCGAAGCCGATAAAGATTTCGATGCCATCCGCAATACCGAAGTCTTCCAAACTTGGTTCAAACAGGCTTTTCCCGAAAGCGGAAGCCAACCGTAGGGAACATGCCGACCTGCCGCAACAGGCCGTCTGAAAATGTTTTCAGACGGCCTTTCGGTTATAATGCTGCCAATCGTTTTCAAGGATACCGCAATGAGCATCAAATCCGACAAATGGATACGCCGCATGGCCGAGCAGCACGGCATGATCGAGCCTTACGAGCCGAACCAGATTAAAGAGCTGGACGGCAAAAAAATCATCTCCTACGGTACGTCGAGCTACGGCTACGACATCCGTTGCGCCAACGAATTCAAGATTTTCACCAACATCAACAGCACCATCGTCGATCCGAAAAATTTCGACCCGAAAAACTTCGTTACCGTGGAAGACGACTGCTGCATCATCCCGCCCAATTCGTTCGCGCTGGCACGCACGGTGGAATATTTCCGCATCCCGCGCAACGTGCTGACCGTGTGCCTGGGCAAATCCACCTACGCACGCTGCGGCATCATCGTAAACGTTACCCCGTTCGAGCCGGAATGGGAGGGCTACGTTACGCTGGAGTTTTCCAACACCACTCCCCTACCCGCCAAAATCTACGCCGGCGAAGGCGTGGCGCAGGTGCTGTTTTTCGAGAGCGACGAAGTGTGCGAAACGTCGTACAAAGACCGCAACGGCAAATACATGGGGCAAACCGGCGTTACCCTGCCGAAAACCTGACGCACCCGCAGGCCGTCTGAAACTGCGGCACATTTTTCAGACGGCCTCCCCTTCCTTCCATCTTTCGGACTCAGCGGACAAAACTTATGGAAAACATCCAGTTCCCCTTAAATTTCTCGTTCAAAATCTTCACGCCGTCCAACGATTTTTCCGTGATTGACGCGGGCGGACATGAAATCGCCTACACCCGCCAGAAGATTTTCAAAATCAAAGAATCGGTGCAGATTTTCCGCAATGCTTCCCGCAACGAGCTGCTCTACACCGTCAAAGCCGACCGCATCATCGATTTCAACGCCAGTTATACCGTGCGCGATGCGGCGGACAATGTGCTCGGCAGCATCAAGCGTTCGGGCATGAAATCGCTGTGGAAAACCAGCTATACCGTACACGATGCCGCAGGCCGCCAACTTTATTCTTTACAGGAAAAGAACCCGTGGATTGCCGTGCTCGACGGGCTGTTATCGGAAGTGCCCTTAGTCGGCACCCTGTCGGGCTACCTGTTCAACCCGAGTTATTCGATAACCGACGGCAGCGGCGGCGAAGTGTTTACGCTGAAAAAAGAACCGTCGTTTTTCGAACGCAAGTTCAGCCTGCATAAAAACGGCGGCGCATCTTCCGCCGAAGACATTCTGGTGCTCAATGCCGCCATGATGCTGATGCTGCTGGAACGCGGCGACGGCTGAGGCCGTCTGAAAACACCGCCCGACATTGCCGAAAGGAAACGCCGATGGACGAACTTCTGAACGCCGTCAAATTCGACGAAAAAGGCTTGGTCTGCGCCATTGCCCAAGATGCCGCAAGCGGAAGGGTTTTGATGGTGGCATGGATGAATGCCGAAGCCCTGCGGAAAACCGCCGAAACGGGTTTTGCCCACTATTACAGCCGTTCGCGCCGAAAACAGTGGATGAAAGGCGAAGAATCGGGGCACACTCAGAAAGTGCACGAACTGCGGCTGGACTGCGACGGCGATGCGGTGGTGATGCTGATTTCGCAAAACGGCGGCATCGCCTGCCACACAGGACGGGAAAGCTGTTTTTACCGCCGCTGGAACGGCTCCGCTTGGGAAACAGCGGATGCGGTATTGAAAGACGAAGCCGAAATTTACGGCCACACGCATCCCTAAGGCCGTCTGAAAACCCGATAAAACGCCCTGCCCGCCGTTTCAGACGGCCTTTAACCCCATCCCGACAGGAACCGACATGAACGACGTACTGACCGAAATCCAAAACGTCATCGACAGCCGCAAAGGCCGCAGCCCCGACGAATCCTATGTGGCGCAACTGTTCCACAAAGGCGGCGACAAAATCCTGAAAAAAGTCATCGAAGAAGCGGGCGAAGTGCTGATGGCTTCCAAAGACGGCGATGCGGCACATTTGGTTTACGAAACCGCCGATTTGTGGTTTCACACGATGGTGCTGCTCGCGCACCACGGCCTGCGCGCGGAAGACGTCGTCGCCGAACTGGCGCGGCGGCAGGGTTTGTCGGGGCTGGAAGAAAAAGCCGCACGGCAGGAAAATTGAAATTGTATTACAATCCGTTTTGTATAAAGATTCAGGCCGTCTGAAAACCGCCCCGCAACGGATTTACCCCCAAACACGCCGTCTGAAAACCGCCTGACGTGTTTTTGAAAACGGCTGCGCTGTCGTCAGGCATATCGGGGGCTCGGCCAAGCCGTCCGCCTCCCGACACCTCCTTGAGACTTGACGGCCTATGATCCGAACGCCGAAATGCGGATACCGGCTCCCGCTTTTCAGACGGCCTTTCATTAAGGACACCCGCCATGACCGACTGCATCTTCTGCAAAATCGCCGCCGGAGAAATCCCCGCAAACGCGGTATACGAAGACGGCGAAATGCTCTGTTTCAAAGACATCCGCCCCGCCGCTCCGGTGCATCTGCTGCTGATTCCGAAAACGCATTTCGATTCGCTTGCACACGCCGCGCCCGAACACGAAGGCCTGCTCGGACGGATGATGCTGAAAGTACCGCAAATCGCCGCAGAACACGGCTTGACCGGCGGCTTCAAAACCTTGGTCAACACAGGCAAAGGCGGCGGACAGGAAGTGTTCCACCTGCACATCCACATCATGGGCACGCCTGCCTGAATATTTTCAGAACAGGCTTGCCGGCCACAACCCGAACATCGGTTTCAGACGGCCTGAAACGCCGTCTGAAACCCCGAACAAACTACTGAAAAAGGAATAAAACCATGGGCAGCTTTTCCATTTGGCACTGGCTCGTCGTATTGCTGATCGTCGTCCTCGTGTTCGGCACGAAAAAACTGCGCAATGTCGGTAAAGACTTGGGCGGTGCGGTGCACGACTTCAAACAGGGTTTGAACGAAGGCGGCGAACCTGCCAAGAAAGACGGCGAAATCATCGAACATAAAAAAGACGAAGACAAAACGGCTTAAGCCATGTTTGATTTCGGTTTCAGCGAATTGCTGCTGGTGGCGGCCGTCGCACTGGTGGTGCTCGGCCCCGAAAGGCTGCCTGCCGCCGCGCGGATGGCCGGACAGTTTGTCGGCAAAATCCAGCGGCTGGTGGCCAACGTCAAACAGGAGCTGAACGAACAGGCCGAGCTGGAAGAGCTGCGCAAAGCCAAACAGGAATTCGAAACGGCGGCGCAGCAGGTCAAAGACGGCCTGAACGAAGCAGGCAAAGGCGTGCAGCAGAATCTGAACGACATTTCAGACGGCCTCAAACCTTGGGAACGCCTGCCCGAAATGCGTACGCCCGCCGATTTCGGCAAAGACGAAGCCGGCAACCCCCTGCCCGGCAGTAGCGATGCAGACGGGGCGGAACCGCACAGCCGCATTGCCGGACTGCCGTCTGAAAACCTGTCCGCCCCGCTGCCCGAAGCCGCCGCCGACGAACCCGATCCGTGGAAAGCCTACCTGACCCAAGCCGCCGCCCCGCAGATTGCGCCGACGGTTTACGAAGAGCACGGCGTTTTTCCCGAAGCGGGCACGCCCGTTTTTCAGACGGCCTCGCTGCGCAAACAGGCCATGCAGCGCAAGCGCGACATGCGCCCGAAACACCGCCCCGCGCCCAAACTGCGCATCCGTAAAAAGTGAGTAAACGGTGTCAGAAGAATTACAGCAAAACACCCAGCCGCTCATCGAGCACCTGCTCGAACTGCGCCGCCGCACCGTATGGGCCGCCGCGGGCATCCTCGTCTGCTTTCTCGGCCTGATGCCGTTTGCACAGGAACTTTACTCGTTCGCTGCAAAACCGCTGATGGCCAGTCTGCCCAAAGACACCAGCATGATTGCCACCGACGTCATCGCGCCGTTTTTCGTGCCGGTAAAGGTAACGCTGATGGCGGCGTTTCTACTTTCGCTGCCGCATACGCTCTATCAGGTGTGGGCGTTCGTTGCCCCCGCGCTCTACCAAAACGAAAAACGGCTCATCACGCCGCTGGTACTGTCCAGCCTGACACTGTTCGTCTGCGGCATGGCGTTCGCCTACTACCTCGTTTTCCCCGTGATGTTCCAGTTTCTCGCCGGCGTTACCCCCTCAGGGGTAAGCATGGCCACCGACATCGACAAATACCTGTCGTTTATCTTGGGCATGTTCGTCGCCTTCGGCATGACATTCGAAGTACCCGTCGTCGTCGTCCTGCTGGCACGCATGGGCATCGTTTCGCCCGAACAGCTCAAAGCCGCGCGGCCCTATGTGATTGTCGGCGCATTCGTCATCGCCGCCGTCGTTACCCCGCCCGACGTGATTTCCCAAATCCTGCTCGCCGTGCCGCTGATTGTGCTTTACGAAGCGGGATTACAATGCTGCCGGTTCGTGAAACCGGTTGAAAAAGAAACGGATGCGCCGCCGGAAAACCAACCGTAAAACATCCGGGCCGTCTGAAAAGGTTGCGCTGCATTCAGACGGCCTCAAACACCAACCGCAAATCAAATAAAGAAAGGCTGTGCGGATATTGGGTTGATGCCTGGTTTTTCCGTCATTTCCGCGCAGGCGGGAAGCCATATTTGGAATCCGGTACTTTTATTTCAAACAAGCACTTGCAAATACCGAAGATAGATTCCCGCCCGCGCGGGAATGACGGAAACCGGAGAAATCCGTTTTAACCCGTATGCCGTCAACACGACCTCCACACACAACCAAGAAGAAAGGAACAACAATGACCGTATTGGTATTGGGCGGAGCCGGCTACATCGGTTCGCACATGGTTGACCGCTTAATCGACAGCGGCAGGGAAAAAGTCGTCGTCGCCGACAATCTCGTTACCGGCCACCGTGCCGCGGTACATCCCGATGCCGTGTTCTACGAAGGCGATTTGGCCGACAAAGCCTTTATGCGCAAAATATTCCAAACCCATCCCGACATCGATGCGGTCATCCATTTCGCCGCCTATTCGCTGGTGGGCGAATCGATGGCCGAGCCGTTGAAATATTTCGACAACAATACCGCAGGCATGATCAGCCTGCTGGAAGTGATGAACGAATGCGGCGTGAAGCGCATCGTGTTTTCGTCCACCGCCGCTACATACGGCATTCCCGAACGCATGCCCATCCGCGAAGACGACCCGCAGAAACCCATCAACCCCTACGGCGAAAGCAAGCTGATGATGGAAACCGTGATGCGCTGGTGCGACGCGGCCTACGGCATCAAATTCGTGGCCTTGCGCTATTTCAACGTGGCCGGCGCAAAACCCGACGGTTCCATCGGCGAAGATCACCATCCGGAAACGCACCTGCTGCCGATTATCCTGCAGGTGGCGCAGGGCAAACGCGACAAACTGATGATTTTCGGCGACGACTACAACACGCCCGACGGCACCAATGTGCGCGATTATGTGCATCCGTTCGACTTGGCCGACGCGCATATTCTGGCCGTGGACTACCTGCGCGGCGGCAACGAATCGGGCGCGTTCAACCTCGGTTCGTCCACCGGTTTTTCCAACCTGCAAATGCTTGAAGCGGCAAGGAAAGTTACCGGAAAGGAAATCCCCGCCGAATTCGCCCCGCGCCGCGCGGGAGACCCGGATACGCTGATTGCCGCGTCCGACAAGGCACGCGAAGTTTTGGGCTGGAAACCCGAGTTCGACAACATCGAGAAAATCATCGAATCGGCCTGGGCCTGGCACTCCCGCCATCCCGACGGATACGCAGACCGCTGACTGCCTTAATTTAAGGGTGCAGGCCGTCTGAAAACGGTTTTCAGACGGCCTGAACATAAAAGGCTGTATGTTGTATGGGTGTTGATTTGCAAGCTGCCGCTCACAACCGTCATTCCCCTGCTGGCGGGAATCTATGGCACACATTCGCAACCGGATGAATAAAAACCGTTTTTTAAATTCAGAACCAGATTCGTTCCACGCAGGCATAACGCTTCCTGCCAACGCATTATCCGAACACCGCGCATAAAAATGCGCCGCGCAGCAGCATTGCGTACAGACAAAGCGGACAAATCTGCGCGCTTGGTGCAATGCCCGATATTCGGTTTCGGAACATGACCGCCGCGTTTGGATGATATGTCGGCACAGCGGGAAATACCGCACCGCCGTTGCCGTTTTACCCGCCATAAGCCTGCGCACCGCAAAAAACGGAACGGCTGCAATGCAAACGGATTTTCCCGATATATCAAGCCGCAAACCTTTTTTAACCTGTCCCGAAACCGTTTTTTTGAAACCAAATCCGAAACAGGCCGTCTGAATACTGTGTTTTCAGACGGCCTGTCCGAATGGAATACCGATCATGACAAACGACAAACGTTTTTCCCTGCCGCATACCGCAGCGGTTGCAAGCCTGCTGCTGCTGATTGCCGTGAGCCTGTCGTGGGAGCTGTGGATTGCGCCGCTGCGCGAAGGCGGTTCGTGGCTGGCGCTGAAGGCGTTGCCGCTGTGCCTGCCGCTGCGCGGCATTTTCAAAGGGCGGGTTTATACGTTCCAGTATTGTTCGATGTTCATCCTGATTTATTTTGCCGAAGCGGTGATGCGGCTGTTTGATGCCTCGGTTGCGAGCCGTTGGTGCGCAGCGGCGGCGTTGCTGTGCAGTTCGGTGTTTTTTGTTTCGTGTCTGGCTTTTGTAAAGCAGGCAAGAAAGGCTGCCAAAGGTGTTTGAGCGTATGTTTGCCGATAACGGGCGCGGACGGGTTTGGGATATGGATCTGTGGCCGCTGTGGTTTTTCTTTATCTGGGTATGCGTGGCGCCGTTTGTGTCGCTCTACCGCGTCGGCCCCCTGTCGAGTTTTTATCTGGAAGCGGGGTCGCTGCTCGGTGCGGCCGGTTTGGTGTTTTTCACGGCAACCGAAGGCCGTCTGAAAGCGCGCTTTCCGGCAACGGGGATGTATTTCCTGATACTGGCGGCCTTCTGGTGGCTCCAGGCGCGGCTGATGAACCTGACTTACCCCGGCCTGAACGACATGGTGGTGTGGACTTTTGTGATTCTCGCACTCGCCGCATGGGCGTGCCGCAGCTGGATTGCACAGGTCGGACAGGAACGCGTGGTCAGCGTGTTTGCCTGGGCGCTCGTTATCGGCGCGCTGATTCAGGCGTTTGTGGTGCTGCTCCAGTTTACCGGCTGGGCAACCGTGTGGCCGTTCAACCACACCGTCGCTTACAGCGGCCTGCGCCAAATCAGCGGCCAGCTCGGCCAGCGCAACCATTTGGGACACTACCTGATGTGGGGCGTTTTGGCGGCATCCTATCTGTGGGCGGTGCGCCGCGTGCCGAACTGGGCGGGCGTGCTGCTGGTTTTGGCGCTCACCGTATCACTGGGCTTGGTCAGCTCGCGCACGATTCTGGGCTATATCGTCGGCATCGGCCTGATTTTGCCCGTGTGGCGGCTGATGGCCGGACGCAGCAGCAACCGCATGGTGCTGACGGTGTTGTTCATGCTGGCGGCGGCGGCGGTGGTACAGTTCGGCATCGGCCACATTCTCGACTGGTTTGCGGGCGTACAGTACGACACCGCGGTCGAACGCGCAGGCAGCAGCAGCTTTGAAGGCTCCGCACGCAACATCGAATGGGTGCGCGCATGGAAGATTTTTCAGACGGCCCCCGTCTGGGGACACGGCTGGAACAGCTTCGCGCTGCAAAGTTTCCTGCTCAACGCCCAAGAACCGATGCTCAACAACAATATCCTCAACGTATTGTTCACCCATTCCCACAACATCATCCTCAACCTGCTGGCCGAAATGGGGCTGGCCGGCACGCTGTTGGTCGTTGGCGGCTATCTTGCCGCGATTTGGCGGCTGTTTTCCCGCCCGCGCAGCGAAGCCTCGCTGCTGCTGCTGGCCATGATGGCCGTATCGCTGTGCCACAGCATGCTCGAATATCCGTTTTGGTACATCTATTTCCTCGTACCGTTCGCCCTCATGATGTCGCTTTCGCCCGCCCGCGAAACCGACCTTTCAGACGGCCTGTTGCGGCAAAATTGGCGGCACTACGCAGGAGCGACGTTGTCCCTCATGCTCGCCGCCGGCATCGTCCGGCTCGGCTGGGCTTACACCGAACTCACCGACTTCAACCGCCGTCCCAAAACCGATACCGCCGCCGACATCCTGCTGAAAAACGAAGGCCTCAAACGCATCGCCCGCGACGAACCGATGCTGCGCTACTACGCCCAACTCGCAGGCATCAGCCACTACAACACCACCGGCGACAAAATCGACCCGTGGGCGGAGCAGGCTGCGCTGGAAGCCCTGGTGTTCCGTCCCTACGCCAACGCCCACCAAGTCGGCATCTACCGTTTCCGACGCGGGCAAACCGAAGAAGGCATCCGCTGGATGCACGCCGTATACCGCTACTACCCGCACCAGCTCTCGTTTTACGTGCAAAAAGCCAAAGAACGGCCCGAACTTCAGCCGTTGCTGCCCGATGCCTACGTCCAATGCGCGCTGCTGCACAAGCAATACGGCGAACTGTTCAAAAAAATCAACAAAAACATCACCTGCCCGCAGTCGTAACGCAACATCGGAAACGGGTTTCCGATCCAACATCAGGCCGTCTGAAAATGTTTTTCAGACGGCCTGAAACCTTTCTCAGCCACCGAACAATGCAGCGGCCGTTCCTGTTTTTCAGACGGCATCCGCTGTGGAAAAAGCGTTGCAAAATCATCAAAAACACCCGCAGACAGGCCGTCTGAAACCCGCCTCGACAAATGTAAAGACCGTTGCTTTCATTGCAAAAAAGCGAAAAAGCACCGATTCACCCGCTATCAGCCGAAGCGTTTTGCATGTTAAGATTCGCAACATCACGCGTGCTGCATAAACAGCACAAGCAACCTAAAAAGGAAACGACACATGAGCCGAGTATTACTGGTAGACGACGATGCACTGTTAACCGAACTCCTTACCGAATATCTGACCGCGGAAGGTCTCAACGTCCACAGCGTGCCCGACGGCGAAGCCGGCGTAACCGAAATCCTGACCGGCCAATACGACGTTGTGATTCTGGATTCCATGATGCCGAAAATGAACGGACTGGATGTTTTGAAAAGCGTGCGCAGCCAAAGCAGCGCCGTCCCCGTGATTATGCTGACCGCCAAAGGCGACGACATCGACCGCATCATCGGTCTCGAAATGGGTGCCGACGACTACGTTCCCAAACCCTGTACCCCGCGCGAACTCTTGGCGCGCATCAACGCCATCCTGCGCCGCGCCCAACGCTCCGGCGAACAGACCAATGCGCCCAACAGCATTTCCGTCAGCGACGTAGTGCTCTACCCCGCCAAACGCCAAGCCTCAATCAAAGACCAGCCCCTCGAGCTGACCAGCACCGAATTCAACCTGCTGGAAGTATTGATGCGCCACGCCGGACAGGTTGTGAGCAAAGAAACCCTGTCCGTCGAAGCACTCGACCGCAAGCTGGCCAAGTTCGACCGCAGCATCGACGTACACATTTCCAGCATCCGCCACAAACTCGGCGACGCATCGCTGATTCAGACCGTGCGCGGTTTGGGCTATCTGTTTGTGAAAAACTGATTGCCCGCCGACAAAAAACACACCCGCCGATGGCACTCAAATCGGCGGGTGTCCGTTTTTCAGACGGCCTTAGACAACCCTGACCACCCTTTCCGGCTATGGGCAAAACGCCGCAGAAACGGTACACTTCCACCCTGTCGACAGTCCCAACAGGCAACTGCTGAATGAAACTTTTCCAACGCATCTTCGCTACGTTTTGCGCCGTCATCATTCTGGCCATCTTCGTGGCGAGTTTCTCTTTCTGGCTCGTGCAGAACACGCTGGCCGAAAACCAGTTCAAACAACGCCGCACCATCGAAACCACGCTGATGGCCAGCATCATCTCCGCCTTTAAAGCAAGGGGCGACACCGGTGCGCGCGAAATCCTCAACGAGTGGAAAGACAACCCCGTTTCCCGCAACATCTTCGTCATCACAGGCGACGAAGAAGAAGACATCCTAGGCCGAAAAATCGACAGCACCGCCATCAACGACGCACGAGAATACGCCGCCGCCAACCCCGAATCCGAACTCGTCCACGTCGAATTCGACCGCTGGGGCGAAGAATACATCTTCTTCATCAAAGGCTGGGACAACCAGCAGATTCAGCGCGTCCCCAGCCCGCTCTACATCCCCGGCCTGCAACTCGCACCGATTTGGCACGAATTCATCATCCTCTCCTTCATCATCCTCGTCGGCCTACTGATGGCCTATATCCTGACCAACAACATCACCAAACCCATCCGCATCCTCGGCAACGGCATGAACCGCCTTGCCGTCGGCGAGCTTGAAACCCGCATCGCCCAACAGATGGAAGGCCGAGACGACGAACTTTCCCACCTGGCCTACCAATTCGACAAAATGGCGCAGCAGCTGCAAAAACTCGTCGCCAAAGAACGCCACCTGCTGCACCACGTTTCCCACGAAATGCGCTCTCCCCTCGCCCGCATGCAGGCCATTCTCGGCCTGGTTCAGGCACAACCGCAAAAGCAGGAACAATACCTCAAACGTCTCGAAGGCGAACTCGTTCGCATGGACACCCTCGTCGGCGAACTGCTGACCCTGTCGCGGCTCGAAACCTCCAACATGCCGCTGGAAAAAGAAAACCTCGCCCTAGTCCCCTTTCTGACCCAACTCATCGAAGACAGCCAGGCCGTCGCCATCCAAAACAAACAGCAGGTTACCCTCGATACCGGCAAAGTCCCCGAAAACGCTATCCTCGCCGCCAACGAAAGCTACCTCTACCGTGCCGTCGACAACGTCATCCGCAACGCCATGAACTACAGCCCCGAAGGTAGCACCATCAAGGTCAAACTTTCGCAAGACCAAAAAAACTGGCTGATAGACGTTACCGACAACGGCCCCGGAGTCGACGAAAACCAACTCCCCCACATCTTTACCGCCTTCTACCGTGCAGACAGCAGCGCCCACAAACCCGGCACAGGCCTGGGCCTCGCGCTGACCCAGCACATCATCGAACAGCACGGCGGCAAAATCAGCGCCGACAACATCAAACCCAACGGTTTGAAAATGCACTTCGTCCTGCCCAAAAAATCACAGTAAAAACGCAATCTCCAATCTCCTTACCGTAAAGGCCGTCTGAAAAATGTTTTTCATACGGCCTTTATCTTAAATTTCAAGATATTATAGTTTCATTGGTAATCTTAAAACATAATCATCCAACAAGAATACTGCCACTGTTACAAATACCAAATAACCTGCTTTCTTACCTGACATTTAAGACCAATTTGCATCATTGGCCCTTTTCCCAAATGAACTTAAACACAACTCCAACTATTCAACCAATCTTATTTTCATCACACAGCAATCATCCCCAACAATTCCGCGGCATGGCTGCGGGTGGTGTCGGTAATGGTTTCTCCGCCGAGCATACGGGCGATTTCTTCGGTACGGGCATTGCCTTCCAGTACGCTGATTTCGCTGACGGTTTGACTGCCTTCGCTGTGTTTGTGTACTTTCCAATGGTTTTCGCCGCAGGCGGCGACTTGGGGTAGGTGTGTTACGGCAAGCACTTGATGTGCTTTGCCTAATGCGCGCAAGGCTTTTCCGACGGTTTCGGCCACGCCTCCGCCGATGCCTGTGTCGACTTCGTCGAAAATCAGGGTGGGTACTTGGGTGTATTGGCTGGTAACGACTTGGATGGCAAGGCTGATGCGGGCGAGTTCGCCGCCCGATGCGGTTTTGCTCAGGGGGCGCAGCGGGCTGCCTTTGTTGGCGGCTACTTGGTACTGCACCTGCTCCAAGCCGTGCGCGTTCGGTGCGGCGGGCAGCAGCTCGATATGGAATTGTGCGCCTTTCATGGCCAAATGCTGCATATGGGCAGCGGTTTCGGACGACAGTCTTACTGCAGCTTCGCGGCGCGCATCGGACAGAATTCGGGCGGCTTCCATATATTCCGCTTCGCAATGGGCAACGGCTGCCCCGAGCACTTCCAAATCGGCGGCGGCATTGAGATTGTCGAGACTTTGACGGATGTCTTCGAGTTTGGCGGGCAACTCTTGCGGTTCGATACGGTATTTGCGCGCCATGCCCATCAGTTCGGACATCCGCTCTTCCTGTGCGGCCAGCTCATTGGGATTGATGTCGGCACGGCCTGCCGCGTCGCGCATATTGCTGCTGATTTCGCCCAGTTCGGCTTCGATGCTGGCCAGCAGGTTGAGACTTTCGGCGAAACGCGGCTCGATGTTTTGCAGGTTGGTCAGCATTTTCTGGCAACGGTAAATTTGGCGTTGCAGACCGTTGTCGCCGTCGATGGCTTCGCCTACTTCTTCGGCGGTTTGCAGCAGTTCGGCGGCATGAGCGAGCGTATCGTGGCTTTGGCTCAGGGCTTCCCATTCGCCGTTTTTGGGTTCGGTTTGCGACAATTCGTTCAACTGCCATTCCAAACGTTCCCGCTCGATATTGAGCGTATCTGCTTGGGTTTGCGCGTCGTGCAGGGCTTTTTTGGCGGCAGTCCAGTCTTGATACCGTTTTTTGACTTCGGCAGCCTGCGGTAGCATTCCGGCAAACGCATCCAAAAGATGGCGTTGTGCAGCTTCCTGATTGAGCGAGTGGTGGGCGTTTTGGCCGTGGATGTCTATCAACTGCTCGCCCACGGCTTTAAGCTGCGCGAGTGTTGCGGCCTGATTGTTGATGAAGCTGCGGCTTTTGCCTTTAGCATCGATGACACGGCGGATGTTCAACTCTTCCGCGCCTTCTTCCAGCAGGCCCTGTTCGCGCAGGCTCTGCTGCAAATCGGGCAGCGCGGCGATGTCGAACAGAGCGGACAGGCGCGCTTCTTTTGCGCCTGTCCGCACTTGGCTGTAATCGGCCTTGTCGCCCAACAGCAATCCGATGGCATCGAGCGTAATGGATTTACCCGCACCGGTTTCGCCCGTGAGCACGGTAAAACCGGTTTGGAAATCAAGGTTGAGTTGTTCGACGATAACAAAATCACTGAGAGAAAGCGCGAGCAGCATCCGGATAATCCTTACAGGCCGTCTGAAAATGGTTGTGGACGGCTGATATTATAATAAACTTTTCCATAGCAAAAAATAAGATTTTTCTAATTTACTCAGGTTTTATTTGAATTGCCTCCAATACATTGAAAAACATATGTTTATTTTGCATCTAGCACCATGCCTTATTGTTCCGGAAGCCCTTTCCGCCATCACCGCAACAATCGGAAAATATATCTCCAAACACCATACCTTCCGTTATTTTACAGCCGAAAACCTGCACTGCCCGTTTCTTCCACGCCCGGGCCGTCTGAAAAAATATTTTTCAGACGGCCTGATTGTTTGATGCAACCCCGTATCCAATCCCCGTTAAAAAGCGTAAAATTGCCGACATTGTTCCTACACGATTCCAGAAAGAATACACCATGTTTTTCAACCACATCGAAGCTGCCCCTGCCGACCCGATTTTAGGTTTGGGCGAAGCGTTCAAAGCCGAAACCCGTTCGGAAAAAGTCAACCTCGGCATCGGCGTCTACAAAGACGCAGCGGGCAACACACCGATTGTCAAAGCCGTCAAAGAAGCTGAAAAACGCCTGCTGGAAACGGAAAACACCAAAAACTACCTGACCATCGACGGCGTGGCCGAATACAACGCGCAAACACAATACCTGCTCTTCGGAGAAAACCACGAAATCGTTGTTTCCAAACGCGCAAAAACCGCACAGAGCCTCGGCGGAACGGGTGCTCTGCGCATCGCCGCCGAATTCGCCAAACGCCAAACCGCCGCGAAGAACGTATGGATTTCCAACCCCACCTGGCCCAACCACAATGCCATCTTCAAAGCCGTCGGCATCAACATCCGCGACTACCGCTACTACGATGCCGAACGCCACGCCTTGGATTGGGACGGCCTGATTGAAGATTTGGCACAGGCGGAACAAGGCGACATCGTGCTGCTGCACGGCTGCTGCCACAACCCCACCGGCATCGACCCCACGCCCGAACAATGGGACACGCTGGCCAAAATGTCGGCCGAAAAAGGCTGGCTGCCGCTGTTCGACTTCGCCTACCAAGGCTTCGGCAACGGCCTCGAAGCCGATGCCTACGGCCTGCGCGCGTTTGCCGAACTCAACAAAGAACTGCTGGTGGCCAGCTCGTATTCCAAAAACTTCGGCATGTATAACGAACGCGTCGGCGCGTTTACCGTTGTCGCTGAAAACGAAGAAACCGCCGGCCGCGCATTCAGCCAAGTCAAAACCATCATCCGCACGCTCTACTCCAACCCCGCCTCACACGGCGGCGCAACCGTTGCCTTGGTATTGAAAGACGCGCAACTGAAAGCGCAATGGCAAAACGAACTCGACGAAATGCGCAACCGGATCAAAACCATGCGCCAAAAATTCGTCGACACGCTCAAAGCCAAAGGCGCAACGCAGGATTTCGGTTTCATTACCGAACAGAACGGCATGTTTTCGTTCAGCGGTTTAACGCCGGAACAGGTTGACCGTCTGAAAAACGAATTCGCCATCTATGCCGTGCGCTCCGGCCGCATCAATGTGGCGGGGCTGACCGACGACAACATTGATTATCTCTGCGAAAGCATCGTAAAAGTGCTGTAAGCGGTCGAGCGCATCACAGGCCGTCTGAAAACATTTTTCAGACGGCCTCTGTATTTTTGTCTTTACGGATAAACCGGAGCAACAAGATGCGAAAATTTTCACCTTTTCGTCCTTGCCGCGCAGGCGGGAATCCATGCTCGGCCTTGGTAACCTACTGAATAACAAACGGCTTCCTATTTTTTGCCGTGGATTCCCGCCTGCGCGGGAATGACGGCAGGGATGGGCAATATATTTTCTATCGGTGTTATCCGACAGCCCCAACTTCACAAATCGGTTGGGTACATTGGATCAGCAGGTACGGTTGGCCGCAGCAAGCGGCATCACCGTACGGATGATGTAAAAAGCCAAATCCTATGTATAGCAAATAAACATATTATTCGATACAATTCCACCATGGCCTATTCACAAGACTTCAAACAACTCGTGCTCAAAAAACTCCGTCAAGGATGGACGATTCGTAGAGCCGCAAAAGAATTCGGCATCGCCATCTCCAC
>NZ_JBHCJY010000019.1:0-38597 GCF_041804105.1 Neisseria sp.
CAAGGCCGTCTGAAAAACTTTTCAGACGGCCTTTGCCGTTTCGCGCCCATGCGCACGGGCAATGGCAGGTTAGGGTTCAGATCCCGTTTGGCCGGTCGTTGCCGTTTGGCCAGCCGTCGAGACGTTCGACGGCAAGCAGGAACGGCGGGCGGTTGCGGCGGTTGGTGAAACGGTATTCCAACACGGCAAACCGCTGCTGCGGCAGGGATGCCGCCCATGCGGAAACGGCGGCGGCTTCGTGTTGTCCCGCTTCGTGGCCGGGGTAGAGTGCGGCGAGCAGCAGGCCGTCGGGGGCGAGCAGGCGGAGTGCGGCATCGAGCGCGGTCAGGCTGGTATCGGTTCGGGTGGTCAGGGTTTTGTCGCCGCCGGGCAGCCAGCCGAAGTTGAACACGGCGGCGGCGAGCGGTTCGCAAACGTGTGCGGCCAGCGTTTCGTGTCCGGCGCAGACCAACCGCACTTGTGCCGCCGCGCCCGCTGTTTCGAGCCGTGCGCGGGTGGCGGCGATGGCGGCGGGTTGGATGTCGAATGCCCAAACTGTGCCGCCTGCGCCGGTGCATTGCGCCAGCAGCAGCGTGTCGTGGCCGTTGCCCGCCGTGCCGTCGAGCACGGTATCGCCCTGCCGGATGCGGGCTTTGAGCAGTTTGTGGGCGAAAGGAAGGATGTTGTCGAGATACATGTTGCGCTTCCGTTTTCAGACGGCCTGTTGCGGGGCAGGCAGGGGGTTACGGTTTGGCCGGTGTTCGGTAGATCCATTCGATGTTTTCGTGGGCGAAGGCTTCGGGGAACAGATAATCGCCGCGGTACAGGGCGATGTCGAGATGCTGCCATTTCGGGGCGAAGGCAGGGTGTTGGCTGTGGACGGCATCGGCAATCAGGGTGGTGCAGTAAAACGGGTTTTGGTGGCGGGCGGTCAGCACGAATGCCCGGCCCGCCTGTGCTTTTGCGTGGCGCGCGGCGGCGGCGGCCTGTTCGGGTGTCAGGAAGCGCGCACGGGCAACGGCGATGCCGTCGGCACGGTCTGCAGCGGCGAAATCGGCCAGCGGCGTGAGCAGAACCCGGTTGGGGCGTTCGGGGTCGTCGTCGGTGGTCGCATGGGCGACGACGGGTTGCGGGCGGACGGCAACGAGTATGCCGATATGGGAATACGGGCTGCGGCTCAGGGTTTTGATCAAGCGGCTGTCGGCGGATGTGCCGCTGCGGAAAACCCAGTCGCCTTCGCGCAGCAGCGCGGCATCGGGCAGCGGCAGCGGCGGTTGTTCCGGCTTGCACAACAGCAGGAACGCGGCTGCCGCGGCAGTAATCAGCAGGATAAGGATTGCCCGTACGGGCAGGCGGTGGCGGGGCATATCGGGATGAAGGCCGTCTGAAAACAGGGGAGATTATAACGGGGAATCGCGGACTGTCGGCCGGAAAACGGCGGCAGGGCAGGGGAAGCTGCTGTGTTGTCGTGGCTTCCAATCCGACTGCGGCAGGGTGGGTATGGCCGGCTGTGAGGATGTAACCGTATGCAGCCGTTGTGGCGGTGTTTCAAAATACGGCCGGCCGGAAACCTGTTTTCAGACGGCCTGTGTTTGGGGGCGGGTTGGTTTTTGGATGCGCTGGACAAGCGTCGTCCGTTTACGCAAATCCGCTATGTTTTGCCGAGCAGTGGGAGATTCGGAGCGGATGGTTGCAAAAAATATACCAATATCGTCATGCCCGCGCAGGTGGGAATCTACGGTTAATATCTGCAAGTGCATGAATCAAAAAGAGTTCTTAAATTTGAAAACTGGATTCCCGCCTGCGCGGGCATGACGGCATTTATGTAATAGGCGTATCATGCAAACCCGACCAACCGCAAAGGCCGTCTGAATCTTTTTTTCAGACGGCCTTCGTTTCGACATTCAGCAAGCGGATTGCGTTCTGCGCGGGCATGACGGCATTTGTGTAATAGGTGCGTCATCCAAATCCGGCCAACCGCAAAGGCCGTCTGAATCTTTTTTCAGACGGCCTTCGTTTCGAGACAGCGAACGGATTGCGTTCTACGCGGGAATGACGGCATTTGTGTAATAGGTGCGTCATCCAAATCCGGCCAACCGCAAAGGCCGTCTGAAATCTGTTTTCAGACGGCCTTTGCGGTATCCGGCAAACGGACTACTGCGGCTGCACGGTAAACGGCATTTCCGCCTTCTGCCACTGCACGCTTTCGTAGGCCAGTGCGTCGGCAATCAGCGGGCGGGTGTCGAGCCAGTCGCGGTTGATGCGCAGGACGAAGCCTTTGCCGTCGTCGGCGGGGCGAAGCTGGGTGTGCGGCGGCAGTTCGAGCGGCAGGCGGGCGCGGCAGAACAGGGCGGCCAGGCGCAGGCTCAAGACGGCAAACCACATCAGGCGGCGGTTGCCGACGATGTCGGTCATTTTACGCAAATCGCCCCTGTGGGCCAGCACGAGCTGCGACAAAACGGTCTGCTCTTTGCGCGAAAAACCGGGCATGTCGGCCTGTTCGAGAATATAGGCCGAGTGTTTGTGGTAGCCGGTGTGGGAAATATCGACGCCGATTTCGTGCAGACGGCCTGCCCAGCCGATGTATTGCTGCCAGTCGGCCAGATCCTGTAGGCCGGTATTGTCGGCGCGGCACAGGCTTTCCATGAATTTCTGCGCGGTTTCGGCCACGCGCGCGGCCTGGTTGGTGCTGACGTGGTAGCGTTTTTGGAATTCGGCGGTGGTTTGGTCGCGCATGTCTTCGTTGAGGCTGCGGCCGATGAAGTCGTAAAACACGCCGTCGCGCAGGGCGGCTTCGGTAACGGTCATTTTTTCGATGCCCAGTTCTTCAAACGCCGCCATCATCACCGCCAGCCCGCCGGCGAACACTTCCACGCGTTCGGGTTTGAGGCAGTCGAATTTGGCTTTTTTCACCGAGCCTGCGTCGGCAATCCGCGCCGCCAGCTTCTTCATGCCTTCGAGCGTGATGTCGGCGTTTTGCGGGTATTCGGCGGCAAGCACGTCGCGGATGGATTTGGCCGAACCGGACGTGCCGACGGCGAAATCCCATCCCTGCCGCTTCATCAGTTTGCTGATGCGCTGGATTTCGTTGCGGGCGGCGGAGATGGCCGCCTGAAAGTCTTTCTGGCCGGTTTTGTGCCGGAAAAAACGCATGCTGTAGGTTACGCAGCCCAAGGGCAGGCTCTCTGTGATGACGGGCTGCAAGTCGGAGCCGATGACGAATTCGGTCGAACCGCCGCCGATGTCGATGACCAGCATCGAATCACCGTTGGGCGGCAGGGTGTGCACCACGCCGGTGTAAATCAGCCGCGCTTCTTCGCGTCCGGCGATGATTTCGATGGGAAAGCCCAGCACAGCTTCGGCTTTGGGCATGAATTCGCCGATGTTTTTCGCCACGCGGAACGTATTGGTGGCCACCACGCGCACCTGTTTTTCGGAAAAACCGCGCAGCCGTTCGCCGAATTTGGCCAAACATTCCAACGCCCGTTCCTGCGCTTCCTGCGACAGGTTTTTGGCTTCGTCCAAACCGGCCGCCAAACGCATCATCTGTTTGAACGAATCAATCACTTTGAGCTGGCCGTTGTGGTTTTCGCAGATTTGCAGGCGGAAGCTGTTGGAACCCAAATCGACGGAAGCCAAAACATTCGACAGAGAGGCAGTCATAATCAAACCGTTGTGCAAGTTGGAAAAGCCGTCATATTACCGCGCGTGCACTCGGGCTGACAATTACGGCGGCGCAAAGGTCTGATATGTATCAGAAGCGGCGGGAAATTTTCAGACGGCCGTCTGAAAACCCGTCCGCAGGGCCGCCGCAGCGGTGGCGGAAACCCCCGAACCGCACCAAGGTGTCGCAGATTGCAACGGTCATGCGCCTCCCGGGCGGCGGAAACTTTATCCGCCGCAGGCGAAACCTTATAATTGCAGCCCGAGACGGCTTCAGGCCGTCTGAAACGACGAAACAACATCCGACAACCATTTGGCCGATACATAATATGGAAAACCGATTTTCACCCGTCCGCCGCCGCCTGCTGCTTGCTTCAGGCGCGCTGCTGCTGTCCCCGAAACTCGCACTTGCAGGCGCGCAGCGCGAAGAAACCCTGTCCGACGACGTTGCCTCGGTCATGCGCAGTTCGATTAACAACGTCAATCCGCCGCGGCTGGTGTTCGCCAACCCCGCCGACGGCCGCCGCTGGCTGCGCGATATGTCGTCGCGGCTGGCCCGTTTCGTTCCCGATGCGGCGGAACGCGAGCGCCTGCTGATCAACATCCACTACGAAGCCAGCCGCGCGGGACTCGACCCGCAGGTGGTGCTCGGCCTGATTGAAGTCGAGAGCGGCTTCCGCCAATACGCCATCAGCGGCGTGGGCGCACGCGGGCTGATGCAGGTGATGCCGTTTTGGAAAAACCACATCGGCGCGCCTTCGCACAACCTGTTCGACATCCGCACCAACCTGCGTTACGGCTGCACCATCCTGCGCCATTACAACAACGTCGAAAAAGGCAACCTCGTCCGCGCGCTCGCCCGTTTCAACGGCAGCCTCGGCAGCAACAAATACCCCAACGCCGTGCTCGGCGCATGGCGCAACCGGTGGCAGTGGAGTTGAAACGGCAGCCCCGTCCCGAAACCGAAGGCCGTCTGAAACAGATATTCAGCGTTTCAGACGGCCTCATGCAAGCAGATACCGAGAGGAGACATTCTGAATGAACGATATAAACGGCAGGCAAAACAGGCCGTCTGAAAAAACAGAACACGGCAGACGAGGGCATACGGCCTATATATGGTCGCTGCTGTTGTTGGCCCCGCCGTTGTCGGTGGGTATATGGCTATATTCTTTGGATTCGTATGATGGTTGGATGGTTTTGGTGTGGATATATCTCATGGTGTATGCATTTCCTGTATTTATCTTATGCGCACTACCAATCTGCATTCTCCGTCCTGCATTCGGCTTAGGCGGTGTTGTGGCAAGTGCTACAACATGTACGGCGGCGATGGTGGGTTTGACGATATTGGTGGGTGCTATGGGGACAGCAGATGGCCGTGAAATTGTTAATGCCATGCTCAGCGGCGGTTTCATCGGTTTGCTCCTTTCCCTGCTGCTGCCGGGCAAACACAGGCCGTCTGAAACGGCGGCTGCGTCCGGCCATCCGGATGACAACCGGCCCGCTTCCGCATCGGAAAACCAAAGCGGGTAACGCAAACGGACATGGCCGTCTGAAAAGCGGCGGCCGTTTTGAAGGTGCGCAGGCGGAGCAGGATAAATTATCAGCGGCTTGCGGCAGTGCTGTATAATCCGCCGGAACAATGATTCCGAACTGTTTTTCAGACGGCCTTTCCGCAACAAAGGCCGTCTGAAAATGACCGCAACAGGCAACCGCCGCATAAAGTCGACACACCATGGCCAAAGACAACCGCATCCAGATGCTTCCTGCCGAATGGCGCGCCAGCACGACGCTCTCGGGCGTATACGCGCTCAGGATGCTGGGGATGTTTCTGGTGCTGCCCGTGCTGGCACTGTATGCCGCCGGCCTGCCGGGTGCGGCAGACAATAAGGCGCTGGTGGGGCTGGCGATGGGCATGTACGGCCTGACGCAGGCGCTGATGCAGTTGCCGCTGGGCATGGCGTCCGACCGTTTCGGGCGCAAGAAGGTGATTTATTTCGGCCTGATTGTGTTTGCCGCAGGCAGCTTTATGGCCGCTGCCGCCGATACGTTGGAAATGCTGGTGGCGGCACGCGCGGTGCAGGGGGCGGGGGCGGTCAGCGCGGCGGTAACGGCGTTGCTGGCCGACTTGACCCGCGACGGCGTGCGTACCCGCGCGATGTCGATGGTGGGTTTGAGCATCGGGCTGACGTTTTCCGTGAGCCTTGTGCTGGCGCCGATATTGACCGAGCTTGTCGGCGTGCCCGGGCTGTTCGCACTTACGGGCGTGCTGACCGTGATCAGCATCGGCGTGGTGGCTTGGGCAACGCCCAATCCGCAAATCTCGAAACTGCATGAAGACGCGGAAGCCCAGCCCGCGCGGATGGGCGAAGTGCTGCGCGACAGCCGCCTGCTCGGTTACGATTTCGGCATTTTCGCGCTGCACGCTTCCCAGATGGCGCTATTTACCGCACTGCCGTTTGCGCTGGTGGATTTGGGTTGGGACAAAGTCCAGCATTGGAAAGTCTATCTGCCCGCCACCGTTATCGGCCTGATTGCGATGGTGCCGCTGGTTATCGTGGGGGAAACGCGCAACAAACTCAAGCAGGTATTCCTGCTGGGCATCGCCTGCGTAGCCGCCGCACAGATTGTCCTGTTTGCAGGTTTGGGTTCGCTGTGGAGCATCGGCCTGTGTCTGGCGGTGTACTTTATCGGTTTCAACGTATTGGAAGCCAGCCTGCCGTCGATGGTGTCGAAAACCGCCCCGTCTGACTTGAAAGGCACGGCCATGGGCGTGTACAACACCATGCAGTCGGTGGGGCTGTTCAGCGGCGGTGCCGTCGGCGGACTGCTGTTCCAGCATTACGGCTTTAGCGGCGTATTCGGCTTCTGTACCGCATTGCTGCTGCTGTGGCTGCTCGTCGCCGCGTGCGCCCCCGCCCCGCAACCTGTTAAAAACCTCGGTTTCGCCGTACCTCCGGCGTGGCAAGGCAGGCAGGAACCCCTCAGGCAGCGGCTGTCCGCCGTTGCAGGCATAGAGGCCGTAAGATTCAGTTCAGACGGCCAAACCGTTTACATCAAGGCGTTGCAGGAAGGTTTCGACCAAACAGCCGCCGAACAAATCATTTCAGGAGCAAACTGATGTCATCATTAAACAAAGTCATCCTTATCGGCAATCTCGGCCGCGACCCCGAAACCCGCTACATGCCCAACGGCGAAGCCGTGTGCAATTTCAGCATCGCCACCAGCGAAACCTGGAACGACCGCAACACCGGCCAGCGTCAGGAGCGAACCGAGTGGCACAACATCACCCTTTACCGCCGCTTGGCCGAAATCGCCGCGCAATACCTGCGCAAAGGCAGCTCGGTTTACATCGAAGGCCGCATCCAAAGCCGCAAATACACGGGTAAAGACGGCATCGAACGCACCGCCTACGACATCATCGGCAGCGAAATGAAAATGCTCGGCTCGCGCAACAGCGGCGGCAGCTCCGCAGAATACGGCGACCAAGGCGGTTACGGCCAGCCTGCACAGCAGCCGTACCAAAACGCCCCGCAACAGTATCAAAATGCGCCGCAGCAATACCAAGGCGCACCGGTATACCAGCCCGAAACCCCGAGTGCCCCTCCCGCCGCTCCACGCCGCCAAGCCCCCGCCGCGCCGGCCGCACCGGTGGACGATATTGACGACGATATCCCGTTTTAAATCAGTATCCACACGCAGCAAAGGCCGTCTGAAACATTCAGACGGCCTTTGCTTTCGCTTGAAATGTGTTTGGATAATGTGCCGGTATTGATACCGATGAAGATGCGGCGGAACGGGTTGACAATACGCACGCCGCCGCGTCAGGTTGAATCCGTTCTCCAACGCTGTTGCAGAGATTCAAATTTCAGACGGCCTGGATGCAACAGTTGCTGGAAGAATACCGTCCGGATGCGTTTGGGAAGTTTGCGCGGCGGCGGGGTTTTGTTACAATAATGCCCGCGCAACAATTTACGATGCAAGCCGCCTTGAAGACTGGCGGCTTGTATTTTTATTTATCCGCCGCCGCATCAGGCGGCAAGTCATGAGAAAACGAAATGCAGAAAATTCCTTTAACCATCCGCGGTGCGGAAATGCTCAAGGCCGAATTGCAGCAGCTTAAGAGCGTTGCCCGTCCCGAAATCATCGCAGCCATTGCCGAGGCCCGTTCGCACGGCGATTTGTCGGAAAATGCCGAATACGAAGCGGCCAAGGAGAAACAGGGCTTTATCGAAGGCCGTATTTCCGAATTGGAACGCAAGTTGTCCGTCGCCCACATCATCAACCCGCAGGAAATCCATGCCGAAGGCAAAATCGTGTTCGGCAGCACGGTAACGCTTGAGGATTTGGAAACGGAAGAACACGTTACCTACCAAATCGTCGGCGAAGACGAAGCCGACATCAAACACGGTAAAATCTACGTCGGCTCGCCCATCGCCCGCGCGCTCATCGGCAAGGAAGAGGGGGACACCGCCGAAGTGCAGGCACCGGGCGGCGTGCGCGAATACGACATTATTTCGGTCGAATACATCTGATTTGCAGGGCGTTGCCCGGCTGTTTTGATACGAGCCGTTATCAAAGGCCGTCTGAAAGGGTATGTAAATACCGTTCAGACGGCCTTTTGTTCGTTCGGTAAATTTACATTCAGAAATGTACGGGAATGGCATACAATCTGCCGGCTTACAAAAACGGATTTTTACGATAAAGGGACAAACGGTATGAACAAAACAGCGATTATGTTGGCCGCGATGTGGCTCGGTATGCAGATTACCGCAGGCTATATTGCCGCTCCTGTTTTATTCCGCGAACTGCCGCGCGTTCAGGCGGGCGCGATTGCGGGCGAACTGTTCGGTTTCGTTTCGTACGGCGGCATTCTGATTTGGCTGCTGCTGTATCTGGTCGGCAGGCTGAGTGAGAAACGCCGCAACAGGCCGCCTTACACCGGCAAGCTCGTGCTGTTGCAGGTTTTGCTGCTGACCGCAAACCAGTATCTGATTACGCCTGTCATCGATGCGCTGAAAGCCCAACAGGGCAACTGGCTGCTTAATTTGGCCGGCGGTACGTTCGGCATGTGGCACGGCATCTCCGCCACCGTTTATCTGGCGGCTGCGGTACTGGGCGGTTGGCTGGTGTGGCGGTTAATCAGGTTGGAATGGCGTTGACGCGTTGCCTGTGGTGCAAAGGCCGTCTGAAACTGGTTTTCAGACGGCCTTTGTTTGGGTTTTATGTGATGGTTGTTTGATGACTGCCGTTTTTTTGTGATTCGATTGGCGGTGAAATTTGGGCATGAATTCCTGCCTGAGCGGGAATGACGGGCATATAGCGGTAATCAGGCCGTCTGAATATTTTTCAGACGGCCTTTGTTTGGTTTTGTGTGATGGTTGTTTGGTGATTGCCGTTTTTATGTGATTCGATTGGCGGTGAGATTCGGGCATGGATTCCCGCCTGCGCGGGAATGACGGATGGGGGGCAGCAACAAGGCCGTCTGAAAAACGTTTTCAGACGGCCTTGTTGCTGCTTTACGGTAAAACGGCAAATCCGTTACGGCGGCGGAAAAACGGTCACTCTGTGCCTGTCGCAACGGGTTTGCAATGCTGTATGCCGTCAAAACGGGGGTTTTGGCAAACGGGATGGCTGAAACGTATCTGCCTTATGTTCAGCCGTTTGCTGCGGCAGCGTCGAAGAACAGGGCTTCCTGACGCAACCCGTTGCCGTCGGCATCGGTGAGGGCGGATGCGGCGGCAGCGTGTTTGATGACGACCAGGCTGATGCTGCCGTTTTCCGTGTGGGCGGTATTGAGCAGGATGCCCGCTTCGTCGCCGTCGGCGTGTACGGCGATGCCTGCGGCTTCGAGCGATGCGCCCGAAAGCACGGCCAGGCCGCGTTTGACTTGGCCGCGGTATTGGGCGCGGGCGATGATTTCCTGGCCGGGATAGCAGCCTTTTTTGAAGTGGATGCCGCCGATGGTGTGTTGGTTGAGCATTTGGGCGACGCAGGTTTCTTTGGTGGCGGCGCAAATCCACGGGTAGCCGCTGCGGATTTCGTGGACGTTCCACGCGTTTTCGGCAGCGGCATCGTAGGGGGCGAGCAGTTCGGCGGGGCCGGTTTTCAGACGGCCTTTGTGCGGCAGGGTGATGATGTGGACGCCGTCTGAAAACGCGGCTTCAAACGCGAGTGTGGGCGTTGCGGCGGGCAGCGGTTCGGCACCGTCGTCCAGTTCGCAGGACACGGCGTAATCGGGCAGCGGCGCGAACTGTACTTTGGCGCGCAATACGAACATCCGCAGCCGTTTGACGACGGCTTCGGCCAAATCCGCGGCCATGAGCAGCAGGATGTCGCTGCCGCTGCGCTTGAGCACCAGCATATTGGCAATCACGCGGCCTTTGGGGGTGTTGTAGGTGGCGTAGCAGGCATGGTTGTCGGGCAGGTTGCTGATGTCGTTCGACAACTGGTTGTGCAGGAACAGGGCGGCTTCTTCGCCGGATGCCTGTATTACGCTGAAAAAGGGTAAACGGGTGTGCATGGTCAGTTTTCCTTGCGGGGTTGGGCCGTCTGAAACGGCAGCGTTTTGCGGCGGCTCAGCGGCGGCCGGTTTTTTTGACAGGTTGTGTTCGGATATGGTGTTGATGCTGAATTTTCCGCCGTTTCTGCGCAGGCGGGTATCCGGTTGTGATGTTCGCAAACAGTTGTTTAATAAAAAAGATACTGGATTTCAGGCATGGATTCCCGCCTGAACGGGAATAACGGAAGCGGGACAATCCGTCTTAACCCGTATCCTGCCGACTCTAATCTCCGAACACAGTATTTTCGTCAATCAAGTTTCGGCGGTTGCCGTTATGCGCCGGCGGCGGGAACGGTTTATTCGGCCACAGCTTCATCCGCCCTATTTTTTCAGACGGCCTTCGGTTGCGGAAGATACCTTTTTATATCATACGGTTAGTCGGATTTAAACGGCTTTTGCTCAACGCTGTACCGCCGACACTTTGATTTCCACCCGCCATTCCGGTTTGGCCAAACGGGCTTCCACACAGGCACGGGCGGGGGCGCGGTTCGGGGCGACCCATGCGTCCCACGCACGGTTCATCGCGGCGTAGTCGGCCATATCGCTCAGAAAAACGGTGGCTTCGAGAATGTGCGCTTTGTCGGAGCCGCATTCGGCCAGCCAGCGGTCGATTTGCGCGAGCACGTCGGCGGTTTGCGATTCGGCATCCGTGCCGTTTTCGGGCACCATGCCGGAAAGGAAGACGAAACCGTTGGCAACGACGGCTTCGGAAAGGCGCGGGGTTTGTCCGTGGTAGGTAATGTTCATGGCGGGACTCGGTTTTAATGGCAACGGTGGCTATGTTAACATACAGGCCGTCTGAAAAAACGTTTTCAGACGGCCTGCCAACCGTTTGGGTGCAAAATCCATGAGCAAACCCGATTACCCCGTTACCCCGGCCGTGCGTTTTCTGCGCGCGCACGGCATCGCGTTCGAGCCGCACCTTTACGCCTACGAAGAACGCGGCGGCACGGCGCATTCGGCGGCGTGTCTGGGTGTGGACGAACACAGCGTCGTCAAAACCATCGTGTTGCAGAACGATAAAAAGCAGGGGCTGATTGTATTGATGCACGGCGACAAACAGATTTCCACCCGCAACCTTGCCCGCCAATTGGGCATGAAGCACATCGAACCCGCCGCGCCGCAGCAGGCTGCCAAGTGGACGGGTTATTTGGTGGGCGGCACTTCGCCTTTCGGCACCAAAATGCCGCTGCCGGTGTTTGTCGAACGCAGCATCCGGGATTTGGAGATCATCTACATTAACGGCGGCAAACGCGGTTTTTTAGTCGCCGTCGCCCCCGCAGCTTTGGACAGCCTGAATCCGCAGGATGTCGAAGTGGCCGTCTGAAACGGCGTACGGATGTTGTGTGCGCCTGCGTAAGGAGTGTCGGCTGCGGTACGGCAACGCAGCGGCGGCCGTCTGAAACGAAACCGTATCCCGCTTTCGATCCGCCGTTTTGCCGAATTTTGAGTGTTCAGACGGCCTTACCGTTTTAATTTGCCCTATTTAAAGTTCCGTACAAACAAGGAGTCATGCCATGAACAACGAAATCGTACCCGCCCCCGATGTCCCGCCCGAGCAGGACAAGCTGCGCGACTACCTGATGGTCATCTACATCCTGTATGCCGTATCCGTCGCTACCGGCCTGACGCTGCTGGTGGGCGTGATTATAGCTTATGTGAAGCGCGACGATTTTTACGGCACGCCGTATTTCGACCACATCCAGTACCTGATTAAAACCTTTTGGATTACGCTTATCGGCAGCTTAATCGGTGCCCTGACCATGTTTCTGCTGATTGGCTTCCTTATCCTGACGCTGGTATTTGTATGGTTTATCTACCGTGTGGTGGTGGGGTTCGTGAAGTTTTACGACAACAAACCCATTTCGTCCCACGGCTGGCTGTAAGGCCGCAGGGCAGGGCGGACAGGCCGTCTGCCGCTGTTTTCAGACGGCCTGTCTGACTGCAAACGCAGTAAGGCCGTCTGAAAACCCGTTTGCACACATCATTAAAGGAAACCCATGAACTACCTGATTGCCAGCATCCTGTGCAGCGTGGCCGTGTCGGTGCTGCTCAAAATGGCGCGGAAAAAGAAAATTCCCGTCGAACAGGCGGTGGCGGTGAACTACATCACCGCCATTATTCTGACCATGCTGGTTTTGAAACCCGATTTGGACAACCCCGCCGCCTTCCTGCCGACCTGGTGGCTGTTCGCCGCTCTGGGCGTGCTGCTTCCCGGCGTGTTCGTCATCATGGGCAGGGCGGTGGACGGCGCTGGCATCGTCAAATCCGATGCGGCGCAGCGGCTGTCGCTGTTTCTGCCCGTGATTGCGTCGTTCACGCTGTTCGGCGAAAAGCTCACCGAAGGCCGCCTGATCGGCATCGTACTCGCTTTCGCCGCCCTGTTCTGCCTGCTGTGTAAATCAGACGGCAGTAAAAAATCGGGCGGGTTTGCCGCCAACGCCGCGCTGCTGCTGGGCGTGTGGGCGGGTTACGGCGTCATCGACATCCTGTTCAAACAGCTCGCCAAAAGCGGCAACGCCTTCTCCGGCAACCTGCTCGTGGCTTTCTGTCTCGCAGCGGTGCTGATGTTCGGCTGGCTGGCATCGCGCGGGACAAAATGGACGGCACAGGGCATCGTCGGCGGCATCCTGCTGGGCATACTCAATTTCGCCAACATCGTTACCTACATCAACGCCCACCGCGCTATGGCCGAAAATCCGACGCTGGTGTTCGCCGGCATGAACATCGGCGTGATTGTGCTCGGCACGCTGGTCGGCGCGGCGGCGTTCAAAGAAAAAATCAGCGGCATCAACGCCGCCGGCATCAGCATCGCCGTATGCGCCATCGGCTGCCTGTTTTACTGGGAACAGATCAGCCGCTGGATCGGCATGTAGGTACGGTTAGCCGCCCGAAGGCGGCATAACCGTACAAACAGTTTTGAAGTTAAGTTGAGACGATTAAAGACAAAAACGCTTAAACCGGGAACGCTGAAGCCAAAAGCATTTAAGGCCGTCTGAAAAGTTTTTCAGACGGCCTGTTTGTACCGGTTTTATTTCCTGGCTGTGTACGGTGTACGGAGAATGCATTGATGACACCAAACACCGTCGTTTCCGAAGTACCGTCATTCCCGCGCAGGCGGGAATCCATGGGTAATATCCGCAAACGCATGAATCGGCAAGGTTTCCGAACCTTAAAGCCGGATTCCCGTCTGCACGGGAATGACGGAAACGGCAGTTGAAACGTCGTTTTCAGACGGCCTTACGCGGCAATGTCCAGCCACAGCACCTGATAGGGCTGCAAGACCAAATCTGTGTCGAGCGCGATGGTTGCTCCGCTTATCAGGTCGCGGGCTTGGGCGGGCATGGCCGACAGGGTTACGGCGGAAACGGTCTGCTCGGACTCGGTGAAGTTGGCCAGGGCGAGCAGGGCGTTGTTGCGGATGTAGCCCAAGACGTGCGGGTTGCGTGCGTCGAAGATGGTCAGGCCGCCGCCGCCGAGCGCGTCGGTGTTTTGGCGGACTTCGATCATGCGGCGCAGGCCTTGGTAGATTTGTCCGGCGCTGGTGTCGGGGTTGCTGCGTTGGGCGTAGAGCGATTCGTCGCGGGCGGGACGGTGCGCCCAGCGGCTGTCGTCTTTTTTGTCGGGGTCGTTCAGATAGCTCATGTCGTTGAGCATGCCGACTTCGTCGCCGAGGTAGATCAGCGGCAGGCCGCCCGTACTCAGGATGATGCTGTGCAGCAGCAGAATGCGGGCGACGGCATAGGGGTCGCCCTGTTCCAAGCCGGTCAGCGAGGCGCAGGTGCCGCTGATGCGGCAGTCGCCTGTGGCGGGGTTATCCTGGAACGGTACGCCGCGCGCGAAGCTGCCTTCGAAGCGGTTGACATAAAAACGGTTGAGGAACTGCCGGTGGTTGAAGCCGTGGATGCCGAAATAGGCGGAGTCTTCGTCGGCAAACGTCCAGCCGATGTCGTCGTGGCAGCGGACGTAGTTGACCCATGCGGTGTGTTCGGGCAGGTTGTGGCGGAAGGTGAGCGCCTGTTGCAGCAGGTTGGTTTCGCGGGTGGCGAGCGTGTTCCACAACAAGGCCATCTGAAGCGGGTTGTAGGAAAGCTGGCATTCGTTTTGGGCGATGTACTGTACGACGAAATCGGGGTGGACAATCGCTTCGGATTTGAAGAATACGGCAGGCGCGGCGATGCGCATCACGGCGTTGAAGGCGCGGATGAGCGCGTGCGCCTGCGGCAGGTTTTCGCAGCTCGTGCCCATCTGTTTCCAGATAAAGGCGACGGCGTCCATGCGCAGGACGTCTACGCCGAGGTTGGCGATAAACATCATTTCGCCCGCCATGGCGCGGAATACCCACGGGTTGCTGTAATTCAAATCCCATTGGAAGGAGTTGAACGTTGTCCATATCCAGCGGCCGTCGGGCAGTTGCGAGAAACCGCCCGGATGCTGGTCGGGGAAGATTTCGCGCAGGGTGCGGTCGTATTGGTCGGGCATCCAGCGGTCGGGGAAGATGTAGTAGAAATTGTCGAACATCGGGTCGCCCGCCACGCATTTCTGCGCCCATTCGTGTTCGTTGGACGTGTGGTTGAAAATAAAATCGACCACGGCGGCAATGCCCGCTTTGTGCAGTTCGGCAATCACGTCGCGCAGGTCGTCAATGCTGCCCAGGTGCGGCATGACTTCGCGGTAGCTGCTCACGGCGTAGCCGCCGTCGCTGTTGCCTTCGGGACATTTGAACAGCGGCATCAGGTGCAGGTAGGTCAGGCCGAGTTCTTTGAAATAGGGAATCTGGTCGATGATGCCGCGCAGGTCGCCTGCAAACAAATCCACATAACACACGCCGCCGACCATTTTGTTCGACAGCATCCAATCGGGTTCGGCTTCGCGCGCGGCATCGGTTTTTTTCAGCGCCGCGCTGCGCGAAGAGTAACTCTCCCAGGCCATCTGCATGAGCTGCTGCACCATCGGCAGAACGGCTTCGTTGGTGCCGTACACATTGTTCAGCTCCCACATCAGTTTGGGGAAATGGGCGTGCAGCCGTTCGGTAAACTTTTTCCAGTCGCGCGACTTCTCCACCGTTTCGCGTTTGACGGGGGTGTAGCCGGCAAGAATTTGGTTTTGGACGTTGTAAAGCGTTAAATCGATTTGCTGGGCTTGGGTCAGCATGGTGTTCTCCGGTTCGGGGATTTGTTGGGGTGATTTGAAGTAAAAGCACCAGTAAATTAGCACAGTAAGGCCGGCGGATACAAGCACGGTTTCATGCGGGCCGAATCCGCAGAAACAGGCGTTCGGACGGCCTTTGCCCCCAACTGCGCCCATCTGGGCGGAAACGGCGCGCAAGTGTGCGGAAAAAGCATACCGGCAAAAACGGATTTGTTTGACAGCGGTCAAAAGCGGCGCACCGGCAGCATCAGGCCGTCTGAAAACAAAACCGCTGCGCCCCCCGCCGTTTCAACGTAAAATAATCCCGTTCCCAACCCGTCCCCGAATCCCCGTGAACCAACTCCTTTTCGACTTCGACACCCGCAGTTATCCGGGTTTCGACAAATTCTTAGGCACGGCCAATGCCGAGCTGGTTTACGTTTTGCAGAACCAGGCCGCGCATGGCCAGTTCGTGTACGTTTGGGGCGCGGAAGGCGCAGGCAAAAGCCACCTGTTGCAGGCATGGGCGGCGCAGGCCACCGCCGCAGGCGCAACCGCCGCCTACGTCCGCGCCGGACAAGACCCGTTAACCGAAGCCGCCTTCGACACCGCCTATCTCGCCGTCGACCAAGTCGAACGGCTCAACGGCGAAGAGCAGGCCCTGCTGTTTGCCGTGTTCAACCGATTCCGCAACAGCGGCCGCGGCCTGCTGCTGCTCGCATCCGAACATCCCCCCCAGCAGCTCGCCATCCGCGAAGACCTGCGCACACGGCTGGGCTACTGCCTCGTTTACGAAGCCAAACCGCTTACCGACGAAGAAAAAGCCGCCGCCCTTGCCGAAACCGCCGCCGCCCGCCAGCTTGCCGTGTCCCCCGAAATTTTCGACTACCTCTTGAAACACAGCCGCCGCGACATCGGCAGCCTGATGAAACTGTTCGACGCGCTCGAACGGCAGGCCGTTGCCACCGGCCGCCGCATCACACTCCCGCTCGTCCGCGAAACCTTAAAACAGGAAACCGAATGAAAAACCTTGCCATCTTCGACCTCGACAACACCCTGATTAACGCCGATTCCGACCACTCATGGCCCGAATACCTGATAAAGAAAGGCATAGTCGACGAAGCCGAAACCCGAGCCAAAAGCGACGCATTTTATGCCGACTACTGCGCAGGCCGTCTGAACATCGACGCATTCCTCAAATTCAGCCTTGCCCCGCTCGCCCGTTTCAGCAAAGACGAACTCGCCGCCATGCACCGCGAATTCACCGCCGAATTCATCGAGCCCTACATCACCCCCATGCAGCGTATGCTGGTCGACAGCCACCGCAACGCAGGCGACGAACTCTTGGTGATTTCATCCACCAACGAATTCATCATCACTCCCATCTGCCGCCTGTTCGGCATCACCAACATCATCGGCACCCAAGTCGAAACCGGCGCCGACGGCCGCTACACCGGCAACTACACCGGCATCCCCAGCCTGAAAGAAGGCAAAATCACCCGCCTGAACCAATGGCTTGCCGAACGCGGTGAAACATTGGAAAGCTACGGCAAAGTCTATTTTTACAGCGACTCCAAAAACGACCTGCCGCTGCTGCGCGCCGTATCCGATCCCGTCGCCGTCAACCCCGATGCCGAACTGGCCGCCGAAGCCGCAGAAAAAGGCTGGCCGGTGTTAAACTTCAAACCGTAAAAACGTTTTTCAGACGGCCTTAATCAGCATATAGGCCGTCTGAAAACCGCTTTCCGCCGTTATTTTCCGTCATGAAGAAAATTAGATGAAAACCAAATTGCCCCTGCTGTTCCTGACCGCTGTTGCCGCATCTGCCGCCCAAGCCGAACCGATTGCCCGCCAAGACATCCAACACGCCCTGGAATGCAAAACACCACCGATGCAGACATCCGTGCTGATTGCAGAGTTGCAGGACAAGCAGACACTGAAACAGTCGGGCATTCGCCAGATTGCGCCTATAAACCCATTTTACAGCCAATACCGCCTGCCCTATGTGATGACGTTGAAAACCGTCAACGGTATGGATGTCCGCTCTCGAAACTTGGCCGTTAAAAACAACGGCGGCGGGATTTATCTGGTTGCCGATATGGATAGACATCCGCAACTCAAGGCATTTTTGAAAGAGGCCGACAAGCAGTCCGCTTTAGCTATGACGGGTAAACTTTTACCGGAAGAGCGTATATTGGCAGGAAAAAAATACGGTATGAGCAAAGAGGTCAGCCATAAAATCCCCGACCCCGAAGACATGGCAAAAACCACGGAAACTGTTTCGACTTACGGTTTTTGGCCGTTAGAAGGGCTGAAAAAACATCATCGGGAAGCCATCGGTTGCCGCTATTACTTATGAAAGGCCGTCTGAAAATGCCCTCATCCAAACCCGTTATCATCACCACCACCGCGCCCGACCGTGCCGAAGCCGAAAAAATCGGCGGCCTGCTGCTGTCGGAACAGCTCGCCGCCTGCGTGCAGTACGACGAAATCCGCAGCCAGTATGTGTGGGACGGCGAAATCCGAACCGACAGCGAAATCCGCATCACCATAAAAACCACCCGCAACCGCTACGGCAAAATCGAAAAGCTGATACGGCAGCACCACAGCTACGATTGCCCGCAGATTCTGATGGTAACCGTATCGCGCGGTTTCAAGCCGTATCTGGCATGGCTGCGGAACGCATCGGGGCAGGGCGGCTGAGGCCGTCTGAAAAATCCACCGCAAACGGTGTACAATACGCCCCGTTTTACACACTTCGAGAAAACCATGTTCCGAACCCTACTCGGCGGCAAAATCCACCGCGCCGCCGTTACCGAAGCCGATTTGAACTACGTCGGCAGCATCACCGTCGATCAAGACCTGCTCGATGCGGCAGGCATCTGCGTCAACGAAAAAGTCGCCGTCGTCAACAACAACAACGGCGAACGCTTCGAAACCTACACCATCGCGGGCGAGCGCGGCAGCGGCGTGGTGTGTCTGAACGGGGCGGCCGCGCGGCTGGTGCAGAAAGGCGACATCGTGATCATCATGTCGTATGTGATGCTGTCCGAACCCGAAATCGCCGCGCACGAACCGAAAGTGGTGCTGGTGGACGAACACAACAAAATCCGCGACGTCATCCGCTACGAGCCGCCGCATACCGTTTTATAAACCCTTAGGGAGTGTAGTCGGAAAGCGTTGCGGCGGTATTTTTGGTTAAAATCCGCATCTGCGGCGTTAAAAATGCTCGCAAGATGTCCAATCTTGCTGCGCTTTTTGCCTTGCGTCTGCGGATTTTCCCTCAAAAAACCGCTTCGCAAGCTTTCCGACTACACTCCCTAAGGCCGTCTGAAACGCTTTTCAGACGGCCTTACCCTGCAAAGCGAGAGCCATCATGAACATCCAAATCCAAAACATCACCGTCGGCAACGAACTGCCGTTTACCCTGTTCGGCGGCATCAACGTGCTGGAAGACCTTGATTCCACGCTGAAAGCCTGCGAACGCTATGTGGCCGTTACGCAGAAACTCGGCATTCCCTATGTGTTCAAGGCTTCGTTCGACAAGGCCAACCGCTCTTCCATTCATTCGTTCCGCGGCGTGGGCTTGGACGAAGGGCTGAAAATCTTCGCCGCCGTCAAAAAAGAATTCGGCGTGCCCGTGATTACCGACGTGCACGAACCCTACCAATGCGCGCCCGTCGCCGAAGTATGCGACGTTATCCAGCTCCCCGCTTTCCTCGCCCGCCAAACCGACCTGGTGGCGGCGATGGCGAAAACGGGCAACGTCATCAACGTGAAAAAACCGCAGTTTCTCAGCCCGCTGCAGATGAAAAACATCGTCGAAAAATTCGCCGAAGCGGGCAACAGCCAAGTGATTTTGTGCGAACGCGGCGCCCAGTTCGGCTACGACAACCTGGTGGTCGACATGCTCGGTTTCGGCGTGATGAAGAAAACCTGCGGCAACCTACCCGTGATTTTCGACGTTACCCACTCTCTGCAACAGCGCGAAGCGGGCGCGGCCGCGTCGGGCGGACGGCGCAGCCAAGTGGTCGATTTGGCGCTGGCAGGCATGGCAACCCGCTTGGCCGGCCTGTTTCTCGAGTCGCACGAAAACCCCGACCAAGCCAAATGCGACGGCCCCAGCGCGCTGCCGCTGGCCAAACTGGAAGATTTCCTGATTCGCGTGAAAGCGGTGGATGAAGCAGTTAAATCGCTGCCCGTATTGGAAATCGACTGATTGGTATAAAACGGCAAAAGGCCGTCTGAAACAGGGTTTTCAGACGGCCTTTTGCCGTTTGGCGGAATGAAAAACGGTTGTTTGACGTAAATTAAACAACGGCCGTCCGCTTTTGTAGTAAAATTACTAAACGTTAAAACCTTTCTGAATAGGCTGTAAACATGAACGCACGAGATATTCTTTCCGCCGGTGCGGTGGTTCCCGTTATGGCAATCGACAACATCAGCACCGCCGTCGATTTGGCACACGCGCTGGTGGAGGGCGGTATTCCCACGCTTGAAATCACGTTGCGTACCGAGCACGGACTGAAAGCCATCGAGCTGATTAAAAAAGAAGTACCCAATGCCATCGTCGGCGCAGGCACGGTGGCCAACGGCGACCAGCTCAAGGCGGTGGAAGACGCGGGCGCGGTGTTCGCCATCAGCCCGGGCTTCAACATCAATTTCGCCAAAGCCGCCGAAAAAAGCAGCATTTCCGTCATTCCGGGCATCGCGACTCCGGGCGAACTGATGCTTGCGCTTGAACACGGCATCGATACTTTGAAACTGTTCCCCGCCGAAGTCGTCGGCGGCCGCGAAATGCTCAAAGCCCTTTACGGCCCGTTCCCGCAGGTAAGGTTCTGTCCGACCGGCGGCATCAGCCTGTCCACCGCGCCCGAATACCTGAAACTGCCCAATGTATTGTGCGTAGGCGGTTCGTGGCTTACGCCCAAAGAAGCCGTTAAAAACCGCGATTGGGACACCATCACCCGCTTGGCTAAAGAAGCATCTGCATTGAAAGGCTGATTGCTTCCGGCATCCGCAGTCATGAAAAGGCCGTCTGAAAACATTTTCAGACGGCCTTTTGCTGCCGGCTTTATTTTAAAAACTCAATCAGCACGTTCTTAAACAAAAATCCGAAGACGCCGAATCCGAGTACGAAAAACAGGATGAACATCCCGAATTTGCCTGCTTTGGATTCTTTGCCCAAATTCCAGACGATAAAGCCCAAAAAAATTACCAGTCCGCCGAGGCCGATTTTCATCGCCCAGTCGGAGAATTCTGCTTCGCTCATGTTTTTTCCTTTTGATGCGGGTTTCAGACGGCCTGTGCGTAGGGGCCGTCTGAAAACGTTCAGGCCAGCGCTTGGGCCAAATCGTCAATCAAATCGTCGGGATGTTCCAAACCGACGGAAAGACGGATCAGGCCGTCTTTGATGCCGGCGGCCGATTTGTCTTCGGGCGGCATGCGGCCGTGGGTGGTTGTCCACGGATGGGTAATGGTGGAGCGCACATCGCCGAGATTGGCCGTGCGTGAAAACAGTTGCACGCTGTCGATGACTTTCCATGCGGCATCTTTGCCGGCCACTTCAAACGCCACCACGATGCCGCCCGATACCTGCTGTTTTGCCGCGAGTTCTGCCTGCGGATGGTCGGCGAAACCGGAATAGTAAACGGCCTGCACCTGCGGCTGTTTGCGCAGCCATTCGGCGATTTTTCGTGCGTTTGCGCCCTGTTTTTCCATGCGCAGCGACAGCGTTTCGATGCCGCTGAGCAGCACCCATGCGTTAAACGGCGACAAGGCCAGTCCGCAGGAATTGGCGTAAAGCGCGATTTCCTTGACCAAATCCGCTCTGCCCGACACCACGCCGCCGTGTACGCGGCCGTGGCCGTCGATGGCTTTGGTGGCCGACTGCACCGATAAATCCGCGCCGAGTGCAATCGGCTGTTGGCCTGCGGGCGACATAAAGCTGTTGTCCACCACCAACAGCGCGCCGGCGGAGTGGGCCAAACCGGCCAATGCCTGTAAGTCGGCCACTTCGTTGAGCGGGTTGGACGGGGTTTCGAGAAACAGCATTTTGGTGTTCGCTTTGACGGCACCGCGCCATGCGGCCAAGTCGGTTTGCGGCACGAACGTGATTTCGATGCCGAATTTCGACACGATGTTGTTGATGAATCCGGCGGTGGTTCCGAACAGGCTGCGGCTGGCGACGACATGGTCGCCCGTTTTCAGAAACGTGAAAAACGCGGCCTGAATCGCAGCCATGCCCGTGGCCAGCGCAGCGGCGGCCTGCGCGCCTTCGAGTGCGGCCACGCGCTGCTCGAAAGCGGTGATGGTCGGGTTGGCCGTGCGCGTGTAGGTGTAGCCCGGCACTTCTTTGGCAAACAGCGCCGCACCGTGCGCCGCGTCGCGGCACATGAAACTGCTGGTCAGAAACAGTGCCTGATTGTGTTCGAGATACTCGGTCTGCGTTTTGCCGCCGCGGATGGCCAGCGTTTCGGGGTGTAGCGGTTTGCTCATGTGGTTGCCCTTGCCGTAAAAATTGCAGGTAGTGTGTGGAGATTGTGTCGATACTTGGGTTTTTTGTCATGCCCGCGCAGGCGGAAATCCGGCTTTGGTATTCGCAAGTGCTTGTTTGACAAAAGATACCGGATTTTGAGCATGGATTCCCGCCTGCGCGGGAATGGCGGAAGTTTGGAGAAAACGGTCTTGCCGGTTGCCAATCAACACAATATCCAAACACAGACAAATTAAATTGTTAACATTTTGCGCTTTTTTGATTGGGGTTTCAAGGGCGGGGACAGGCCGTCTGAAAACGGAAAAACCGTATTTGTTCAGGAAAATGCCGATCCGGATACGGATAACGCCGCATTGCGGCGTGTACGACGGCGGGGGGATGAGTTTGCATGCACGGAAAAACAGGACTTCAGACGGCCTTAAGCATAACAGGCCGTCTGAAAAGATGTGTGTGCGGTTACGCCGCTTGGAGCGGCTGACTGTAGCGGATAAACAGGGGAGGCAGGACGGCCGTCTGAAGAGAAGTTCTATACGGCAAAAAAGGTTTTCAGACGGCCTGAAAACCTTTTTTAACCGGCGGGCTTATTCCTGCCCGGGCTGCAATACTTTCACGCCGTTCTGCGTACCCAACACCAACAGGTGCGCCGCATTGTGGCCGAAGATGCCGTTGTCCACCACGCCCGGAATTTTGTTGATTTCGTCTTCGAGCGTAACGGGGCGGTCGATGTTGATGCCGTGCACGTCCACAATCAGATGGCCGTTGAACGTGGTAAAGCCGACGCGCAGCTCGGGTTCTCCGCCCAAGGCCAGCAGTTTGCGCGACACCGCCGAACGCGCGTGCGGAATCACTTCCACTGGCAGCGGGAATTTGCCCAACCGTGATACATATTTGCTCTCGTCGGCAATGCAGATGAATTTTTCGGCCACCGCCGCCACGATTTTCTCGTTCAGCAGCGCGCCGCCGCCGCCCTTGATCATTTGCAGCATATGGTTCACTTCGTCTGCACCGTCCACATAAACCGCCAGATGGGCAACGTCGCCCAACGCAACTTCGGGAATGCCGTATTGCGCCAGCAGAGCAGAAGTTTCTTTGGACGTGGAAACCGCCCCTTTGATTGCTTTGCCGCTTTTGCCGAGTGCTTCGATGAAAAAGTTGACGGTAGAGCCTGTGCCGATGCCGATGTATTCGTTTTCGGGCACGAATTCCACCGCCTTTTCGGCGGCTGCGCGTTTGAGTTCGTCTTGTGTTGCCATTATTTTTCCTTTGTCTGTGTGAACGGGTTGGAACGGTTTGCATACTAGCATTTTTCGGTATGGTCGTCAGCAGGCCGTCTGAAAGCGCGGTTCGGCGGATGCGTTGTCAGGCCGTCTGAAAAAAGATTTCAGACGGCCTTGTGTCGCATATCCGATGTCCGTACCCCTGCAAACCGCCACGCAGCAGGCAGCCGGAAGGGAAGGCGTGTTATAATTGCGGCCGTCCCGCATCCTGCGGACGCGATAATACGAACAACCGGAACACATAAAGGAAAACGAAATGCGAAAAATGCTTGCCCTGCTGATTTTGGCCGCCGCGCTGCCCGCGGCCGCCGCCGAACGCACGCTGCCGAAAGACATGGACGTGGCGTTGCTGCAAAAAGTGCAGCTGCCTCAGGTAACGTTGGGCAACGGCGGTTTCTCGTGGCTGAAAGTGCTCACTTTGGGCTGGCTCGACGGCAATGCCGCCAAATTCACCGTGTCGCGCCAAGTGCGGATTAAAGATGAAAACGACCGTTACATCGTGATCGGCAAACTGCCTGCGCAGGCGGGCAAACCTGTTGCCGTGAAACGTGATGCGGGCGGCAACATCCGCGAAATCTGGATTTTGAACCAAGCGGAAACCGAAGCGTTCAAAAAGCGCGACGTGGAACGCCAAACCGCGCAGTAACGCCGGCGTTCCATACGTTAAACCCACGGCGGGCCAACCCCGCCGCGCATTTTCAGACGGCCTGATTGTTTGGGCCGTCTGAAACATTTCCCAACCCAAATCAGCCCCGCAATTACGGGCAACCTGAGAAAGAACCACCACCATGAAAAAAGTCTTTATCCGCACCTTCGGCTGCCAGATGAACGAATACGACAGCGACAAAATGCTCTCCGTTTTGGCCGAACAGCACGGCGGCATCGAGCAGGTTTCCGAAGCCGAACAAGCCGATATTATCCTGTTCAACACCTGCTCCGTGCGCGAAAAAGCGCAGGAAAAAGTGTTTTCCGACCTCGGCCGCGTGCGCCCGCTCAAAGAAAAAAATCCTGATTTGATCATCGGCGTGGCCGGCTGCGTGGCCTCGCAGGAAGGCGAAGCCATCATCAAACGCGCGCCTTATGTGGACGTGGTATTCGGCCCGCAAACGCTGCATCGCCTGCCGCAGATGATTGTCGATAAAGAAACCACCGGTCATTCGCAAGTCGATATTTCCTTTCCCGAAATCGAAAAATTCGACCACCTGCCGCCCGCCCGCGTGGAGGGTGGCAGCGCGTTCGTTTCCATCATGGAAGGCTGTTCCAAATACTGCTCGTTCTGCGTGGTGCCCTACACGCGCGGCGAAGAGTTTTCGCGTCCGCTGAACGATGTGCTCACCGAAATCGCAGGCTTGGCGCAGCAGGGTGTCAAAGAAATCAATCTGTTGGGTCAAAATGTGAACGCCTACCGCGGCGCGATGGACGACGGCGAAATCTGCGACTTCGCCACGCTGTTGCGCATCGTGCACGAAATCCCCGGCATCGAGCGTATGCGCTTCACCACCAGCCACCCGCGCGAATTTAGCGACGCGATTATCGAGTGCTACCGCGACCTGCCCAAACTCGTTTCGCACCTGCACCTGCCGATACAGAGCGGCTCCGACCGCGTGTTGAGCGCGATGAAACGCGGCTACACCGCGTTGGAATACAAATCCATCATCCGCAAACTGCGCGCCATCCGCCCCGATTTGTGTTTGAGCAGCGACTTCATCGTCGGCTTTCCCGGGGAAACCGAACGCGAATTTGAGCAAACCCTGAAACTGGTGAAAGACATCGCCTTCGACCTGAGCTTTGTGTTCATTTACAGCCCGCGTCCCGGTACGCCTGCGGCCAACTTGCCCGACGACACGCCGCACGAAGAAAAAGTGCGCCGCTTGGAAGCCCTGAACGAAGTCATCGAAGCCGAAACCGCCCGCATCAACCAAACCATGCTCGGCACGGTGCAGCGTTGTCTAGTGGAAGGCATCTCCAAAAAAGACCCCGACCAGCTCCAAGCCCGCACCGCCAACAACCGTGTGGTGAATTTCTACGGCACGCCCGATTTGATTAACCAAATGGTCGAGCTGGAAATCACCGAAGCGTTTACCTTCAGCCTGCGCGGGGAGTTGGTTTAACGTAACAACAGGCCGTCTGAAAAATTTTCAGACGGCCTTTATGCAGCCAATCAGTTTCCGCTACTTGGCTTTCAATCTTTAACTGACTGTAAATTAACGGATTATTAGAATGAAGCAAACCATATTTTCAGCATTGCTGGCGGCAACGGCGTTTGCCGCCCAAGCGGAAACTTTTCCGATGACCAATCTGCCCAAAGGCTGGACGGGCAGCATCGAAGTTGCCGGATGTGCCGAAGGAAAATGCTCGGGCGAAGGCCGCGTGAAGCTCAAAATCAACGGCCGTACTTACGCGCTGCCTGCCGATTTTTATGAATTTGACGCACCCAAAGCCCGAGGCGCGGCATTGCTTGAAAATCCGGTTACCGTGGATGATTTCAACTTCGACGGCAAGCAAGACATCTCCGTACCCGTCGGCAAGGAAGGGCCTTACGGTGCGATAACCAGCGATATTTACGTCCAAACCGCCGGCGGCAGATTGGTTAAAAGCGATGAATTGAGTGCGTTGACCCACAACTATATGGGTACGCCGGAAACCGACCACAAACGCAAACTGCTGATTGTCGGCGGTAAATCAGGCGCGGCCATCCATTACACCGAACACTACCGTGTTGTCCCGGGCAAAGGCCTGCAACAGGTTTACCAACGCACCGACACCTACTACGGCTGCAACAAAAACAACGGCATCAAAGTGGAAGAAAAAGCCATGCTCTCCAGCGGAAAATGGCGCACACGCAACCGTTGCCTGACCGAAGCGCAGTTTGAAAAACTCACGCAGCAGGACTGGGCCGAAATGGAACGCCGCCGCAAATACCGTCCGTAATGCCAATCAAGAGACAAAGCAGCCTGAAAATTCCCGCAACAGATTTTCAGACGGCCTGTTTGTTTTAAAAAATCAGGAAACCGATATGAAAGACAGAAAACCTTTATGGTGTGCCGCCGCGCTGTTTGCAGCATCGCTGGCCGCCGCAGCGGATAATCCCTATCAAAAGATGGCGTTTAAACCGGAGCCTTACAGGGAAACGGGTACGCTTTGGCAGGCACCGCAGGGCTATTTGCTGTTGCAGGCTTGCGATAAAGAAGAATACCGCAAGCCGTTGGTGTTTGATGATGCGGCAACGGAAAAAAAGCTGCGGCGGATGTTGGGCAGTTCGCCGCCTAGTGCAGCCGGACGCGCCACGTTTTTTGTGCAGTTGGAAGGTTATCCGTCTGTCAAACCCGTATCGCAGGTGGGGATGTACGATCTCCATGCCTTCAAAGTGGCTGACATTGTCGGCCGTACCGACGGCGGTTGCGGGATGACGGATTATTTTGAAAGCTTGTCAACCGGTGGCGGCGGCGAATTTATGAGACGGCAGGAACAAGGTATGGGCTGGGAAAAAGGCACGATACGGCAACTGCTGGAACAAAACGGCTATACAGAGCCGAAGAAGAAAAAGTCAGCCAACCCGCAATAAAACCATTTTCAGACGGCCTGTGCCGCAATCCCAGGTTCTGTTCTTCAACACACCGCAACAGGAACATCATGAAACCATGCTTAACCATTCTGCCGTTTGTATTCGCCGTGGCCGTTGCACAGGCCGCGCCGTCTGCCGGAGATGCCGCCGTGCGTGCCGCGATTGACGGCTATTACGGCCGTCCGCTGCCGTCGCAAGGCTGCCAATTGGCTGCGCCGCCGAAAGGCAGCCAGTGGCTCGGCACGACGAACGTTTACTGTATGAAACCCGCCGCCGCCAACACGGTCAAGCGCAACGGCAAAACGGTCAGCTATGTGCTCTACACCGGTTTTATGTACGACACCGAACAGAAGCAGAAAAACGACGCCCATGCTGCAACGGGTCTGGCCGAGCTGTTTGTCATGGAAAAACAAGGCGGCAGCTGGAAAATCGCGATGAGCGGCAAACAGGAAATCGGCGCGTGGGGCGAAACGCCCGAGCCGGAAGCATGGACATTCGTGCAGACGGGCAGACAGAACTGGGGCTACACCGCCGAAACCGGATACACGGCGCAGGGCGAACACAGCACCGCGTGGGCATATCTGTTTACCGACAACCGCAACCGCGTGGTGGACGGCTTGATTCGGACGGGCTTGAACAATGCGGGCTACTACGGCGATTGCAGCGACCGCACAGGGCAGGACAAGCGCAACTGTTTAGGCAGCTTGACCGACCTGTCCGCCAAACTGACATTCCGCCGCGACCGGGTTTCCGCTGCCGACGTGTATGTGGTGGAAGCGGCGTTGAGCGGTTCGCAAGGCAAGAAACGCTACCGCGGCCGCAAATATCTCATCGGCTACGACAGCGCGAAAAGCCGTTATGTTGCGCCGAAGGATTATCCGTTGGGCAATTCGGAATAAAACGGTTTTCAGACGGCCTGAGGCAAACGGCAGTGTTGAATGTGCTGCCGCCGCCGCCGTCATGCCCGTGCAGGCGGGAATCCACGGTTGATATCCGCAAGTGTATGAATCAAAAAGTTTCCTAGGATGAAGGCCGTCTGAAAAACCACCGCCGCCGCAACCGTATCGTCAGCAACGGTTGCGCCCAACCTTTGGGGCGGCACGTTGCCGTACCCAAGCCCTGTTCCTGCCGGATGTGCGGTAATCCGCGCAAGCTTTACGGCAACGGCAAAGAGGCAAAAACCGTGCAGGAGCTGTGTCGGCGCGAACAGGAAAAAGCGGCATCATGCGGCGAAAGGCCGTCTGAAAAGGCATTTCAGACGGCCTTTACCGTATCCGCCTTGCAGGCCGTCTGAAAACAGGTTAACTTCCACTCTGTTCTGTTAGAGCTGTGGTTCTATCCGATAAACTTCCGAACCGAAAAAGGAAAAAGAGATGAAAAAACTGCTTGCCGCACTGTTGTGCACCGCTGCCTTCCAAGCCTATGCCGCGCCTGCGGAAATCGTCGTGCCCGTGATGAAGCTCGACGTTGCCAAGGGCAACCGGCCCATCGGCGAAATCCGCATCAGCCAAAGCCGCTACGGTGCGGTGTTTACGCCCAAGCTGCAAGGCTTGGCGGTCGGGGTGTACGGTTTCCACGTTCATGAAAACCCGAGCTGCGAAGCGAAGGAAAAAGACGGCAAAATGACCGCGGGTCTGGCGGCCGGCGGCCATTGGGATCCGAAGAAAACCGGTGCGCACAAAGGCCCGTGGGATGACGGCGGCCATTTGGGCGATTTGCCCGCGCTGGCGGTGGATGCCAAAGGCAATGTTCAGCCCGTGGTTGCGCCGCGCATCAAGAAAATCGCATCCCTGAAAGGCCGTTCGCTGATGATTCATGCAGGCGGCGATAATTACAGCGACCATCCCGCAACGCTCGGCGGTGGCGGCGGACGCATGGCCTGCGGCGTGATTCCGAAATAACAGGCTGTTTTTAAAGATATAAGGCCGTCTGAAACCTTTTTCAGACGGCCTTTTTGTGTTTCCCGTCCATAAGTCTTACAATACGCGCCGACATCAAACCATCCCTACCGAAGGAGACGTTATGGCACAATTTTTCGCCATCCATCCCGACAACCCGCAGGAGCGGCTGGTCAAGCAGGCCGCCGAAATCGTCAGAAACGGCGGTGTGGTCGTTTATCCCACCGATTCCTGCTACGCGCTCGGCTGCCGTTTGGGCGACAAATCCGCGATGGAGCGCATCCTGCAAATCCGCGGCATCGACCTGAAACACCATCTGACGCTGATGTGCGCCGATTTGAGCGAGTTGGGCACATACGCCAAAGTGGACAACAGCCGGTTCCGCCAGCTCAAAGCGGCCACGCCCGGCAGCTACACCTTTATTTTGGAAGCGACCAAAGAAGTGCCCAACCGCACGCTGCACCCGAAACGCAAAACCATCGGCCTGCGCGTTCCCGACAATAAAACCGCGCTCGCGCTGCTGGCCGAATTGGGCGAGCCGCTGCTGAGCTGCACGCTGATGCTGCCCGAAGATGCCGAACCGCTGACCGACCCCTACGAAATCCGCGACCGTTTGGAACACGCGGTGGATTTGGTAATCGACGGCGGATGGTGCGGAACGGAACCGACCACGGTCATCGACATGACCGACGGTACGGAACTGATTCGCGAAGGCAAGGGCGATGTGTCGCTGTTCGGGCTGTGAAGTGTTCGGACGGCGTACCGATGACGCGGATAACGGTTTGATTTTCAGGCCGTCTGAAAATCACGGGAAAGAATAAATGGCGATTGAAACGAAACGGGCGGGTATCGGATATTGGGTTGCGGCGTGTGCGGTGTGCGTACTGCTGTATGTTGCAACGTCGATTGTGCTCGGGATGGTGGCATCTTTCGGCAACAGTCCGGAATGGACGGTTTTGCTGTTGGCAGTAGCGGTATTTTCGGTGATGATGTCGGCCACGTTTGCCGCGCTGTATTTCAGCTACCGGAAAACCCTGTCTTCAGACGGCCTGTTTGCACGGCGGGAACCGTTTTGGCAGGCGGGGAAAATCGGTTTTTCCGCAGCGGCGGCAGTTGCGATGGCATGTTTGCCGGTGCTGTACCAAAAGCTGTTCCTGTGGGCGGGCATCGACATCGGTGCGCCGCCGAACCAGAAAATCGTGATTGAGCTGGTCAAAATGCTGCACCCGATACTCGGCATCCTGTATGTGGCGGTGTTTGCCCCGGTGGCGGAAGAGCTGCTGTTCAGGGGCTTGGTGTTCAACCTGTTCGGCAGACTCGGCAAGCGGTGGCAGCAGGCGGCGGCATTGCTGTTGTCTTCGCTTCTGTTTGCGCTGCCGCATCTGCCCGAAATCGACGAGTGGGCAGGGATGTATGCGCTGATGGGGCTGGCGTTGGGCGCGGTGTATCTGAAAACGCGCGACATACGCTATCCCGTGGCCGTGCATATGCTCAACAATATCTTGGGCTTGTCCATGATTTATATGCAGATTCAGGCCGTCTGAAAAAAAAGCGCCTTGGCGGTTGCGAATCTGTTTTAAAATATCCGCAGTTATCCGGGCCGTCTGAAAAACCGTTTTCAGACGGCCGCTTGAAAAAAGGAAACCACTTTGCAGAATTTCAATATGGAAGTGCTCATACTCGCCGTGATTCCCGTGCTGATGGCGATAACCGTGCACGAAGCGGCGCACGGTTATGCGGCGCGGTATTGGGGCGACAAAACCGCCGAACAGCTCGGCAGGCTCACGCTCAATCCGTTTGCGCACATCGATTTAATCGGGACGGTTGTGGTGCCGCTGCTGATGTTCTTAACGGTGGGGTTTGCGTTCGGCTGGGCGAAGCCTGTGCCGGTGGTGTCGCGCAATATGCGCAACGTGAGGCTGGGCATGCGCACCGTATCCATCGCGGGGCCGCTGTCGAATCTGGCGATGGCGTTCGGCTGGGGGCTGATGATGGTGGTGGCGGTGTATCTGCCCGCGGATTTCCAATATCCGATGACGAAAATGTCGGAATACGGGATTCTCATCAACGCGGTGTTTTTCGCGCTGAACATGATTCCCATCCTGCCGCTCGACGGCGGACGTTTCGTCGATACGTTCCTGCCGGCGCGAATGTCGCAGCAGTTTCAAAAAATCGAACCTTACGGAATGTGGGTGATCGTCATCCTGCTGGCAACGGGCGTGCTCGGCATCGTCATGCAGCCGGTTGTCGCGGTCATATCCGGTGTGGCCACCGCGTTTGCGCGGATGTTTATGTAGGGTGCAACGGATGAAGTCAAGGCCGTCTGAAAAGCGTTTCAGACGGCCTTGATTGTTTTGCAGGCGGCACGGCGGGGGGGAACAACATATCCGCCGGATTTCGAGGGCAGGCAGACATTGGCGGAATCCGCCGTTATCTCCGCACAGGCGGAAATCCGTTTTGCTTTCTGTAAGCTGTTGAAGAAAAAAGATTTCTGGGGTTTCTTCGGATTTCCACCTAAGCGGGAATGATGGCAGAAGAAGTTTCTGCATTACTGTGAACGTTTATTTCTCAGGCTGTGTTTGAGTGTTCAGCCGATGCTTACTTTCGTTATTCCCGCGCAGGCGGGAATCCATACACCGCCGTAGCCGTTTCACATCGGCCGTTCAAACGCCCAATGCCGCCCACACTTTCAGCGCGTCTGACGTGGCTTTGACATCGTGGACGCGGATGATGTGCGCACCGCGGGCTGCGGCGGCCAGTGCGGCGGCAACGCTGCCGTGAACGCGGCGTGCGGCATCGGTTTCTCCGGTCAGCTCGCCGATCATGCGTTTGCGGGAAACGCCGATTAGGAGCGGCAGGCCGGTTTGGGCGGCGAGTTCGGGCAGACGGCGCATCAGCGCGGTGTTGTGGGCAAGGGTTTTGCCGAAGCCGAAACCGGGGTCGAGCGTGATGCGTTCGGCAGCGATGCCTGCGGCCGTGCATTCGGTGGCGCGAAGGTTGAGATAGCGGGCCACTTCGCCGACAACATCCTGATATTGCGGGTTGTTTTGCATGTTTTCGGGCAGACCCTGCATGTGCATCAGGCAGATGCCCGTGCTGTCTTGCTGTGCCAGCAGTTCGACGGCTCCCGCGTCGCTCAGGGCGGAAACATCGTTGATGATGTCTGCGCCGCCGCTGTCGAGCGCACGCTGCATGACTGCGGTGCGCCGTGTGTCGATGCTGACGGGAATATGCCACGTTTTGACTTCGGCCAACACGGGGGCAAGCCGCGCCCATTCCGCTTCGGGCGGCACGAAATCCGCACCCGGCCGGGTGGATTCGCCGCCGAGGTCGAGAATGTCGGCACCTTGTTCCACCAGCGTTTCGGCGTGTTTGAGCGCGGCTGCGACGGTTTGGGAATAAGTATTGCCGTCTGAAAACGAATCGGGCGTGAGATTGACGATGCCCATGATTTTCGGGGCGGAGAGATCGATGGCGAAGCGGGTGGTCTGCCAGAAGGGCATGGCGGAAATCCTTGGTGAGGGTGGAGCGAAGCCGTGTTTTTCAGACGGCCCGACATAAAAAATACCCTGCCAATACGGTTGGCAAGGTATCTCAAAGCAAAGGGCTTATTCGGCTGCGGCGGCGGCTTGGGTTTCCACCTGAACCGGCGCAGGTGCGGCGGCTTGCTGGCGTTCGTGTTGCAGGCTCACGGCGCGGGCGGGAACGATGGTGGAAATGGCGTGTTTGTAAACCATTTGGGTAACTGAGGTGTTGCGCAGCAGTACGACATATTGGTCAAATGATTCCACCTGGCCTTGCAGTTTGATACCGTTGACCAAGTAAATCGAAACAGGCACATGCTCTTTGCGAAGGGCGTTCAGGAAAGGATCTTGTAGCATTTGTCCTTTGGCTGTCATATTTATTACTCCGTTTTTATGATGTATTTATTGGTTTTGAAAAGCCGGTGAAGCGGAAACGACACGGCAAAGTTGGAATTGGATTGTAGTTCCGTATGCTTTTTTTTTCCAACACCTTTGCAAACTTTTTAGGAAACGGATTATGTTTTGTGGGTAAAAAACCGCGAATCGGCGGTTTTTTCTGCTGAAATAAACGGAAGAATAAAAAGACGGATGGTTGTTTTGTTTTTAATCTTATGAAAATAAAACGATTTTTTTGTTTGGTCTGTATTTGCCCGTAAAGGGTATCCCGAAAGGGTTTGAAACGGTGTGCAAGCGGGAGATTCGGGTTTTACAAAAGTAAACAAAAAGGTTGTTTGCTAAACAAAAGGTTAGATAAGGCCGTCTGAAAGTTGCTTTTCAGACGGCCTTTGGTTTAGCGGAACAGTGCTTCGGGGATTTTGCACACTGGAATCGGGTTGATTTTGTGCTGCATGGCTTGGTGCAGGCGGGTGTAGATTTCCAGCACTTCGCGTTGGCGGCCGCTGAAATCTTCGGGTTGCTGTTTGCCGTATACGTCCATCGCCCATTCGAGTTCGGGATAGCTTGCGCCCATCTGTTCTTCGTCGGTGCGTTCGGTGTCCCACAGGCCGTCGGTGGGGACGGCCGTCTGAATGGCTTCGATAACGTTTAATTCTTTTGCCAATTCATAGACCTGTGTTTTCGTCAAATCGGCAATCGGGCTGATGTCCACGCCGCCGTCGCCGTATTTGGTGAAAAAGCCGACGCCGAAGTCTTCGATTTTGTTGCCTGTGCCGGTAACGAGCAGGCCGTTGATTTGGCCGTAGTAGTAGAGTGTGGTCATCCGCAGGCGGGAGCGGGCGTTGGCCAGCGCGAGCTGTTTGGCGGGGAATTCGGTTTCGTCCACCTCCACCGTTGCGGCGAAGCTGTCGAAGGCAGGGGTTAAGTCCACGCGCATTCCGTTTGCGTTGGGGAAGCGGCGCTGCAAATCGCCGATGTGTGCCTGTGCACGGCCGGTTTGGTCGGCTTTTTGGCGGATGGGCATTTCCAAGAGCAGGGTCGGCAGGCCGGTTTGTGCAGCGAGAATGGAGACGACGGCGGAGTCGATGCCGCCGGATACGCCGACGACGAAGCCTTTGGCGCGGGCGGTGGCGGCGTAGTCGTGCAGCCAGCGGGTGATGTGTTGTGCAACTGCGGGGGTTTGCATGGGGAATCCTTAAGGTGTGGATGGGTGTGCGGCCATTATCGTGAAAACGGCGGCGGATGGAAAGCCGTAGGCCGTCTGAAAACGGTTTTCAGACGGCCTGACGGGCTCAGCTGCCTTTTACGTCGATAATCCAGACTTCCGACTGCGAACCGAGCCGGAGCGGGATGCCCCAGAAACCGTAGCCGCTGCTGGTGAAGAAATGGCTGTTGCCGATTTTTTCGTGGCCGTAGTGCAGGCGGTAGAGGGTGCGGACGATGAGGTTGGCTGGGGCGATTTGGCCGTTGTGGACATGGCCGGAAACCTGTACGTCGATGGGCAGGCGGGCGTGTTCTTCGATTTGGGTGGGGCGGTGGTCGAGCAGGAATACGGGTTTGGACGTATCCTGTCCGTTCAGGATTTCGGCGGCGGACGGGCGGTTTTTGTCGATGTCGTCGTTGCGTCCGGCCACGATGATGCCGCCGGTTTCGACGGCGCGGTTGGCGAGCACGGTAATGCCCGCTTTTTCGATTTCTTCGTAGATTTCGCGCTGGTGGCCGAACAGGTCGTGGTTGCCGAGCGTGGCGTAAACGCCGAGCGGTGCGCGGATTTTGGCGAAATGCGGCTGCATGTTTTCGGCGCGGTAGGCTTCGACATTGTCGTCCATGATGTCGCCCGGCAGCAGGATGATGTCGGGTTTTTCGCGGTTCATGATGGCGGTGAACTTGTCGAGCTGGCGTGCGCCGAACAGGATGCCGAGGTGGAAGTCGCTGGCGGTGGCGATGCGCACGGGGCGTTCGAGTTTTTTATTGATGGTAACGGTTTGGTAGCGCACCGTGGGGGTGTAGGCGTTGTAGAGGGCGAGGCCGAACAGGGCGGCAACGAAAAACGGGGCGAATGCGCGCAGGCAGCGCGCCAGCACCTGCGGGCGGACGAAGCGGCGCAGGACAAGGTGGAGCAGGAAGGTGGCCAACGCCGCATACATGACGAACAGCAGCAGCACCATCCACACCGCCGTCCAGCGGAAGACGGCGTGGCCGAGTTGGAGCAGCAGCCCGAAAATCAGGCAGTTGGTGATGACGAATGCGCCGATCATCAGGATGCGGCGCGCGGATTTGCCGATAAGGGGGGCGAACAGCCATTGCAGCGAGCGGCCGAGGCCGAAAGTGAAAAGCTGCATCAGGATGAGGACGGCGGTAAAGATAATGGGGCGCATGATGTGTTGAAACGGTTTTTGTGATGTGTGGAAAAGGGTGGGGATTTTAACATACACCGGTGTCGGTTCAGGCCGTCTGAAAAGAAAAGGTTGGGGATGGATGATGTGTCGAGGGTGCGGCCACTGTCATTCCTATGCAGGTGGAAATCCGGTTTTAAGTTTCGGAAGCCGTTTTAATTCATGCGTTTGTGGAAGTTTGTTATGGATTCCCGCCTGCGCGGGCATGACGGAAGACGAAGAAATCTACCTTATCTGTATGCCATCAATGCAATACCTGCACAGCCTATCTTTTCAGACGGCATCAATAGGGATGGCATCGGTTTTTCGTGCGGCATCGGCAAGATTGGATTTTTTCTGTAAGAAACCGGTGTGTCCATCGTCTAACAGGCATATGGACAGTTTCCCGACAAACAAGGAGGAGGATGATGGAAAAAATGTTGCAACGGCTGCGGTAATCCGCTGTCGGTATGGCCGTGTTGCTCCGATGGGATGCGCGGGACCGAAAACAGGCCGGCGGCGGCATGGTTCGAAAATATCCAGTTATGGCACAAAAACCGCATCTGCCGGATTCTTTGCCGCTTCCGCCTTTCCCGCAGTGTGCCATCCTTTATATAATGTTGTTCTAAACCGCTTATAGGAAACGGCTGCTTGGGCCGTCTGAAAAACATGATGAAAAAAATCCTTTATTTCTTTACCGCTCTGTTGGCTTTGAGTGCCAACGCTTATGCCGTTGACGCATCGAAACTGCTGCCGCCCGAACAGGCTTTCGTGCCGCAGGTAAACGTGAGCGGCAAGGGCGTGAACGTGCAGTTCAAAATAGCCGATGGTTATTATATGTACCGGTCGAAAATCATGGCCGATACGCAGCCTGCGGGTTTGCTTTCCGCGCCTAAGTTCAGTCAGGGCAAGGAGAAGGAAGACGAATTTTTCGGCAGGCAGACCGTGTATTACGGTTCGGCGCAAATCGACTGGCCGTATGCCAAGCCGCAGCAGCAGTACAAGCTGGTTCTGAGCTATCAGGGCTGCGCGGAAGTGGGCGTGTGCTATCCGCCGGTTACGACGGAGTTCGACATCAAGGGCGACGGGGTTTACCGGCCTGCGGGCGGAGAACCGGCCGACGGGAAAAACCGTTTCCTGAAACCCGCGGCTGCGGTTTCAGACGGCCCTCAGTCGGACGGATCCGCCGGAAACAGCTTGTCGCAGGATAAAACGGACGCCAATTTTTTGGCGTTTTTTTCAGACGGCAGCAACCTGAAACTGTCGTGGGATACGGTTCACGTCAACCTGCTGTTTTTCTTCGCTGCGGGCATCGCCCTGAGCTTTACCGCCTGCATGTATCCGCTGATTCCGATTGTGTCGAGCATCGTGGTGGGCGGCGGAACGTCCGACAAGAAACGCGCGTTCCTGCTCACGTTGTCCTATACGCAGGGTTTGGCACTCACTTACACGCTGGTGGGTGTGGTGGCGGGTTTGACCGGCGCGCTGCTGACCGTGTGGCTGCAACAGCCGTGGGTGGTGTTGGCCGCGTCTGCAGTCATGGTGTTGTTGGCGCTGTCGATGTTCGGCGTGTTCAACATCCAGCTTCCCGCTTCGCTTCAGACGTATTTTCAAAACCGGAGCAACAAATTATCGGGCGGTAAAGCCGTTTCGGTGTTTGCGATGGGGATGTTTTCCGCGCTGATTGTCGGCCCCTGCATTGCGCCGCCGCTGGCGGCCGCGCTGGGCTACATCGGGCAGACGGGCGATGCGGTGTTGGGCGGTTTGGCACTTTACGCATTGGCCTTGGGCATGGGTTTGCCGCTGATTTTAATCGGCACGTTCGGCAGCCGCATCCTGCCCCGCGCGGGCGGGTGGATGGACGGCGTGAAATACGCTTTCGGCTTTATCCTGCTGGCCGTGGCCGTGTATTTGGCTACGCCGTTCCTGCCTTACGGCGTGGTGGCCGCGCTGTACACGCTGCTGCTGGTCGTGCCCGCAGGCTTGCTGCTGGCCAAGCTCACGCGCGTATCAGGCCGTCTGAAAGCCGTGTGCGCCGCGTTGGGCAGCCTGTTGTTGGTCGGCGGCGTCTGGTTCGGCTATCAAAGCGTCAACCAGCAAACCACCGCACTGCACCGTTTCCTGACGCTCACGCCGCCGTCTGCCCATGAGAATGTCCACGGCCATGTGTTTACCGACGTTGCCGCGCTCAAAGCCGCCATGCAGCAGGCTTTGAAAGACAATCCGCAGAAACCCGTTTTGCTGGATTTCTATGCCGACTGGTGCATCTCCTGCAAGGAAATGGCCGCCTACACCTTCAGCGATGCCGACGTGCAGCAGGTGGTCGATATGGATCGGCTGTTCCAAATCGACGTAACCGCCAACACGCCCGAACATCAGGCACTGTATAAAGAATACGGCATTTACGGCCCGCCCGGACTGTTTATCCTGCGTGCCGACGGCAGCCGCAGCGAAGTGCTGGCCGGTTTTGCCAAACCTGATAAATTCATTGAATGGTATAAGCAGCATGAAAAGCCGTAGGGCGAGCCGCTTGGAAAATGATGCTGCCCCTTCCCGCAAGGGAATCTGAGGAGCAACACGGGAAACGACCGTGATGCAATCCGTAGCGGAAGACCGGGCAGGGATTCCTGTTTGTCGGGGGGAATAGTGGTTGCGGAATGTATCGCTTGAGTGTGATTGCCGATATTCCCGAACAGTGCCGCACAACGGAAACAGGCCGTCTGAAAAACAGTTTTCAGACGGCCTGAAACTTTATGCCGTTTGTCGGGACTAATCATGTTGATGGCCGGAGCACCGTTCATCCGCCGCAATCCAAACGGCGGAGTAGGGCGGACGAATACCGTTGACCGTTTCGGCCGGACAATCAAGAAAGGAAAAAACGTTATGCACATCAAAACCACTGCCGCCGTTTTCTGCCTGAGCATCATGCTTGCGGCCTGCGGACAGGGAACGCCGCAAAACAAAGCCGCTTCCGCCGCTTCAGGGACGTCTGCGGCAAGCCCCGTTTCTTCTGCCGCTTCTGCCGATGCTGATTTTATGGGCGTGAAAGTCGGCAAAACCACGCTGGACGAAGCCCGTAAAATCCTGCCCGACCTGCAGGCCGGACAGGGTACGATTACCATCGGCAAACACAGCATCCCGATGGAAACCTATACGGCTTTGCCGGCTGCCGACGGGGAAACCGTGGTTTTCTCTTTTGACGGCGACAGCAAAATATTGCAGCAAATCATGCGCCTGAGCCCCCGCCCGTTTGCCCAAACCCGCTCGGAGCTGGCCGCCAAGCATCCCGCCTATACCATGACCCGTGAAGAATTCGGTATGCTGAACAGAAGTGGTATCACTTACGAACAGCACCTTGCCGAAATCAAGCAGGCGGAGCAGGCCGCGCTGTTCAGGCAGGGCGATGTGCTGATTATCGGCAGCGTGAACAACACGCCCGATAAGAGCCTTGTGATTTACCTGAACGCCAAATATATGCCGGAAGCGCTGAAAAAAGTGCGGCAGTGAAGTCGGAAGCCGACAGGGCGAAAGGCCGTCTGAAATTTTCAGACGGCCTTTCGTATTATGACGGGTATTCGCTGTGCTTGGTTGTGTATGGTATAGCAAATAAACATATTATTCGATACAATTCCACCATGGCCTATTCACAAGACTTCAAACAACTCGTGCTCAAAAAACTCCGTCAAGGATGGACGATTCGTAGAGCCGCAAAAGAATTCGGCATCGCCATCTCCA
>NZ_JBHCJY010000020.1:0-9511 GCF_041804105.1 Neisseria sp.
CTTCCACCTTATAGCCCCGATCTGAATCAGATAGAGAAAAAGTGGGCTTGGATTAAAGGTGTTAGGAATCGGCTGCGAATTACGGATGTGGATTGGCTGTTTCAGGTGTGTATCGATAAATAAGTTTATTTGCTATAGCGAAACCCGCTATCCGTTTTCAGACGGCCTTTATTTTCAGACGGCCTTTGTTTTTTTGTTTTTGGTTTTGGCTGTTTTGGCGGCTGTGCCGATGGTTTGTGTTGATGATTGACAAACCGATGCCAGCCGTCTTTTCTCATCCAAACATTCCGCTCAATTGTAGGTACGGTTAGCTGCCGCAGGCGGCGTAACCGTACGGAACGGAAACGGAAATAAACGCCGTCTGAAAAGCAACGGCGGTGCGTACGGTTACGCCGCTTGCGGCGGCTAACCGTACCTACGGCCAATCCGTATCCATGCCGTTGCTCAACCGTCATTCCCGCGCAGGCGGGAATCCAGAATGGTCATACCCTGTAATCTTGACTATATTTCTGAAACGGACAGGGCTAGATTCCCGCCTGCGCGGGAATGACGGCAGGGAAGTTTCCGCATCACTTATCAAATCCCCGTTACCTGATGTAGGTACGGTTAGCCGCCTGAAGCGGCATAACCGTACGCACAGCTACCGTGTTTCAGACGGCATTTTGTTTCCTGCCGCCGCTTTGTACGGTTACGCCGCCTGCGGCGGCTAACCGTACCTACCTTGCCGCCGACGTTACACAAAGTACAGGCCGTCTGAAAAAACTTTCAGACGGCCTGATTATTCAAACAAACTGCAATACGGGCGTTATTCTGCTCCTGCGGGTTTGTTGGACGTTTTAATCAACAGGGTCAGGAATGCGGCGATGGCAAGGAAAACGCCTGCGAACGTCATGGCGTTGGCGGGGTTTGTACCCAGTAAATTTTCATAAATCGAACCGAAAGTAACGGTCTGAATCAGCATAGGTATTACAATCATCATATTGACAACACCCATATACACGCCGGTACGCTCTTTGGGGATTTCTCTCACGACAATCATAAACGGCACGCCCATGATGCTCGCCCAACCAATACCGAAACCGACCATGGGCAGGTAAAGCATCCATTCTTGGTTGATGTGCGGAATAGCCAGCAGAGCGGCGGCGGCCAACGACACGGCAAAAGCATGAACGTATTTCGGCGCGAGTTTTTTAGCCAGTATCATCAAACCGAAAGCAGAGATGAAGGTAACGATGTTGTAAAAACCGTTAATCTGGCCTGTAGTTACCACAGCTTTGCCATAAGCGGCCTTGTCGGAAATGGTGGAACCGAACACGGACTGTACCACGCTGTGAGAAATAAACTGCCAATAGATGAACAATGCATACCATTGGAACAAATAAACCAATGCAAGCTGCCACAAGGCAAACGGCATATCCCGAATCGCATGGACAATTTCGGCAACGGCAGGAATAAAGCCGTGCGGTTTAGCGCGCAATTCGGCCAGCTCTTCTTCAGATGGAGGGTCTTCGGGAGTAGACAGAACGGTTATGAGTACCGAACCGATGGAACAAACGGCACCGATATAGAACGAACCGAATACCCAGTAAGGAATGCCTGCCTCGGAAGTTTGGTTCATCCAATCGATTTTTTGGAACCAACCCAACGACCAGTTGGCCAAAGTAATGCCGAGACCGGTAAACACGGACTGCATCAGGAAGCCTGTGGATTGCTGTTGTTCGGGCACTTTATCGGAAATAAAGGCGCGGAACGGTTCCATCGCGGTATTGTTGGAAATATCGAGCAGCCACAACAGCAATACGGCCAGCCACAACGCAGTGACATGCGGATAGAAAAACAGACAGATGCTGCAACCGATGGCACCGATTAAAAAATACGGACGCCGGCGACCGAGACCGGGTACCCATGTTCGGTCGGACAATGCGCCAATCAGCGGCTGCACCAACAGACCGGTAATCGGCCCTGCCATATTCAAATAAGGCAGCTCGCCCGGGTTTGCATTAAGCATGGTAAAAATCGGATTGATCGCCGTCTGCTGCAAACCGAAGCTGTATTGGATGCCGAAGAAACCGAAATTCATCAGCATAATCTGGCGAAGCGTCATCGCCACCTGCGGGGATATCTTCATTTGGAGCTTTCTCCTGTGGATTTAGATGAAAAGGTATTGCCCGTTTGTGAAGTGATGCGGCTGTCGGATGCCGCTTTTTATGCCGTCCGCCGTGTCATTCCGGCGGGCGGGAATTCTTGCTTGCAGGCCGTCTGAAAAACCCTGTTCCGGTTCGGGACTGCCGCGGCCGCCGTTTTCAGACGGCCTGTACGGCGGGTGTGCCGTCGGCGGTTTCGGGCTGCGGCGCTTTCCGCGCCCGGTAACATTCAAACGTCCACCACCGACTGCCGCCAGACAACGCCGCCGCGCATTTTTTCCACCGTGTCCCCGCTGCCCGCACCTTGACGGATGAGTTCCATCAGCCGCTCGGCGGCACGTGCGCCCATTTCGACGTAGGGCAGTTCGGCGCTGGTCAGCGGCGGGTACAGGGTTTCGGCGATGGTGAGCTGGTTGTCGTAACCGGCTACGGAAATGTCTTCGGGAATCCGCAATCCTGCGGTGCGCAGGATGCCGTACACGCGCACGGCCATTTCGTCGTTGCCGCAGCAGATAACGCTGGGCCGTTCGGGTAACGCCAGCAGGCCACCCACCGCGTCGGACAGCAGCCTGCTGACGAAACGGCCGTCTGAAGAGCCTTGCCGTATCAGGTTTTCGTCGACGGAGATGCCCGCTTCGACCAATGCTTTTTTGTAGCCCGCCACGCGCAGTTTCACCGCTTCCATATCGGGACGCAGCGTGATGTAGGCGATGCGCCTGTGGCCGTGTTCGATAATCCTTTTGACCAATCCGTATTGACCCGATTCGTCATCGGGAATCACCGCGGGCGCGGCTGCGCCGTCGAAACAGTTTGCCAGCACCAGCGGCACTTTGGCGGCGATGTCGGGCAGGCACACTTCCTGCAGGTATTCGGCCACATACAGAATGCCTTCGACGCGGTATTCCATGAAACGGCGGATGATGCCGTCGAGTGTGCCGCAGTCGCCGCCCGTATCGGCCGCCATCAGCATTTTGCCCTGCGCGGTGCAGTATTCGCGGATGCCGCGCACCAGAAACATATCGGGCAACCCCCTGCCGCGCGGCGCATCCGCACCGCACGCGGTTGCGCCCGTAATCAGACCGATTAAACCCGAACGCTGCGACCGCATCGCGCGCGCAGCCGACGACGGGATATAACCCAGTTCGGCAATCGCTTTTTCCACCGCCGAGCGGGTATCGCGGCTGACGGCGGCATCGCCGTTAATCACGCGGCTGACGGTTTTCGGGGAGACGCCGGCCAATATGGCGACATCGTAGATGGTTGCCATTCAGACGGCCTTTCACCTGAAGAAGTTGCGGAAATCGGAGCAAGAATACCACCGATTGACATCGGTGTCATACGGTTTTTTACGAATGTTGAGAAAAATCAACCCAAGGCCGGCGGCGCATCCGAAAACTTGACGGAACACCGAACCGGTGTACAAAACGGCCAATCTTCGCGGCAGGCAGCGTTTCGGCAAAACCGCCGGCAAATACGGCCGCAACAGCGGCGAAAACATACGGAGCCGCACCCGAAACGCCAAAGGCCGTCTGAAAACAGCGCAACGTTTTCAGACGGCCTTTATTTTTCAGCGGCAGAACACGCGGAACCCGCCCGCTCCATGCCGAGAAACCGAATTTTTTCCGAATATCCGTGTCTATTAAGTCCGAGAGATGCACCGCATTCCGCCACGGGCGGGATTTCCGGCTGCCGAACCACCCGAACGGAGACAACAACATGACCGCCAAACCCCTATTCTTCTCCCTTACCACCACCCTACTGCTGGCCGCCTGCCAACCCGCCGATGCAAAACCGTCAACCGGACAGCAGTTGCAGCAAGCCTTGGCAGCCTATGAAAAAGGCGATTACCAAACGGCATTCAAACTGACTGAGCCACACGCAGCGCGAGGTAATGGCGAGGCACAAGGAAAACTCGGGTTTCTGTATTACACAGGCAAAGGCGTACCGCAAGATTATACAAAAGCCCGTGCATGGTTTGAAAAAGCGGCTGCACAAGGCCATGCCAACGCACAAAACTATCTCGGGATAATGTATGCAAGAGGATTAGGCATGCCCCAAAACTATGCAAAAGCACGCACATGGTATGAAAAAGCAGCCATACAAGGCTATGATGATGCACAATTCAACCTAGGGGGAATGTATATCCTCGGCCTAGGCGTACCGAAAGACCATACAAAAGCCCGTACATGGTATGAAAAAGCGGCTGCCCAAGGCCACGTATATGCACAATTAAATCTAGGGGTTATGTATCATAGAGGAGAAGGCGTACCAAAAGATTATGCAAAAGCCCGTGCCTGGTATGAAAAAGCAGCCGCTCAAGGCGATGCTGCTACGCAATACAATCTTGGGATAATGTATGCTGAAGGACAAGGCGTACCGAAAAATTATGCGAAAGCCCGCACATGGTTTGAAAAAGCAGCCGCCCAAGGCCATGCCGATGCCGGAAAAGCACTTGTTGTACTGAAACAGGAAGGACACTGACCTGTAAACCGCACCCCCAAAAACACCCAAGGCCGTCTGAAAAACAGCAGCACAACCGGTACGGTCTGCCCCGTGTTTTTCGGGGCGTAACCGTACGCAACCGCCGAAGGTTTCAGACGGCATCCGGAAACTGCCCGTGCGGTTACGCCGCTTGGTGCGGTTGTCCGTACTGCCTACCGTGTCCGCAGCAGGCCGTCTGAAAACGCCGTTCCACGCCGCCCGCACCTTGCACGCCGGAATACTGCGCCCGCCCCCTTTTGAGCGGCCCGCCAATCGTTGCTATACTTTGCGGCAAATGAAGCGAAAACCCGTTTTCAGACGGCCTGCCGCCCTTACAGGCCGTCTGAAAACGCCGCCAATCAAGGAGATTTTATGGACATCAGCCAAACCGGCGCATGGCGCGCGTTGGAAGCCCACAGCCGCGAAGCCGCATCGTTCAATATGCGCCGAATGTTTGAAGCCGACGGCAGCCGTTTCGACACCATGCACGAAACGCTGCACGGCTTTTTGTTCGACTACAGCAAAAACATTGTTACCGAAGAAACGCTGCAACTGCTGTGCCGCCTTGCCGAAGCAGGCCGTCTGAAAGAACGGGCGGCGGCCATGAGGGCGGGGGAGAAAATCAACACCAGCGAACGCCGCGCCGTCCTGCACACCGCGCTGCGCCTGCCTGCGGATGCCGCGCCGGTCATGGTGGACGGCGAAAACGTCGTGCCGCAGGTACACCGCGGACTCGACCGCGCGCTCGCATTCGCCGAAAGCCTGATCAGCGGCGCATTTCTCGGCGCAACGGGCAAACGCATCACCGATTTCGTCCACATCGGCATCGGCGGTTCCGATTTAGGCCCCAGAATGGCCGTGCAGGCACTCGAACCCTATCTGAAAAAAGTGCGCGTGCATTTCATCGGCAACGCCGACGATTCGGAAATATCCCATGTACTCAAAGGGTTGGATTCCGAAACCACCGTATTCTGCATCGCATCCAAATCCTTCGGCACCGCCGAAACCCTGCTCAACGCCCATGCCGCGCGCGCATGGTTCCGCGAACAGGGCCGCGCCGAAGCCGACATCGCCCGCCATTTCGTCGCCGTGTCGTCCGACATCAACGCCGCCCGCAACTTCGGCATCACGCCCGACCACGTTTTCCCCATGGCCGACTGGGTCGGCGGCCGCTATTCCGTCTGGTCGGCCATCGGCCTGCCCGTGATGGTTGCCGTTGGCGAAAGCCGTTTCCGCCAGTTTCTCGCCGGCGCGCACGCCATGGACGAACATTTCTTCACCGCCGGATACCGCCGTAATATCCCCGTACTGATGGCATTGCTGTCCGTGTGGTACGGCAATTTCCTGAATGCGGACGGATTGGCCGTCGCCCCCTACAGCCACGGCCTGCGCCGCCTGCCCGCATGGCTTCAGCAGCTCGACATGGAAAGCAGCGGCAAAAGCCGCACCACCGACGGCAGCCCCCTGCCCTTCCGCAGCGGCGCCATCGTTTTCGGCGAAGAAGGCGTCAACTGCCAACACGCCTTCTTCCAACTGCTGCACCAGGGCACGCGCCTGATACCGTGCGATTTTATCGTGCCGATGTACACGCCCTGCCGCATCAACCGCCACCAGCGTTTCACCGTTGCCAACGCCTTCGCCCAATCCGAAGCACTGATGCGCGGCAAAACCGCCGAAGAAGTGTATGCCGAACTCGCGGCCCTGCCCGAAGCCGAACGCGAAGCCCTCGTTCCGCACAAAATATTCCCCGGCAACCGCCCCAGCAACAGCTTCCTGTTCGACGAACTCACCCCGTTCAACCTCGGCATGCTGATGGCCTCCTACGAACACAAAATCTTCGTCCAAGGCATGATTTGGGGCATCAACCCCTTCGACCAATGGGGCGTGGAATACGGCAAAGCCCTCGCCAAAACCATCGAACCCGAACTCAACCGCGACCTGCCGCTCCACCACGACAGTTCCACCAACGGCCTGATTGCGCATTACCGCAAATGCAGCGCAGAACGGCAGCAGTAAACGCCCGCCGTCCCGCACGCCTGCCGCGGCAGAAGGCCGTCTGAAAAACAATCCAACGTTTTCAGACGGCCTGTCCGTATCGGCCGGTCTACCGCACGGTTACGCCTTAAGAACACTAACCGCACCTGTGTCCAACCGTACCACCGTGTGTGTCCAACCGCACTACCGTAACAAAAAGGTTTTGGAAACGACAGGCCCGCATATCACAACCGTCATTCCCGCGCAGGCGGGAATCCAGCAAAATACCCAAGTGCAAAGAAACCGATAGTGTTCAAGAACGCCGAAATGCAGCGGCCTCGATTCCCGCCGGCGCGGGAATGACGGGATACCGTTTTACCGCATAACCGCTTGGCGTACGGTTACACCGCCTGCCGTTTTCGTAGGTACGGGTTAGTTTTCGCAGGTACGGTTAGCCGCCCCGGCGGCGTAACCGTACACGGACGCTCCCACCCAAAGGCCGTCCGAAAAACCACCCTGCATGTTCAGACGGCCTGTCCGCATCGTCCGGCAACCAGCCCCTTACGGTAGCTAGTTTTAAACACCCAGTTACCCTGCGAACCCGCGGCAAACTGTCATCAAACTGCCATAAAGCGGCTGTAATATGCCCGCAACGGCGCAAGCCGGACTTATCCATTTTCCACAAGGAAGCGCAATGAAACTTTTGAACAAAGCCGTTTTTGCCGTATTCGCAGGTTTGGCCTTATCCGCAGCGCAGGTGCAGGCCGCGCCTGCGGCAGGCAAAGCAAAAAATGTGATTCTGATGATTTCAGACGGCGCGGGCATCAACACTTGGCGCGCGGCGAGCTACTACCGCCACGGCGCTTTGGGCAAAGAAGTGTACGACAAATTCCCGGTGCAGCTTTTTGTGTCGACCCACCCGCTGAACACGTCCAAACAGCCCACTTTCAGCAACCGCAACGCCGTGCGGTTCGATTCCGAAAAACTGTGGGACAACAAACGTTCCGATGCCCAATACAAAGGCGAGAAGGCATCTTATCCCAGCCGCTTCGCCGGTTACCACTATGCCCAAAACGACTTTACCGACAGCGCCGCCGCAGCCACCGCGCTGGCTACGGGCATGAAAACCTACAACAACGCCATCGGCTGGTCGAACGACGACAAGCCCTTGAAAAACATCGGCGAATATGTGGCAAACAGCGGCAAAGCCCTGGGCGTGCTGACCTCCGTGCAGTGGAGCCACGCCACGCCTGCGGGCTTTTTGTCGCACAACCGCAGCCGCAACAATTACGCCGAAATCGCCAAAGAAGCCGTGGAATCGGGGCGTGCCGACGTGATTATGGGCGCAGGACATCCTAAGTTCGACAAAAACGGCCTGCCGGCCGCAGCCGGAGACGACAAGGCCTACCAATACGTCGGCGGCAAAGAAACTTGGGACAAACTCGCAGCGGGCAAAACGCCTTACAAACTGATTGAAAGCAAACAGGATTTCATCAATCTGGCCAACGGAAAACTCGATTTGGGCGGCAAAACCAAAATCCTGGGCACGGCGCAGAACCACACCACGCTGCAATTTGACCGCAACGGCAACGCCGCGGGCGGACAACTCGCCAACCAGCCCGATTTGGCCACCATGACCAAAGGCGCATTGAACGTCGTTTCCCGCAACCCCAAAGGCTTTTTCCTGATGGTGGAAGGCGGAGCCGTCGACTGGGCCGCGCACGCCAACAACCTGCCGCGACTGGTTGAAGAACAAACCGACTTCAACCGCGCCGTAGAAGCCGCCGTCAACTGGGTGGAAAAAAACAGCTCGTGGAACGAAACGCTGATTATGGTTACCACCGACCACGGCAACGGCTTCCTGCAAGGGCCTGATTCCGATCGGAATTTCTACAACCCCATTGTCAACCAAGGCGCGGGCAAACTGCCTCTGGCGCGCTGGCACACCGACAACCACACCCGCGAACTCGTACCCGTTTACGCCCACGGCGCAGGCGCGGAATACCTGCTGACCGCAGCCAAATCCGAACCCAAGCTCGGCACCTATTTCAACGTGCCCAAACCCGCACAGAAATTCGTGGACAACACCCATATCTTCCGCACCGCCATGCACGCACTCGGATTGCGCCGACATTAACCGTCCCGACTGAGGCGGATACGGTTGAAACAAGGCGGCAGGCCGTCTGAAAACCCAACCCGCTATTCCCAAACAGGAACCCGGTCGCAAATGCACTTAGCCGCCCAAACGTTCTAACCGCATCAATGAGCGGATACAAACGGAAAGCCCTTCCGTTCACGCCCACAGGCCGTCTGAAAAACATTTTTCAGACGGCCTGTGGCCTTATCCGCAGATAAAAACCGTCATTCCCGCGCAGGTACGGTTAGCCGCCTTAAGCGGCGCAACCGTACGGCAGCCAAACCGTATGACGGAAACCACGCTGAAAAAAGTAATACAGATACAGCCAACCGTGCAAATAGTGTAACCGTGCAAACAGTGCATGCAAACGGAAATTCTTGCCGTACCACTCCAAAGGCCGTCTGAAAAAACAATTCATGCTTTTCAGACGGCCTTCATCATTGCGCTCATTAGTAGAGCGTACGGTTACGCCGCTTGGGGCGGCTAACCGTACCTACGTTTCTGAAAACGGTAATACAGATACAGCCAACCGTTCAACCAGTGTAACCGTGCAAACAGGGCATACGAACGGAAATCCTTGCGCTACCAATCCAAAGGCCGCCTGAAAAAACAATTCATGCTTTTCAGACGGCCTTCATCATTGTGCTTATTGATTGGCTGCCGAGCGTACGGTTACGCCGCTTGGGGCGGCTAACCGTACCTACGTTTCTGAAAACGGTAATACAGATACAGCCAACCGTTCAACCAGTGTAACCGTGCAAACAGGGCATGCGAA
>NZ_JBHCJY010000021.1:0-23571 GCF_041804105.1 Neisseria sp.
ATTGAGCCAATATCCATTGAGCCAAAATCCATTGAGCCAAAATCCATTGAGCCAAAATCCATTGAGCCAAAATCCATTGAGCCAAAATCCATTGAGCCAAAATCCATTGAGCCAAAATCCATCGACAGCATTGATGAGTTTCTGAACCAACACAATATTTTTTCGGAAGATGATACAGACGGATCGGCATCCGAACATGATGCAACGTCCGAACCGGTTCCCCAAATGGAGCAACATCCGGAAAAGCCGGTCATTGCGGCAAAATCCGTACCTGCAAAAAAATCGAAACATGCGGCAAAACCCATTACCGCTTCCAAACTCGGGGCCAAAAAGTTGGAAGAGTTGGTTACCGCCGGCCGTGATTCGGATGCTGCCGCAATATCCGGGTCTGAAACCACCCTGCCGGCAGATCAAACCGAAACAGATGCCGCAAGCCGGAGTGAGCAGGATATTCAGGCGGTCTCGCCGGACGCAGACCGTGAAGACAGCGATGCCCTACCCTATGAGGCATCATCCGGTGCCGGTTTGGCAGAAGCATGGGCCGAACTGGATTCGCTGCCCCGGCGTTCGCCGCGCTCGGTGACGGTACATCAACCGGAAAGTGTTTTGAATGCCCCTGAAAACCCGGCCAATGATGCCGACGGTATTCAACGGTTAAACGAACAACGCGAGTCGTTATTGGCTGATGGCCGTAAATTCCTGAATTGGCTGGCCGGCGGCCTGGCCGACGGCACCATATCCGTCAATCAGTCCAATTCGCCGGTACACGTCATTGACCGGGGTATGTTGCTGGTAACGCCGGAAATTTTCCGGATGTATTCACTCGGTTATTTTGACAAAAACAACCCGGAGTGTCCCGGGGTGAAAGCGCAAAAAGCATTTTTGGCACTGGGTATGCACGAACGTACCAAGCGGACGGGTATTTTTTCGGCAAAAGCCGAAGACAAACATCTGTTTACCTGCTTTTTGATTCCGGAAGAAAAACTCCACTACATCATCAATACCGACCGCAGGCCGGCCAACAATATCGACATCACGATTGAAGAGAGCCGTTTCGGTAAATCCTTGGAGCGCAAAGCATGAGTATTGTCTACGAAGCAACCGAAAACGTTTACCGCCGGCCGTATGAATTCCGAAGTGCGCTGGCGTATTCGGCAGCGGTGTTTGCGATGGCCGCCATGCCCGTACCGGACAATGCCCGTCTGTCCGTCGTGCCGGTTTTAACCGTGATGGCCGGTATCCGCCTGATGCAGGGGCTGCGTATCCGCCGTTACCGAAAAAACCTGCGTACCCTGCCCTACTATGCGATGACACCGAAAGACATTCCGGTATCCACTACGGCCCAATTTATGGGTCGCGGTTTCGAGTGGACGTCCACACACAGCCAGCGTCTGAAAATGGCCCGGATGGAACAAACCAAGAAAGAACTGATTGACGACGGCAAATTTTATACCTGGGCCAGAAACCATGAGAACCGGAACAGTGGACGTGATTGGCTGTCGAAACTGACGCAAAAAAATGCCTGGTGGAATCCTGTGACACCATTGCCGCCCCTGGAGGGCAAAACCGAAATCCACGGGGTGGAGCCGCATGAACGCGACATCTGGATGGATTTGGCCAGCCGTGTCGGCCATATGCTGGTGGACGGGACAACCCGTGTCGGCAAAACCCGCTTTGCCGAAATTCTGATTCAGCAGGACATTGCCCGAGGCGATGTCGTCATCACAATCGATCCGAAAGGCGATGCCGAACTGATGCTGATGCACTATGCGGCTGCGAAAAAACACGGCAGGCCGTTTTATCTGTTTCATCTGGGCTATCCGGAACTGTCCTGCCGTTACAACCCGATCGGCAGATATACCCGGATCACCGAAGTGGCCACCCGTATTGCCAATCAGTTGCCCGGAGACGGTCAGGCGGCTTCGTTTAAAAATTTCGTATTCCGCTTTGTGAACGTGTTGGCCAAACTGATGGAGGCGTTGTCCATCAAGCCCAGCTATACCGAACTGTATAACTCTGCCATCAACATCGAAGTGATTGCCAAACAATACTTTGAAAAACTGCTGGACGAAGGCCAACCCGGATGGAGCAACAGTTTTGGTAACTTCACCTTCAGCGGCTCCAAACAGCAGGCACAAAAAACCGGACGCAGCGAAAACGTGATCAAGCTGATGGGCTATGTACACGAACTGAAGCTGAACAACGAATTGTCCGATGCCGTGGCCGGCATTCTCAATAACGACCGTACCTATTTTGATAAGCTCGTAAGTTCGTTGTATCCCCTGCTTGAAAAACTAACCAGCGGCGACATCGCCAAACTCATCAGTCCGGACGTAGACGACCTGACTGATCCGAGACCGATATTGGATATGGCCAAAGCCATCGGGGAAGGTGCCGTCATCTATGTCGGTTTGGATGCCCTGACCGACCAGCAGGTTGCGACCGCTGTCGGTAACGCCTTATTTGCCGACCTGACCTCACTGGCCGGGCAACTGTATAAATACGGGGTCGGCTATGGCGAATCGGAAAAAGCACCGAAGCGCAACATCAACATCCATGCCGACGAATTTAACGAAACTGCCGGCGATGAATTTGTTCCTCTGTTGAACAAAGCCGGCGGCGCAGGCATTCGTGTAACTGCCTATACCCAGACCAAAGAAGACATTGAGGCAAGAGTCGGTTCGGTAGCCAAAGCCCAGCAAATGATCGGCAACTTCAATACGCTTGTGATGCTGAGGGTGCAGAACCAGGCTACGGCAGAATTGATGACAAATCGCCTGCCGAATATCGAAATCGTGAAGACCGTTCAGTCGTCCGGAGCCAACGATATGTCGTTTCCGTCTTCAGACGGCCTGTTCGGTTCGAAGAATGAAGACAAACAGAATGTGGAAACCGTACCGTTGCTGGAACCTGCGGAATTGATGTCCCTGCCGAAAGGGCAGGCATTCGCGCTTATGGCCGGCGGCCGCCTGTACAAACTCCGCCTGCCGATGCCGTTACGGGATCCGGATGAAGAGATTCCCGAAGATCTTCAGATTCTGGCGGCGAAAATGCGTGAGAAGTACCGCCTTAGCCGGCCCGCCAATGACGAGGAACAGGTTTTTGTAGAAGGCAGGCACTATGGCTAAACGTACGTCCACTTTTTTATCCGAAAGTCTGAGCCTGCGTTTCCTGTTGGCCCCGATTAAACGGATTGCGGTAGTATTGCTGATTGCATTATTGATGTTCGGTGCATCCTTGATCGTGCAGAGCAATTACCAACAGCAGCATCTGTTGGCACACGAACTGGAAACGACATTGCGGATGTTTGCCGGCAGAGATGGGGGCTACCATACAGTCATCACGAAATATGCCTACCAAGGGCTGCATCACCTGTTTTTTGATCTGACGGGGATTAACGATTTAATTGAATATGGCCCGCAAAGTACCATAGGCGAACATATCTGGAGCGTGTTGCAGCCCCATCAGGACAAACTCCTCCGCCTGGATCAGGCTTTCAAAATCATCTCGGTGCGCCTCGGCAACCTGTCTGCATATTTACCGTTGCTGATTATATTGGCCGCCGTCAGTATTTATGACGGACTAATGCAGCGGAAAATCCGACAAAGCAATGCCACCCGCGAATCTGCCGCTATTTACCATATGTCGATTTATTGGCGGTTTGGTGTCATTTGGACATCGGTCATACTGTATTTGTGTCTGCCCGTATCCCTTTCGCCCGCATTATTATTGCTGCCGATAACGTTTATCTGTGTCCTGATGCACATACAGGCGAGATACCTGAAGAAGTACCTTTAATACAAAATTACTTTTGACACGGACAAAGCAAAATAGTAGTATGTTAACTACCAATTATTTACCGGGAGGGCCATATGCCTCAAATTATGACTGCTCAAGAATTCAACCGCCAAGTCAGCAGAGCACAGCAAGAATGTGAGAACAGCCCCGTGTTTGTGACGCACCGGGGCAATTTGGCCTATGTACTTTTGAACTACCAAGAATATCGGCGGCTTGCGGGTAAAGAAGAAAGCATCGCAGAAGCACTTGCCGCGCCCCAAGAAGAAATTGATGTGTTGTCTGATATTGAATTTGAACGGGTGTACATTGCCGAACGTCCGAAGGAGAAATAAACGTGTATCTTATTGATACTAATGTACTATCTGAAATCCGTAAGATTCATTCCGGGCGTGCAGACGAAGGGGTTTCCGAGTGGGCACGAAGCTGTCCCAAAAGTCTCATGTATATCAGCGTAATCACTCTTTTGGAGCTGGAGCGCGGTACACTTGCCATGGAATTACGGGATCCGACACAAGGTGCCGTATACCGGCGCTGGTTGGAACAGACCGTCAAGCCCGAATTCGATAATAAAATTTTGTCGATTGATGCCGATACCGTGCTTCTGTGTGCCAAGATGCAGGTACCGGACAAAAAAAGTTTGGCGGACAGCCTGATTGCTGCCACAGCCATTCAACGGAACTTCATTGTCGTTACCCGCAACACGCAGGATTTTATCCATACAGGGGCAAAGATATTGAACCCTTTTGGTAATTAAATAGCATATTTATGCTTATAGCATTTTAATCCAACAGGGAATTTACTTGACTTGACAGAAAACTCTAAATATCATGTCAGTAACAATCAAAAATATTTGCATTTTTGGCAAATTACTCATCATGGGATGAGTATTCTAATTTCGTTCGAAATAGAATGACTATTCTCCAAAAAATCCATATTTCTTGGATTTCTCTTTAGAATCAAATGCATATGGTATAATTAACATATTATACATTATGCGAAATTAAAAAAGAGATGCATTCAAATCATCTTTGTTGGATTTCTACGTTTCCATCAGCCATTGCTGTAATCCGACCAATGTTTTTGCATCTTGGATTTCGTTGTTTTTCAAAGCGGTTTTAACTGCTTCGCGGCTGAGTAAAACGGTTTCGGTAAATTCGTCTTCATCGTTTTCCAAAGTGCTGCCGAGACGCACGCCGTGGGCTTTGTACAGATACATGATTTCGTCGCAGAATCCGACGGCTGTATAGAATGTGTTGAGCAATTCGACTGTGTCGGCGGTATAAGGGGTTTCTTCACCCAGTTCGCGCAATGCGCAGACGGCGGGATCTTCGCCGAAATCCAGTTTTCCGGCGGGCAGTTCCAGTAATGGTTTGCCGACGGCGTAACGCCATTGTCTGACCAGTACGACTTCATCATTGTCGGTAACGGCTAAAACGCAGGCGGCTCCGGGATGGCGGATGACAACGCGGTAGCTTTCGTTGCCGTTGGGCAAAAGGATTTTGTCGCGCCGGATGGTGATGAACGAACCTTCGTACATGGTTTCCGAGCTGAGTTGTTTTTCTGTTAAGTCCATGTTTTTTCTTTCTAAAACAAATAGTTTATTGATTTCTTTGCTGATTATTTCTCAAACGGCAGGGAGGCCGTCTGAAAACATTTTCCTGCCAAATCCGGTACAAACGTCATCACTGCCCTATTCTGCGCTGCGTTCGATCTCTACGCCGACTTCTTTTACGTCGGCCAAAATGCCCGGTTTGACTACCCGCACGCGCACCCATCGTGCGCCGAAATCCTGCAAAATCAGGTTGGCGATGTGTTCGGCCAGCATTTCGAGTAGCAGGAAACTTTGGTCTTTCAGGCTTTGCCGAACGGTGTCGCAGACTTCGCCGTAGTGGATGGTGTCGTCGATGTTGTCGCTTTGTGCGGCTTTGCCGTCCACGCCGATGTCGAGGTCGATGATCAGGGGCTGTAACTGTCCCCTTTCCCAGCCGTACACGCCGATCAGGGTTTCGGCTTTCATGCCGCGCAGGAAGATTTTATCCATTTGCTTTGCACCGTTTTCACGTTAGAATGAATTTTTATTGTAAGCAAAGACAGTTTTATGTTCAATGTGATTGCGGTGGCGGTTGCCTATCTGATCGGTTCGCTCTCGTTTGCGGTGATTGTGTCGAAATTTTACGGTATGGACGACCCGCGTACTTATGGTTCGGGCAATCCGGGGGCAACCAACGTTTTGCGCAGCGGTAAGAAAAAGGCGGCGGCGCTCACGCTGTTGGGCGATGCGCTCAAAGGTTTGCTGGCGGTATGGATGGCGTGTGCGTTGCAGGATGTGCTCAATCTTTCAGACGGCACCATCGCCATGGTGGCCGTGGCTGCGCTGGTCGGGCATATGTGGCCGGTGTTTTTCGGTTTCAAAGGCGGCAAAGGGGTGGCGACGGCATTGGGTGTGCTGTTGGCGCTTTCATGGCCGACTGCGTTGCTGTGTGCGGCGGTATGGCTGGTAATGGCGTTCGGATTCAAGGTGTCGTCGCTGGCGGCGCTGACGGCTACGGTAATCAGCCCGATTGCGGCGTATTTTCTGATGCCGCACGAGTCTTGGGCGGTGGCTACGCTGTTTATCGCCGTATTGGTTTTGTGGCGGCATAAGAGCAATATCGAAAACCTGCTCAAAGGCAAAGAAGACAAAATCGGCGGAAAACCGGAAAAATAGCGTTTATGTCCCGTATGGCCGTCTGAAAAGTGTTTTTCAGACGGCCTGTTGTTCTGAACAATATTGTTGGATGGCGGATTCGGCATCTGTTTCGACGGTAGGATATATTACTGTTTTTTTTAACTTTTTCTATTCGTACTCATACTCCAAACCGTCGGGAGTTTTTCATGAATGGTTCTTCATCTGCGCGTTATGCTGCGCCGCTTCTGATTGTCGGCTGCGTGATTTTCGGTTTGGGCAGCCTGATTGTGAAATTCGTACCGCTGGGTGCTTATGCGATTGCCTTTTGGCGTTTGGCTGTGTCAGCGGTGGTGTTTTGGCTGTTGTCCCGTTATTTCGGACAAAAGCTGCCGAAGAGCCGCAAGGGGTTGAATGCCGCGCTGTTATCGGGCGGTTTTCTGGCGTTTGACCTCGCTCTTTGGCATGAAAGTATTCATGCGGTCGGGCCGGGCATTGCCACGCTGCTGAACAGTTTGCAGATTTTTTTCCTGTCGGCGGTGGGCGTGCTGTTTTTCCGCGAACGCCTGTCCGGCGTACAGATGCTCAGCCTGATGATGGCCGTGGCGGGCGTGGCTTTGATTGCCAGCCCCGAATTCGGGCACAACGGTGAAGCGTTGTGGGGCTTCGTCAGCGGTTTGGTGTCGGGGATGATGCTGGCGTTGTCGATGGTATTTTTGCGCCAGGCCCAGCAAACCGACCAAACGCCGCTGTTTCCTCTGATGATGGTGGTGAGTGCGGCCGGCGCATTGATATTGGTGCCGTTTGCGATCGGGTTGGATGCCGGTGCGCTTTATCCCGAAACATGGCGCGACATCGGCTTGGTGTTGGTGTACGGCGTCGTGATGCAGTGTTTCGCATGGGGATTGATTGCCTACGCCCTGCCCCTGCTCTCGCTTTCGCTGACGGGGCTGCTGCTGTTGAGCGAACCGGTGGCTGCGCTGTTCATCGATTATTTCCTGCTCGACAAACCGATTAACGGATTGCAATGGAGCGGTGCGGCGTTGACCTTACTGGCGATTTATCTCGGCTCGCTCAAAGGCAAAACGCATTGAGGCCGTCTGAAAACCGCCGCTTGAAAGCTGCGGCAATGCCCTTATGTAGCATAAGCTGTTAAAGATAAGGCCGTCTGAATCTTTTCAGACGGCCTTATCGGTTTTTATCTGTAAAAGGAACCGGTTATGCCGAAACAACTGATTCGGGACTATCTGCAAACGCAAGGTTTGAAACTGCCGCAAGACGAAGTGTACATGGCCGTTTTGACCTTGAGGGCGGTAATGGATTCGGGCGCAGCCTCAATCGACAAGCAGGTGCTTTGGCACGCTTCCGAAGCATTGAAACTGTCCGACCAAATCGACGACAATCCCGCCAACGAAGCCTTGCTGAAACAAGTGTTTATGGCTTTGGATTCGGTGTTCAGCCGTTCGGAAAACATCAAAAGTGCCGCCGTTTACGCGCTGATGCCGTCTGAAAACGGGCTGCCGTCGCTGGTTTGCCTGACCGCACAGGGGCAGCCGTTGGCGTCCGTTATTGCCGTTGACGACACGGCTTCTCAAAACCATCTCGCCGCGCGTGCCGCGCTCACGGGCTGGATGAATATTGCCGACGATATTCCGCAATGGCTGGAACACGGCGATTTGCAGGGAGAACACAACCTGCGCGGCAAAAGCCAGCTTTCCGCACCCGTTTGCAGCGCAAGCGGTGCCGTGTTGGGCGTGGTGCACGCCGAATACCCCGAAATAGGACAAACCGATGAAACGGCGCAAATCGGCTGGCTGGCTTTGGCACTGGCTTTGCAGACTCCGTTGCAGGCATTGCTGCAACGCGAAGCACCCGAACAAAAACAACAGGAATACTGAACAGACATGAACAATCCGCTCAAATACACCGCATCCTGCCGCCTGCCCACCGAATGGGGCGTGTTTACCATGCACGGCTTCGAAGAAGAAAACGGGCAGGAACACATCGCCTTGACCGTAGGCAGTTTTTCAGACGGCCTGCCCGTTTTGTCGCGCATCCATTCCGAATGTTTAACAGGCGACGCGCTGTTTTCCGTCAAATGCGACTGCGGCCCCCAGCTCGAAGCCGCCATGAAAGCCGTGCAGCAGGAAGGCCGCGGCGCGGTGGTTTATCTGCGTCAGGAAGGACGCGGCATCGGCCTGATCAACAAAATCCGCGCCTACCGCCTGCAAGACCAAGGGCTCGATACGGTGGAAGCCAATCTGGAACTCGGCCTGCCCGTCGATGCCCGCGATTTCCGTCTCGCCAAACACATTTACGAACACTTGGGCATCCGTTCGGTCAAGCTGCTGACCAACAATCCCGAAAAAATCAGCACCATCCGCGAAGCAGGCATCGACGTGGCCGAACGGATTCCGCTGCACGTCGGCAACCATGAAGAAAACCGCCGCTATCTGGAAACCAAAGCGGAAAAACTGGGGCATTTCCTGTAATCCCGAATGCAATCCCGAAAACCTCGGAGTCCGAACCCGAAACAGGCCGTCTGAAAACGCAAGCGTGGGTTTTCAGACGGCCTGTTTCCCTTTGCGAAACCGTTCCGAAACAATAAACAGTTTGTTAACATCAGGGAAACAGTTTTTGCGGTGGTTCGTGTTATTATTACAATCAGTTCATTTATCCGAACCTTTACCGAATCGAACTCCCCTACTCTCCCCCGCATAAGGAAACTGTCATGAAAAAAGCCCTCTTCGCCCTGACTTTGGCCGCTGCCGCCGCAGGTGCAACCGCCGCCACCTACAATGTCGATGCCCACCACGCCAATGCACGCTTCTCCATCGACCATTTCAACACCAGCACCAATGTAGGCGGCTTCTACGGACTCACCGGCAAAGTCGAATTCGATGCCGCCAAACGCCAAGGTTCCGCAAAAATCGTGATTCCCGTCAACAGCCTGCAAAGCAGCTCCTCCGATTTCACCAAACACCTGTTGTCGGCAGACCTGTTCAATGCCGCACAATTCCCCGAAATCCGTTTCGAGTCCACCAAATTCAATTTTGCGGGCAAAAAAGTAACTTCCGTTGACGGCCGGCTGACCATGATGGGCAAAACCCATCCTGTGCGCCTGAAAGCCAATAAATTCAACTGCTACCAAAGCCCGATGAAAAAAACCGAAGTTTGCGGCGGCGATTTCAGCACCACCATCGACCGCACCAAATGGGGCGTAAACTACCTGGTCAATGCCGGCATGACCAAAAACGTCAAACTCGACATCCAAATCGAAGCCGTGAAGCAATAATGCAACACCCGAAAGGCCGTCTGAATATTTCAGACAGCCTTTTGTTTTGCAGTTGCCAATTGATTTAAAAGAGAATTTTTAATATAACAATCAGACGGAAATTTTTGTGAACGTCATATTACATTCACAAACGCCGCATTCACATGCAAATGTCCGAAAATAACGTCTTTCCCAACTTTGTTACCTTTATACAGCAATGAAACACACGTTCAGCAAAACACTATTCGCCGCATTCGCGCTTACCGCCGCCATCGGCGCACACGCCGAAACCCGTGCCGCCATCGACACCAACATGGGCAGAATCGAACTTTCCCTCGACGAAACCCGCGCGCCCAAAACCGTTGCCAACTTCGTCAGCTATGCGCGCAAGGGGTTTTACAACAACACCGTGTTCCACCGCGTGATTGATGGCTTTATGATTCAGGGCGGCGGCTTCACCGCCGATATGGTGCAAAAAGCCACCGACAAAGCCATCAGCAACGAAGCGGCCAACGGCCTGAAAAACACCGTCGGCACCATCGCCATGGCGCGCACGGGCAATCCCAATTCAGCCACCAGCCAGTTTTTTATCAACGTGGCCGACAACGAACCGCTGAACTACAAAGCCCCTACGCCGCAGGGCTACGGTTATGCCGTATTCGGCAAAGTAGTGTCCGGCATGGACGTTGTGCAGAAAATCGCCAAAGTCCAAACGGCCAGCCGTTCGTACCACCAGAATGTGCCGATCAAACCCGTGGTCATCAATAAAGTCAGCGTTTGGTAATCTTCATACCGGTATTGCCCTCGAAGGCCGTCTGAAATGTTTTTCAGACGGCCTTATTGTTCCAATATAAAAATTACCAAACAGTAATTTCAATACACCGTCTGAAAAAATTACTTTTATTGCTTTTCAGACGGCATCGGCCTAAAATCAGCCGTATCCGAACACAAAGGCTGAAATAATGGACATCACCGACCTCCGCCGCAAAAACCTGCGCGACTGGATCAACCGCCTGCACGGCGGACAGCAAGCGCGGTTTGTCGAAGCGGTACACATCAATCAGGGCGAACTTTCCGCGCTGTTGCGCCATAAAGCCTTCGGCGAGAAAAAGGCCCGGAAACTCGAACAGCAGGCAGGTATGCCCTCCGGCTGGCTCGATACCGACCACACCGCCCTGCCCGTCCCGAACACCCACACCCAGGAACACAACCCCATGACCCAAATCTTCCCCATTCCCGAAATCCTGGCCGACATCAAAGCCGGCAAAATGGTCATCATCACCGATGCGGAAGACCGCGAAAACGAAGGCGATTTGGTCATGGCCGCCCAATTCGTTACCCCGCAGGCCGTCAACTTTATGATCAAACACGCGCGCGGGCTCGTGTGCCTGCCGATGGAAAACGCATTGGTGGACAAACTCGGCCTGCCGATGATGACCCAGCAGAACGGCACGCAGTACGGCACCAATTTCACCGTGTCCATCGAAGCCGCACACGGCACCACCACCGGCATTTCCGCCGCCGACCGCGCACTCACCATTCAGACGGCCGTATCGCCCACGGTAAAACCCGAAGACATCGTCCAGCCCGGTCACATCTTCCCGCTGCGTGCACAGAAAGGCGGTGTATTGGTGCGCGCGGGCCATACCGAAGCCGCCGTCGATTTGGCGCAGATGGCCGGCCTGATACCCGCCGGCGTGATTTGCGAAATCCTCAACGACGACGGCACGATGGCGCGCATGCCCGAGCTGATGAAGTTCGCCGAAGAACACGGCATCAAAATCGGCACCATCGCCGACCTCATCGAATACCGCAGCCGCACCGAAAGCCTGCTCGAAGAAATGGGCGACACCGCCGTCTGCACGCCGTGGGGCGAATTCCGCCAACACGTTTATGTCGACAAACTTACGGGCGATACCCATCTCGCCTTGGTCAAAGGCAGCATTTCAGACGGCACCGAAACCCTCGTGCGCGTTCACGAACCGTTTTCCGCCATGGATTTCATCCAAACCGATCCCAACCATTCCTGGCCGTTGCCCAAAGCGATGGAATATATCCAACAAGCCGGACGCGGCGTGATTATCCTGCTGCACCGTACCGAAGACGGCGCTGCCCTGCTCGACCGTACCCTGCCGAAAAACGCGTTCCAAATCAAAAAATGGGACAGAAAAACCTACGGTATCGGCGCGCAGATTTTATCGGGACTCGGCATACAGAAAATGCGCGTGATGGGCAAACCCTCGTCGATGAACGGATTAACAGGCTTCGGCTTGGAAGTGGTGGGATTTGAAACGCCTGACACGGCGGAAGCGGACAAGGCCGTCTGAATATGCAGACCTATCGGGTTCATACGCTGAAAAGAATCATCCTGCTCCATGCCTTCTTGCTGCTGACAGGACTGCCGCTGTATTTTCTGCTGTATGTACATTTCAGCAACGGCGGCGGCAAAGAAAATCTGCTGAACCTGATACTGGCCTCGCCGCTGTTGGCCGCATATTACATCGGCAAAAAGTGTATTTTTCAGACGGCCTCATTCCGCGAACAGGATGTCGTGCTGGGTGAAGAAAGCATTCCTGCCGGCCAAATCATTTCGTATGACACCGAATTTCACGGTACAAAACGGCCTGTCAGCAAAAGCGGAGCATTCCTTCTGTGTATCCTGACGGAACAACAGATTTACGCATTCGTGATGCCGCCGGACAGTTTTACTTCTACACGGAAATGGTTCAACCAACGCGGCATCAGGGCCAAACGGAGTAAAGAGAGCGCAAGGCTGCTGCGCCTTCACGATTACCTGCCCGTGGTTTGGATAGGCGCATGCCTGATTTATCTGATTATGGTCGGAGAGCTGTACCGCCGGTTGGCAGGCATTGCCTGATTGGGCCGTCTGAAAACAGGAATTTCCAAACGCACTCTACTCCGGCTTTCCCTTTTCCTGTGTACCCAAACCCAGCCGCTTTTCGTATTCCGGCACCGGCATATGGTCTTTTTCCGTTACGCCGAAAGCCGAAGCATTTACCCACAACACCACAAGCGCCGCAGCAGCGGCCAATATACTGATTATTATCCAAAACATCGGCATTTCCTTGATTCGGAACGGCATTCCGCAGGAAAAGGAAATGCCGTTACCACATGTAGAAACCGTTATTCGTTATGTCGGTACGGTAATGCGGAATAACGGGAAAAATCCGAATTTTACCCAAAACAACCCTTCCCTACCCGTATTTTCAGACGGCCTTGATATGTAGCCGCATACTCAGCCGAACAAATCTGCTTCCCGCCGGTGCAGGCCGCGTTCGTGTTCCAGCAGCCACTGTTTGCGCTGCAAACCGCCGCCATATCCTGTCAGGCTGCCGTCTTTGCCGATCACTCGGTGGCAGGGAATGATGATGGAAACGCGGTTGGCACCGTTGGCCGCGGCCACGGCGCGCACGGCGGACGGATGGCCGATGCGTTCGGCCAAAGCCTGATAATAAACGGTTTCCCCGTAAGGAATGCGGCGCAATTCGGCCCAAACCGTCTGCTGAAACGGGTTTGCGGGCGTGTGCAGAGCCACGTCGAACCGCTGCCGCAGCCCTTGGAAATATTCGCCGATTTCGGCTTCGGCCTGCTCGGTGTGTCGGTTTTCCCCGAACACGAAACGCCGTTGCAACAGGCGCGACAGGTCTTGCTGTTCGCGCGCTATCCTGCGGCTGCCGACAAATTCGAGCAGGCACAGCCCCTGCTCGGTGGCGCAGGCGAGCATATCGCCCAAAGGCGTGTGGAAACGGTGGCTGACAATCGGCAAAGCGGCATTCATCGGTGAATCTCCCATCAGTTTTTTATAGCTGTAAGCAAAGCCGCTGAGCGACTGCCAACCTGCCTGAAACGCACTGTCGGCCACATTTCCGTGCATGATGCCGTCTGAAACCGCGCTGATGCGCCGCATCCGCTGGTAGGCTTGGAACGTGGTTTGGTAATGCCGCTTAAACCAGCGGCGCAAGGCTTCGGGACTGATGCCGTGTGTGCGTAAAACGGCATCGCTGATTCGGCGGCCGGGATTGTCGTGCAGCAGCGAAAACGCCCGTACCACATACGGCGGAATGTCGGCTCGGTCGGGACAGCAGATTTTGCACGGGCGGAATCCCGCTGCTGCGGCTGCTTCGGCCGTGCCGTAAAAGGCGGTATTTTCAGGCTTGGGTTTGCGGGCGCGGCAGGTGGCGATGCAGAACACGCCCGTGGTTTTTACGGCGGCGTAGAAAATGCCGACGAATTCGGGATTACGTTCGAGCAATGCCTGATAATATAGGGCGGTTCGGGTTGGGTCGGTAATCTGCATGGAAAGGCCGTCTGAAAAAATCTTTCAGGCTCTATTTATCGCTTTTCAGACGGCCTTTTGCAACCGAAAAACGGACGGGTATTTTTGATTGCGGGATGGGTGAGGCCGTCTGAAAAATCGGGTGTGGCAGATTGTCGATGATATTTTGTTTAATCTGTTGTTTTAAAATATTTATTTTTGGCCTGTCTCAACAGTTGTGGACGGGGCTTGTCGATGAATACGGGGTTTCCTGCCTTTGCATGAATGGCGGCTTTTTATTACCCGAACAGTTTTCGGTGCTTGCGGCAACATAATAAAGGCCGTCTGAACATTTTCAGACGGCCTGAGTGAAACGGATACCGCATTTTTCACAAAGATCTAAATTCCCGCATCAATCGGCGCACGCGTATTCGCCGTTGTCTCGGGTTTCAGACGGCCTTAACCGCTCAAAATCTTTAATGCAGGCTGGCGTAAATTTTTTCGGCCAAGGCTTTGCTGATGCCTTCCACTTGCGCCAGGTCTTCCACGCTGGCGGCGGTTACCCCGCGCAGGCCGCCGAAACGGGTGAGCAGGGCTTGGCGGCGTTTGCTGCCGATGCCGGGGATGTCGCTGAGCGACGAGATGATGCGGGCTTTGTCGCGTTTTTTGCGGTGGCCGGTGATGGCGAAGCGGTGCGATTCGTCGCGGATGACCTGCAACAGGTGCAGCGCGGGGCTGGTGGGCGGCAGGCGGAAGGTTCGGCCGCTGAACGGCAGAATGAGTTCTTCCAAACCCGCTTTGCGCTCCACGCCTTTGGCGATGCCGACCAGCGGAATGGTCAGCCCCAGTTCTTCCCAGACTTCGACGGCCACGCCGATTTGGCCCTTGCCGCCGTCAATCAGTACCGCGTCCGGCCATTTTACGGTTTCGCCGTTGGCCTGCGCTTCGGCCATTTTGCCGTAACGCCGCGTCAGCACTTCACGCATGGCGGCGTAGTCGTCGCCGGCTTTGGCGGTGGTGATGTTGTAGCGGCGATATTGGCCGGGTTGGATGTTTTGTTCGTCGTACACCACGCACGAAGCTACGGTCGCTTCGCCTTGGGTGTGGCTGATGTCGAAGCATTCGAGGCGGTTGAGGCCGTCTGAATCCATTTCGAGCACGCGGGCGAGTTCGGCAATGCGGTGGGCTTGGCTGCTTTGTTGCAGGCTGTGCTGGCCGATGGCGAGGCGGGCGTTTTGCTCGGCCATTTTCAGCCATACTTTGCGCTCGCCCAAGGTTTTGTTTACAAACTGGATTTTGCGTTCGTTCTCGCTGTTTAAAGCCGTCTGAACCACTTCGGGTACGGGAAAGTTGCTGATGATGACGTCGGGTTTGGCTTTGCCCAAATAGTGTTGCGCAACAAAGGCTTCGGCGTAATCTTGGCCGTTCGGTTCGGGGTCGTTTTTCAGATCGGGAAAAAAACTTTTGTCGCCCACGTGCCGCCCGCCGCGTATGCTTACCCAATGGATGCAGACGATGCCGTCTGAAACGGCCAGCGCGAGCAGATCTATATCGTTGGGATTGTTGGGATTTTTGCTGTCGATAAACTGGCGGCTCTGCATCAGGCCGAGTGCTTGGATTTGGTCGCGGTAACGCGCTGCTTCTTCAAAATCGAGCCGCTCGGCGGCCTGCTGCATTTTGTGGTGCAGAACCTGCGTGAGTTCGCCTGTTTTGCCGTTTAAAAACGCTTCGGCCTGCCGCACGTCGGCACGGTAGTCTTCCTGCGAAATATGGCCGACGCAGGGCGCGGAGCAGCGTTTGATTTGATACAGCAGGCAGGCGCGGTCGCGGTGTTCGAACACGCTGTCTTCGCAGGTTCGCAGGCGGAACACTTTCTGCAATACCTGAATGCTGTCGCGCACGGCATAGCCGTTGGGATACGGGCCGAAATAGCGGTTGGGCTTTTTCAGCGTGCCGCGGTAATAGGCCATCTGCGGAAATTCGTGGCCGGTGAGCATGAGGTAGGGATAGCTTTTGTCGTCGCGAAACAAAATATTGTATTTGGGCGACAGGGCTTTGATGAGGTTGTTTTCGAGTATTAATGCCTCGGCTTCGCTGCGGGTAACGGTGGTTTCGATGGAATGCACCTGTTTCACCATCAGCGTGATGCGCGGCGAATGGTCGTTTTTTTGGAAATAGCTGGATACCCGCCGTTTCAGGTTCACCGCCTTGCCGACATACAAAACCCCGCCGTCGGCACCGAGCATGCGGTACACCCCAGGCAGGTTGGGCAGGTTTTTCAGAAACAGGTTCAAGTCGAAATCTTGCGTCATTTGCGGGAATAGAGATTGTGAGGTTTCGGACAGTTGAAAATTATAACACCCAAGAGAAAGCCGGAATTTTTAGCGTTACCACAAATCGAACTTTTCACCCCTCCCAAGATTCTCCATCACAATGCTTTATTTTCATTTCCAGATAATTCAAACGCTTAAATATCCCGCAAGCAACCCTGCTTGACATCAAACCGCACCAACGGTATATTGCCGACTTCTTTACGGAGTAGTGGCTGAGAGGCTGAAGGCACACCCCTGCTAAGGGTGCATCTGGGCTTAAACCTGGATCGAGGGTTCGAATCCCTCCTACTCCGCCAAATTTAATCCCCCTAACTTATTACAAAGTTAGGGGGAATCTGTTTGGGATTTTATCTTGCAAATTTGTGAATCATCCTTTCTTTTTCTTGTTTGTCATCCATAGGGCATTGTCTTAAAAATTCTTTTCGCGCTCGTATCGTATCGGAACCATATTTAAACTTAATTGAGAAATAACGATGTAATGCAGGACTACATTCAGAGGGGGAGCCACCGAAAGTCGCAAGACACATGAGAGCTTCACAGGCATATTTTTTATCCCCAGTAAGAAATTTAATAGAAGTTTCAGAGGCAGAAACTGGAGTAGAAATGGCAAATGTTAAGATTGTTGCGATATGTAAAAATTTCATATTGTTCCTTAATGATTAATTCAAGACTTAACAGTGCAATACACTATAAGTATAGGTTTAGTATACCACTACTTTGTATTATTTAGTCTAATTTTTTATGCTTATCTTATTTCTGCTTATAATATATAACTATTAAATTCTATTGTCATGACTTTGTGGTTGTTTTTAAAAAATAGTCATAATAGATTACTAAAACGAAGATAACTCACTATAAATTAATTACTAGACTTTGTTTGGATATTGTGGTGATGGCATACTACCAACAAGACAGAACTGGATTTCTGCCTGCGTAGAATGATAACAAACCAAGTATCTCCCCCCACACCCCCCCAAAAAAAATATTTAAACACGGCTAATTACAAATTTGCAACACATTGGGTTTTAAAAATTTTCACACCAACACGGTAAGCATAAATAAAGTTTATTAAAACCTATTTAACTGTTTCACAACGTACAGTCTGATGTTTGTTGAGTACTGCTTGCCAATAGAAAAAAATGTCGAGCAATACATGCGGCAGTTCGGATTCGAGCTGCACAAGTTCGCGTTCGGTAAGGTGAAGCACGGTTTCCCTGCCTTCGTCTTCGTCATAGATACCGCCCAGTGCCATAATCGGATAAAACAGGTCTTCAAATTCTTCGTTGCCGACGGTTTCGAACCAGTCGGTCGGCACGACATCAAGTGCGTAGAGATATGCGTTGCACCAGGTGTAAAAATCGGGGTTGCCTGCTTCATCGTCGTAAATCCACAAGTCGGGCAGGTATTTTTCCTGCATTTTGGCACGCATATCGGCGGCCAGTGCAATCACGAGCCGCTCGACTTCGGTTCGCTCTACGGCGCTGAACAATGCTTCGTCGCCCAATACCTCGGGTAACCATTCAAGCGGGTTCAAGGCATCGGGGCCGGATAAAAGTGCCAGCATAAAAGCCTGTACTTCATCGCACCGCATGGTGTTGTGGTTTTCTGCCTTTCCGTCGAGCAATTCTTGCAAACGGCTGCGCGCGGCTTCGTCAAAAACGGCTAATTGCATAATGCGTTCCTTATCAATCAGGGATTTCAGACGGCAGTAGGCCGTCTGAACATTGAGGACACCTTAACGGTGAAGTTCTATATATTATGCCTTACCTGTCTTCATTCACATGCAGACAAGCAATTGTCGAAAAATTTTTTCCAGTGTTTCGGCATAATTTGCGGATATGTTGTTTGCAAGCACTCAAATACCGTATGCCGCCTGAAAACGGTCTGAGTACAAAGCTATATCCTTTGGCGCATCTGCTCAAACAGGCAAACCGTGGCTGCCATCGCGACATTCAAAGATTCGGTTTCCCCTGCCATCGGAATATACACTTTCCTATCCGCCTGTTCCTGCATGGCGATGCTCACGCCCGAACCTTCACTGCCGAAAACCCATGCGGCGGGTTCGGTAAGGTTCAGCCGATACAGGCTTTCGGCTTTGCCGCCCAATGTGGTGGCGTACACCTTATCGGCAAAACCCGCCCGCCATTCAAGCAAATCGGCTTGGGTACAAATATCCAGCAGAAAATGCGCACCCATCCCGGCACGCAATACTTTCGGCGACCATGCGTCGGCACAATTCGTACCAAGCACCAATGTTTTTACACCTGCCGCCGCCGCGCTGCGCAGTATTGTGCCGACATTGCCCGGGTCTTGCACTCCGTCCAATATCACGCAATCACCCTGCTGAGGCAATTTTGGTGCAGACGGCAGTTGGATGAGTGCCATAACATCGTCGGCATCGTTCAGGCTGGTAATTTTCGCCAACGCGGAACTGCCTACTACGGTATTTTTTTCAGACGGCATCTGTGCGATCAATGCCTTTAATTCCGTATTATCCGCCCTGCTCTCGGGTAAATACAGTTGCTCCGGCATACCGCCCACCTGCATGTACGCCTGCACCAAATGCACGCCTTCAAGCACCGCCTGCCCGTGTAAACGCCGTGCCTTGGCCTGCGAAAGCAGTTTGGCAAGGTGTTTGATTTGTTCGTTGTGGGCGGAAGCAATGTACTTCATAACGGGGTAAATATAGGGAAACGGCGGATATTATAGCGCAGGGATTCCGTTTGGGTGGGTTGCGCTTTGATGGGGGGGCAAGATTTTTCAGATGGCCTTAATCATTTCGGCTTTGTTGGATGTTTTACAAGTATTTATACCCATTTCGACAGGGTTTGAATGGTCATGCCGTCTGAAAAATAAAAAAACCTCTACCCTGAGGCAAAGGTTTTTCCTTTTCCAAAATTCAAATTACGAAACCGCAACAACCGCAGATTATTGAATCTGTGTCTGTTCGGATTTACCAGCGGCCGGATTGATATGTCCTACCCGTGCAGCAGACTGCTGCGCGGGTTTTTCTTCATCAGCTTCCTGTTCCGTAACCGCAGCTTGCGGTTGAACAGCAGATGCTGACTGATTGGCTGCAGCAGGCACAGCTTTTACAGGAGCAGCTTTTTGAGCGGTTTCCGCGGGCACTTCAACAGTGGCAACGGACGATGCTTCGTCGGGATTGGCTTTCGGCCAGAACTGCCACACGCTTACGGCAACCGCAGCCACGCTGGCAGCAACGGCAAAGCCGCGGAACGCCTGATTCGAAACTTTGGCCGGCTCGACATGTTGCACAGATTTGCTGTTTTGGCGGTGTTCGGCGCTGATTTTCGCCAGTTCCGCGCGGAAATCCGCATTGGCTGTAAAATCAACAGCAGGAACGCCCTGTTTGCCCAAACCGTCGCGGACAATATGGAATTCACACCATATTTGTGCGGCATTGTCATCGGACAGCAGTTTGTCTAATGCTTCTTCGGACAGGTCTTCTCCGTCCATCAAAGCGGAAACGTATTCGTAGTCTGAGTGTAGTGCAGGCATTTTTATTACCACCTTTGGTCTTCGGATGTCTCCAGCAGCGGCCGTAAATCTTTGGCGATGACCTCGCGTGCTCTGAAAATTCGCGAGCGAACCGTGCCGATCGGACAATCCATTATTTGAGCAATTTCCTCGTAAGACAGGCCGTCCATCTCTCTGAGCGTAATGGCCTTCCGTAAGTCGTCGGGCAGATTGGCAATCGCTGCCTCGACAGTTTGCAGAATTTCCCGATTGATCATTTCCGCTTCAGGTGTATGGTGATCCGCCACCTGATCGGCCAAATCGAGAATATCCCCTTCCTCGTTCGCGGCTTCTGCGCTGATAAACGGCCGCTTTCCCGAGTCTACTAAAAAATTCTTGGCGGTATTGATACCGATGCGGTAAAGCCAAGTATAAAACGCGCTTTCCCCGCGGAAGTTGGGCAGTGCGCGGTAGGCTTTAATCATGGCCTCCTGCACGACATCGTTGACTTCGTGTTCGTCTTTGACGAAACGCGTTACCAACCTGACCAACCGGCGCTGATATTTGGACATCAGCAGCTCAAACGCTTTTTGTTCGCCTTTTTGGGCGCGCTCCACCAGCATTTGATCGACTTTACGATCACTCATATCTTACCTTTATAATCAACTGCATTATAAAATATAAATAGCAAAGCGTGCCGTAGCACAGCTCAGACCTGCTATTTTCGATTTAGTTCCACAAAAGGGCCGTCTGATGCAAAAAAATTTATCTGCATACCGTCAGCTTCTTCATAATCACTTGAAACACAAATATTCACAACGGCTATGCAGTTGTCGGAAACATCGGCAACCACGGGCCAAAATGTACGCATGAAAGGCGGCACACCCTTTTCCTGCAATAATTTCCGCACTTTTTTACTGCCGCCCTGCAAACGGATAATGTCGCCGGAACGCATCGGACGGACGGTTGCTTCCGCATTCAAAGCCTCTTCGCCCAAACCTTTGTTCCGCTGCGCCAATACAAACCCGTTGTCGTTCAAAACGTTTTTCAGACGGCCTTTCAAGCCGCCCTCCCGCAACCACGGAAAATTTTTCCCATCGTTCCGAACCGCAAACAATCTGTTTCTGTAAACATGGATTTTACCCTTTGGCAGCGTCCATTCGGCAGATGCCGTCTGAAAAGCAAGTAAAGTTTGTGCAAAATCTCCGATGCCGGCGCGGGTAGGCACGCCCAAACCGTGTTCCTGTACAAAACGGTGTAACACGCGGCGGCGGCGGGCATCGCTCAAACCGCGCCAAACGTCCACGTCAAACCACCCGTTTGCGCAAACCAGCGCAATATCTTCTTCGGTAATTTCATCAAGCAGGGATAAGTCGTCCTGCAAAGCGGCAATATTGGCGGTAATCTGATGCTTGAACTCGGGAACCCGCACCTGAAACTGCGGCAGTATGTCGTTACGCAGCCAGTTACGCAGCAGGTTGTTGTCGAGGTTGCTGGCATCATCCACGTAATCCAAACCGTGTACCGCCGCGTATTGCGCCAATTCTTCGCGGCGGCTGCTCAGCAGCGGCCGCCAAATTTTTGTTTTTTCATTCAACGGACGCAGTTCGGGCATGGCTGCCATCCCGCGCAAACCGCCGCCGCGCAGTGCGGAGAGCATGAAGGTTTCAATTTGGTCGTCGTGATGGTGCGCCAATGCCACTATATCACACAGGCCGTCTGAAAAAGCGCGGTAACGCACTGCACGCGCTGCGGCCTCAATACCCAATCCAGCCGCGTCCACCTTAACCCGTACAATGCGCAGCGGCACGCCGAGCATGGTGCAGTAAGCTGTACAGAAATCCGCCCAATCGTCGGCATCGGGACTTAATCCGTGATGGACGTGTACTGCCTTCAGTTCAAATTCCTGCCGATTCCGCGCCTCAGCCAAGAGATGCAGCAAAACCACCGAGTCTAAACCGCCGCTCAGTGCAGCCTCAACCGCTTTGCCGGACAGGAAATCCGACGGCACGGCTTCGGCCATACGGCGATGCAGGATTTCGGTTGGATCATGCGGGCGGTTCATCATGTTTTTTTAATCGCAATGGAAAACGGATTTTGTAAAAAATCCGATAAAACGGTTGAGGTGTCAGACGTTTCGGATACAGGCCGTCTGAAACGAAACAAGCAGGCTGAAGCCTGCTTGCGGATATGGCCGTTATCCTTATTTTTCAACGAATTTGCCGTAGGACATGATTCGGTCGAAACGGCGGGTCAACAGGTCGGCCATCGGCATGGTTTGCGCTTCGCGGAGCTGTTCGTTCAACACTTTTTTAACCGCTTCGGCAGTTGCCGCCATATCGCGGTGCGCACCGCCCAAGGGTTCGTCGATGATGGTGTCGATTAAATCCAATTCCTGCAGGCGCTTGGCGGTAATGCCCAATGCCTGCGCTGCATCGGGTGCTTTCTCGGCAGTTTTCCACAAAATCGACGCACAGCCTTCGGGAGAAATAACGGAATAAGTCGAGAATTGCAGCATATTCACATAATCGCCCACCGCAATCGCCAATGCTCCGCCCGAACCGCCTTCACCGATGATGGTGCACAATACCGGCACACGCAGACGGGTCAGCTCGTAAAGGTTGCGGCCGATGGCTTCCGATTGACCGTGCTCTTCCGCACCGATGCCCGGATATGCGGCCGGAGTATCGACAAACGTCATCACCGGCAAACCGAACTTTTCGGCCGTCTGCATCAGGCGCAGCGCCTTGCGGTAACCTTCCGGACGCGGCATACCGAAATTGCGGCGGATTTTTTCTTTGGTGTCGCGGCCTTTCTGATGACCGATAACGACGACGCTTTGGCCGTTAAAACGCGCCAAACCGCCGATGATGGCGTGGTCGTCTGCATAATGGCGGTCGCCGTGCAGCTCTTCGAAATCGGTAAAGATGCTGTCGATATAGTCCTGCGTGTAGGGACGTTGCGGATGGCGGGAGACTTGGGAAATCTGCTGCGGCGTGAGCTTGCTGAAAATAGATTTGGTCAAGTCCCTGCTTTTCTTTTGAAGCCGTGCGATTTCGTCGGATATGTCTACGGCGGATTCGCCCTGTACAAAGCGCAATTCGTCGATTTTGTTGGTCAGCTCGGCAATGGGCTGCTCGAAGTCCAAAAAAACAGGTTTCATAACTCGAAGCTCTCGTCGGTGGATTCCGTCTGCCATCATACGCCAACGGGCGGGTTTTCGCAGCAACCGGCAGCGGGAATTCGTTATTTTTTATAAAATGCAAATATATTCATGCAGTTGCATTTTGTAAATATGGATAGTGCATCCGCACTAATTACATCAGGCAGCGTATCTTATGCTAAACTGCCGGACAGTTCAATCATTTCATCAGCTCATGAAAACCGCAAACGAAACCGCCGCCATGCGGCTCGACAAATGGTTGTGGGCGGCCCGCTTTTTCAAAACCCGCGGCCTTGCCCAAAAACACATCGAACTCGGCCGCGTGCAGGTTAACGGCAGCAAAGTCAAAAACAGCAAAAACATCGGCGTGGGCGATACTGTCGATTTAACGCTCAATTCCCTGCCCTATAAAATCAAGGTACTTGCACTCAACCACCAACGGCGTCCCGCGCCCGAAGCCCGCCTGCTCTACGAAGAAGATGCCGCCACCGCCGCGAAGCGGGAAGAAATGAAACTGCTCGACCAGACAAGCCGCATCAGTGCCGCTTATCCGGACGGCCGCCCGACCAAACGCGACCGCCGCGA
>NZ_JBHCJY010000022.1:0-18052 GCF_041804105.1 Neisseria sp.
GCTTCCACCTTATAGCCCCGATCTGAATCAGATAGAGAAAAAGTGGGCTTGGATTAAAGGTGTTAGGAATCGGCTGCGAATTACGGATGTGGATTGGCTGTTTCAGGTGTGTATCGATAAATAAGTTTATTTGCTATAAAGTGGAAAACGTGCGGTTGGTGAGCGGGAAAACGGTTGCGGCCCGGGATACGGCAGCCCCGCTGCAAGTGGTGTAAAGCAGGTGCGGCGGGAACACGGATGCCGTCTGAAAAAAACGGATTGGCTGATGTAAAAGCGTTTGTGGCCGCAGGCACGCCGTAAGGCCGTCTGAAAGCGTTGCATACGGTTGCGGTGTATTGCCTGGCCGTGTTTGCAATTGCCGTTCCGAATGGCCGGTTGTCGGCAAACGGCACGGGCACGCGGTAAAACGGTATGGTATGAAAAAGGCCGTCTGAAAAACGTTTCAGACGGCCTTTACCGTATTGCGGGGCTGCCGCATCAATCGTCGCTGTTGAACGACAACAGAATCTGCAACAGGCTGCTGAAGATGTTGTAGAGCGAGATGAAGATGGTCAGCGCGGCGCTGATGTGGCTGTCTTCGCCGCCGTCGATTACGGTGCGCACCTGCCACATAATCATCAGCGAGCTGAAGATGACGAAGCCTGCGCAGAGTGCCAGATGCAGGGCGGGCAGTTGGAAGAATATGTTGGCGACAACACCTACCATCAGCACGACCACGCCCACGGTCAGGAAGCGGCCGAGCGCATGGGTGTTGACGTTGGCGCGGCGGGCCATGGCCGACATCACGAAGAAGACGGCGGCGGTCATGACGGCAGCGGTGCCGACGATCTGCGCACCGTTGGCCACGCCCAGTGCGTGGGTAAGCAGCGGGCTGATGAGCAGGCCCATGCCGAAGGTGAAGACCATCAGCAGGGTGGCGCCGACGTTGGTATAGCGGTTTTTCTCAATGATGTAGATCATGCCGTAGAAAAACGCCAGCACCACGCCGAAGGCAATCCAGCGGTTGCCGAAGGCGGACATCAGGCTGAAGCCCATCTGCGAACCGACGAAAGCACCGGCTGCGGCGGGGATGAATGACAGGCCGAGCAGGCCGTAGGTTTTGCGCAGCACCGTTTCGGCGGGCACGGCACCGGATGAGGTATAGTCGTAAACGTCGTTTTGCATGGCGTTTGCTCCTGAGAGTGTGTTGTTTGGAAATGAATGGAAAGCCGATTCTATCAGCAAATCAAGGTTTTGGGCAGACAATATTACAAACGGTTGTGCCGCGCCGCCGGTTGCGGCGGTCAAAGGGCGAGATGTGCCGCCCAAAGCAGCCCCGTCCACAGCAGCACCGTGATGCTCCAGCGCGGCAGCAGTCTGTCCAACGCGGCGGAAGATGTGGCCGTTTTCAGGGCGTACAAGTGTGCAAGGGTGGCGGCGGCCAGAAAAATCCGGCTCAACGGTGCGGCAGGGCCGTCTGAAAACAGGGCGGCGTTATCCAGCCACAGCCACCAGCACAAAGCCGCACCGACGGCGGCGAGCGTATGGTAAACCTTTGCGCCGCGCAGCCCCAGCCGTACCGCCACGGTGTTTTTGCCGGCCGCCGCATCGCCGTCGATGTCGCGCATATTGTTCAGGTTCAGCACCATGCAGCACCACAGCCCCATCGCCGAAGCGGGCAGGAAGGTGAGGGGATTCAGACGGCCCGTATGCAGGAATTCGCTGCCTGCCACGGCGATCAAACCGAAAAACACGAACACCGCCAAATCGCCGAAACCCGCATAGCCGTAGGGTTTGCGGCCTGCCGTGTAGCAGAATGCCGCCGCCACCGCGGCTGCGCCGAGCAGCAGCCACAACAACCAGCTCCGCCAACCGGCCGCACCGACGGCGGGCAGCGCTACCGCCAACAGCGAAATTCCCGACAGGCAGCACAACAGGGCGGTTGCCCGCAGCGCGTGTTTCATGGCCGACGGCGCAATCCGTCCGCTGCCGACCATGCGCGGCGGTGCGCCGTTGCGGTGCCGGTCGGCACCGTTGGCCGCGTCGCCGTAATCGTTGGCGAGATTGGCGAATATTTGCAGCAGTACCGCGGTCAGCACACATAAAGCCGTAACCGCAACGCTGCCGCTGCCTTGCAGGCGTGCCGAAAGACAGCCCGCCAGCACGGTGGCCGCGGCCAGAGGCAGCGTCCGTATCCGTGCGGCGGCAAGCCAGTATTTGAAAATCATGGCGGATGAAATGGTGGTGGAAACGGGGGAATTATAAAGGCTGTATCCGAATCGTGCGTCGGCTGCGCAGATGCCGTTTCGCGGGTGGGAATCCGTTTTAAAGCCCAAGCGGTTTTTTGCGGATGTGAACCCTGTTCCCGTTTGTATGGGAAGAGCGGCATTCGGTGTCATCGGTGTATTGCAGCGGTCTGTTTCTTTCGGCGTTTGCCCGCCGTGATGCAGGGCCGTCTGAAAAAAGGCCGGATGGTTTGATTGTTTGGGTGCTGAGAGGGGAAGCAGATTTTCAGACGGCCTGAACAGGCATGGCCGCTGTGCACTTGGCTGCGGAGCGGACGGGCAAGCCGTATGCCGAAATGTCGGACGGGCCGGTTCTGGCTGCCGGAATCCGTTTGGAAAACGACGGCGGGGTAGGGCGGTTGGGACGCGCGTTGCGGAACCGGATTTTTTCCGTTCGGGCGGCTTCAATCTTTTGCGGCCAATGCCACATACCGTCCCTGCATCACGGCTACGGGCAGGCCGTCTGAAAACACGTTCACTTTCAGGCTGATTTTGCCTTTGCCCGTTTCGGCCAGCATGGTTCGGAACGCTGCGGTTTCTTCTTCGGAGGGCGTTTCGGCGGTCAGTTGCAGGCCGTTCAGGGCGGGTTGCAGGTAGCGGAAACGGCTTTCCTGAATCACGATGTTGCCCTGCGCTTCGGGGCAGAGCAGGTGCGCGGCCGCCCAGCCGCAGGTGGTGGCGGCAAGGCTGATGCTGCCGCCGAAGACAGTGTTTTTGTGGTTGCGGTTGGGCGCGTGCGGCATGTTCATGCCGACGCTGCCGCCGTTGCAGGCGGTAACTTCGAGCTGCAAAGCGGCGGTGGCGGGAATGTGGGTGTGCAGGAAATGTTGCAGTTCTTGCGGGGTCATGGTCGGGGGAATGCGGTGTTCAGGCGGCTTTCAAGTATAGGGATTTGTGTGGGGAAAGCAAGGCGGATGTCTGGGGCAGGGGCGGCGGTTCGGCGGAATGCGGGGCGGTGTGAAGCGGCTGTTTCTGCTGCCGAAAAACAGACAGGCCGTCTGAAACTGTTTTCAGACGGCCTGTGGGGTTGAAACCGATGCCTTACCAAATATCCGATTTGATTTTGCGTTTCAAACCGGGATGCTCGGAGAGTTTGAATTCCGGCTCTTTGCCCATTTTCAGCTTGGCGTTGTAGTCTTTCAGCAGCAGGAACACCAGCGGGCTGAGAATCACGATGGCAATCAGGTTGATCAGCGCCATCGTGCCCATCGCCAAATCGGCCATGTCCCACACCAGCGGCACTTTGGCCACCGCGCCGAAATACACCATGCCCAGCACGGCCATGCGGAACACGGTAATCACCATCCAATGGTTGGCGATAAAGCGCACGTTGGATTCCGCATAGGCATAGTTGCCGATGACGGTGGTGAACGCAAACAGCAGCAGCGTTACCGCCAGAAAGTCCGCGCCCCATGCGCCGACGTGCTCCACCAGCGCGGCTTGGGTAAGCTGCACGCCGGTGAGCGTTTCAGACGGCGTAACCCCCGAAAGCAATACCATAAACGCGGTGCACGAACACACAATCATCGTATCGACGAACACGCCCAGCATCTGAATCATGCCCTGCGACACGGGATGTTTCACATCGGCGGCCGCGGCCGCGTTCGGGGCGGAACCCTGACCCGCTTCGTTGGAATACAGGCCGCGCTTGATGCCGTTCATCATCGCCGCCGTTACCGCACCGGCCGCACCGCCGCCGGCAGCGGAAAAATCAAATGCGTTGCCGATAATCAGCGAAAACACGCGCGGGACTTCGGCGATATTGACCGCCATCACATACAGCGTCATCAGCAGATAAACGCCCGCCATCAGCGGCACCAGCATTTCGGCCACGTGCGCCACGCGCTTGATACCGCCGAAAATAATCGGTGCGGTAAAGATGACCAAAGCAACGCCGACCGCATGTTTGTTCAAGCCCCATGCGGTTTCCGTTGCCACCACCACCGAATTGGCCTGCACGGATTCATACACCAGCCCGAAACAGAAAATCAGGCTCAGCGAAAACAGCACGGCCAGCCATTTCTGCCCCATGCCCCGCGTGATGTAATAAGCGGGGCCGCCGCGGAAATGGCCGTTTTTGTGGTCGCGGATTTTAAAAAGCTGTGCCAGCGAAGATTCCGCAAAGGCCGAACTCATACCGATTAGGGCCGTTACCCACATCCAAAACACCGCACCCGGGCCGCCCAGCGCAATCGCAATCGCCACGCCGGCGATATTGCCCACACCCACACGGCTGGCCAGCCCCGTGGCAAACGCCTGAAACGGCGTAATCCCGTGCGGGTCGTCGCCTTTCGTGCGGCCGCCGAGCATCTCTTTGATGCTGCGCCCGAACAGCCGCAACTGCACAAACCCCGTTGCCAGCGTGAAAAACAGCCCCACGCCCAGCAGCAGCCAGATTAATATCTGCCAGAGCGGGGTGTTGATGTCGGTTACCCATTGGTGGATGGTTTCAGTCATGTTCCGTATCTCCTGAATCATTAGACTTTTTTCAGACGGCATCCTGTTTTCCTTGCCGGCGCAGCGGAAAAACAACAGGAAGCGTTGGAAATAAAGGGGCGATTCTAGCAGATTATTGACAAAGCGAAAGAATTGCTTGCAAGGGCTTGCGGGATGGGGCGTATCGGTCGGCGGCTTTCCCGTTTCTTTCGGTATGGCAGTCTGTTTCCCCGTGTGGCTGCTTTGTCTGCGGATCGTTGATGGGTGCGGTATCGTTTTCAGCCATTCCGTGCAGGTGGGAATCCATGTTTGGAATCCGGTATTTTTATATTAAACAAGCAATTGTGAATGCCAAAGCTGGATTCCCGCCTGCGCGGGCATGACGGGAACAATGACGGGGCAGGGCGTGAATCACTTTGCACGTTGACGCATCACTTTAATCAGCCCGTCCGCGATAACCCTGCAATCGGACAAAGGCCGTCTGAAAAAAACTTTTTCAGACGGCCTTTGTCGGCAAGACTTTCAAATCAAACGGTTATTCTTTGCCTGATGCTTCCTGACGGCGTTTCCAATACAAATCCTGCGCCATCAGCCGCACGGGGGCGTTGGCCGCGCCGTATTGGTCGTAGCCGCCGCGCCGTTCGACGACTTCGAAGAAGAAGCGGTTTTCGACGGGCTGGGAATAGACGTGGAAAAACTCGCCGCCGTGTCCGTCGGCATCGTAAAGCAGATGATGTTCGCGCAGTTTGGCGGTGAACGCGTCGTCAAGGCCGAAACGGGCTTGCAGGTCGTCGTAATAGTTTTGCGGGATGTCGAGCAGCTGCGCACCGTTGCCGCGCAGGAAGCGGACGGCGGTGAAGATGTCTTCGGTGGCGAAGGCAACGTGTTGCAGACCCGAACCTTTGTAGTTGCTGATGGAGCGCGAAAGCATGGTGTTGGGGTTGTCCGATACGTTCAGCGGCAGGCGCACGCCGCCTTCGGGACTGTGTACGACGCGGCTTTTAATCAGGCCGTAGGGGTCGGCGAGGGTTTGGTCGGTATCGGTTTCGAAACCGAACAGGGCGCGGAAATGCAGCGTCCATGTGTCGATGGTGTCGCTGGGAATGCCGAACGCGCTGTGGTCGATGCGGCTCAGATAGGGCTTGCCTTGGAATTTGGAAACGTGGAAATCGGTGTGGTAGATGTCGCCGTCCACGAAATACTGCAAACCGCCGTTGGGCGAACGGATGGCGTGGATGTGTTTTTCGTTCGGCCCGACGCGGCCTTCGTACATGATGCTGCCGTAATCGACGGCGCGGCGGTAGATTTGTTCGGCGTTGCCGACATTGTAGGCGGCGGCGCATACGCCCGTGCCGTGCTGGGCGAAAAAGGCGGCGGCCAGCGAATCGGGTTCGGCGTCGATAATCAGGTTGATGCCGCCCTGCTGGTAGAGGGCGACGTTTTTGCTTTTGTGGATGCCGGTTTTCTGGAAGCCGAACTGTGTCAGCACATTGCCCAGCCGTTGGGCGTTTTCGCCGCCGGAGGCGAATTCGAGAAACTCGGTGCCGTTGAACACGGTGGGTGCTTCGGGGCGGAACAGCGCGGCCTGCGGGGCAATGCCTTCGGCTTCGAGCTTCAGGGCCACCTGTTCTTCCAGATAAAGCAGCGAACGGCGGGCATCGGAAGTGGTGTGGAAGCCGGGTGCGGCGCGGAATTTGTCGTTGAACACTTCCAGAGACAGCGGCCCCTGATAGCCGCCTGCGATAACGGGGGCAAGAAAACCGGCCACGTCCAGTTCGCCCTGTCCCGGAAAATTGCGGTAATGGCGGCTCCATTCGAGCACGTCCATTTTCATGCGCGGTGCGTCGGCAAGCTGGATGAAGACGATTTTTTCGGGCGGAATGCTGCCCAGATCCGACAAATCGTCGTTGATGGAAAGGGTGTGGAAACTGTCGAGGATGATGCCGAGGTTCGGATGGTCGGCCGTCTGAACCAGCCGCCATGCGTGGCGGTAAGACGAAACGTGCCGCCCCCAGGCCAGCGCTTCATAGCCCACCCGCATGCCGTGTTTGGCCGCGACTTCGGCCAAACGGTGCAAATCGTCGGTAATCAGCGCATCGTCGGTGGAAGTGTCGGGCTGGACGCTGCTGCACACCAGCAGGCGGTCGGTACCCAGTTCGGCCATCAGCTCGAATTTGCGCTCGGCACGGTTGAGCTGGTGGGTCAGCCTGTCGCGCGCCCCGCCTTCAAAATCGCGGAACGGCTGGAACAGCATGATTTCCAGCTCGTGGTCTTCGCACATTTTGCGGATGTCCGACGGCGAACCGTTGAAATACAGCAGGTCGTTTTCAAAAATTTCCACGCCGTGAAAACCCGCGGCAGCGATGGCGGCCAGCTTTTCAGGCAGCGTTCCGCTCAATGATACGGTGGCGATACAGTGTTTCATCCTTCCACTCCTTTAAGGGGGGTGCGATATTTCAAAAAACAGGATTTTTTGGCGTTTTATTGATTGCCGGTGGCGGAAATTTGAAAATCATGCTTTTTATTTGCCGAAATCATGAAACTTCCTGCCAAAACGGTTTCATTGTATAGCGGATTGGTGGTTTAGGGAAGAAATCCGCAGGCCGTCTGAAACGGCAGACAAACCGACGGTACGGCAGAGCGCAGGCAGTCAGGTTCGGTATTTACGCAGCAAGGCCGTCTGAAAACATTTCAGACGGCCTTGTCCTTTCTCCGCGCCGCAAGCAATCGGGCAACGGTATGTCCGTTCCGTTCTTTTCCTTAATTTGAATTTGCCCGACCCGCCCGCAGCCGGATAAAAAGGCCGTCTGAAACGGCGGATGCGTTTCAGACGGCCTGAACCGGTCAAGCGGAATCAGCGGCGGATCTGGCTGCCGATAACGCCGCCTAAAGCAGCGCCGCCCAAAGTAGAACCGGTGTTGCCGCCGATGGCGTGGCCGGCCAAGCCGCCGATGCCTGCACCGATGGCAGCATTGCGCTGGGTGCGGGTCATGCTTTCGCAGGCGGTCAGAGAGCCGGCAACGGCCAGCAGGGCAACGGTTTTCACGATCATAGATTTCATGGTTTATCTCCCATAGGGTTGTTGACACAAAACTGCGCGCAAGGTGTGGCGCAGCGGTGGTTTAATGATATATTGTTGCGGGTAAAGACGTTTTAAGTCTGGGAAAAGATTGGAAAGACATAGTCATGGGTCAAATTTACGCTGCGGCACACATCGTCCACCTGTTTTGCGCCGTTATTTTTGTCGGTGGCGTGTTTTTCGAAGGGCTGGTGCTCTCGGTTTTGCACACCAAAAAAGTGTCGCGCGAAGCCAGACGCGAAGTCGAAAAAGCCGTTTCCTCGCGTGTAACCAAAATCATGCCGCCCGTGGTCGTTACCCTGTTTCTGTCGGGTCTGATCATGCTGCACCGTTACGCAGCGGTGCTTTCGCAGCCGTTTGCCACACCGTTCAACACCCAGCTCACGCTCAAACTGCTGCTCGCGGCCAGCGTTTTGGTTCATTTCGTGATTGCCGTTACCAAGATGCGCCGCAAAACGCTGACCGCGTCCTGGTCGAAATACATCCATGCCGCCGTATTCATACATATGCTCGGAATTGTGTTTCTGGCGAAGTCGATGTTCTATCTGAGTTGGTAAAAGAAATAAGGCCGTCTGAAAAAATTCAGACGGCCTTGGTGTTTCTGCAACAGTAGCCGGATTATTTGGTTGACTCTTTCGCTTTTTCGGCAGCTTCCCTTGCCTTGGCAACCGCATCGTCGGCAGTTTCTTTTGCCGCGCCAACAGCGGCGGAAGCGGCTTTTTCGGTAGCCGCTGCGGCGTTGTCGGCGGCGTTGCTTACCGCAGAGGCAGCGTGGCTTTCAACGGCTTTGGCATCGGAAGCGATGGCTTGGGCTGCGTTTTTGGTAGCGTCTTTCGACTCTTGCGAACAAGCGGCCAGGCCGGCAACCATCATTGCAGCAATCAGAAGTTTTTTCATTGTTGTCCTTTCGTATTTACAAACAAGCCGGATTGCCGGCGGAAAAAAATCATAGCATAAGCGCGTAAGCATCCGGTCTTTTTAAAAATTTTTTACGGAATACTGTTGCACGCATGAAAATGCTTGACACGTTCGGACGGCCTGCCTATAATGCGCAGCTTATCGGGTCGTTAGCTCAGCTGGTAGAGCAGCGGACTTTTAATCCGTTGGTCGAAGGTTCGAATCCTTCACGACCCACCAGATACAGAAACCTGCTTGCCAAACCAAGCAGGTTTTTCCGTTAAGGCCGTCTGAAAACTTTTGGCGTTTTCAGACGGCCTTAAAGCATGGAAAACCCGTGCAAAACCGCGTAAAATACGCGGCATTCATCCCTATCCTGACAGGCCGCCCGCAACCGCCGGCCTGCTTCTTTTTACCGGAAACTGCCATGAGCGAACAAAACCAGAATCCCCAAACCGAACCGCAGCTCGACGAAAACCAAATCATCGCCCTGCGCCGTGAAAAGTTAAACGAAATCCGCCGGCAAGGTATCGCATTCCCCAACCAATACCGGCGCGATGCGTTTGCAGGAGATTTGCAGAACCGCTACGGTGCGCAGGAAAAAGCCGAACTCGACCCGCAGGAAATCCCCGTCAAAATCGCCGGCCGCATGATGCTGCAACGCGCCATGGGCAAGGCCAGTTTCGCCACCGTGCAAGACGTGAGCGGCCAGATTCAGGTGTATGTGAACAATCAGGGCGTGGGCGAAGAGGCGCACAATGCCTTCAAACATTGGGATTTGGGCGACATCATCGGCGTGGAAGGCACCTTGTTCAAAACCAACCACGGTGAATTGACCGTGCGCGCCGCCAAGCTGCATTTGCTCACCAAATCGCTGCGTCCGCTGCCCGATAAGCACAAAGGCTTGGCCGACCAGGAAACCAAATACCGCCAGCGTTACGTCGATTTGATTGCCAACCCCGAATCGCGCGACGTATTTTTCAAACGCAGCCGCATCATCCAAGCCGTGCGCAACTATATGGTAAACGAGCAGTATCTCGAAGTCGAAACGCCGATGATGCACCCGATTCCCGGCGGCGCGGCGGCCAAGCCGTTCGTTACCCACCACAACACCCTCGACATGCCGCTTTACCTGCGCATCGCCCCCGAGCTTTACCTGAAACGCTTGGTGGTCGGCGGTTTCGAGCGCGTGTTTGAAATCAACCGCAGCTTCCGTAACGAAGGCATGTCGGTGCGCCACAACCCCGAATTCACCATGATGGAATTCTACGAAGCGTTCTCCACTTACGAGCGCATGATGGAAATGACCGAAGGCGTGATCCGCAACGCCGCCAAAGAAGTGTGCGGCAGCGCCAAAATCACTTACAACGGACAAGAGGTTGATTTGGAAAGCCCGTTCGAGCGGCTGACCATTCTCGAAGCCATCAAAAAATACAACCCGCACTACACCGACGAGCAGCTCAACGATGCCGAGTGGCTGAAAAAAGAGATTGTCAAACACGGCGAAAAAATCCCGTCCGCGCCCGGCATCGGCAGCCTGCAACTGGCCCTGTTCGAAGGCTGCGCCGAGAGCAAACTGTGGAACCCGACCTTTATCATCGACTACCCGGTCGAAGTTTCCCCGCTGGCGCGCGCTTCCGACACCAAGCCCGGCTTAACCGACCGCTTCGAGTTGTTCGTTGTCGGCCGCGAACTGGCCAACGGCTACTCCGAGTTGAACGACCCCGAAGACCAAGCCGCGCGCTTCAAAGCCCAAGTCGCCCAAAAAGACGCAGGCGACGAAGAAGCCATGCACTACGATGCCGACTATATCCGCGCCATGGAATACGGTCTGCCTCCCACCGGCGGCAGCGGCATCGGCCTCGACCGTCTCGTAATGCTGCTCACCGATTCGCAAACCATCCGCGACGTGATCCTGTTCCCGCAAATGCGGCCGGAATAAACGCGCCACAATGAACAGGCCGTCTGAAAAGCCGAAAAGCGGTTTTCAGACGGCCTGTTGTTTTAACGCAGGCAACAAATGCCGAAAATTTCAGACGGCCAGAAGCAACACGGTAACTGGTTTATAACAGGTAAACTGAAAAGGCGGTGTTTGCAGGGCGTGTTGATTTGTGCGGTATCGCTTCACAGCCGTCATTCCCGCGCAGGTGGGAATCCAGTGTTAATATGAATATGTGCAAATGAATCAAAAAGATTGCTGAAATGTCGACCGTGCTTGAATCATGCGCCGATACCGTCATTTCCGCTCAGACGGGAGTGCGGAGATTCCGAAACCGAGATTTTCCAACGGATGCCGAAATTCAAACGTCCGGATTCCCGCCTGCGCGGGAATGATGGCTGTGAGCGGTACGGCATCAATCATACCTTGTGCAAACACAACTAGATTTTAAAGACAGACTCCTGCCTATGTGGGAATGACGGCCGAACCACATTCGTTTTAAACTATCTGCAATCTGCGATTGCGCCGACCGGCTGATTTCCGTTCCGGCACGACCGAACCGTCGAACCCCGTCTGAAACCTCCGCCGCATCCGAACAATCCGAAAACAAGGAAAGGAACGCCATGTCCATCCGCCGTGCCACTGTCGCCGACATCCCCGCCCTGCAACACCTGCTCGCCCAAATTCTCAAACTGCACCACCGCATCCGCCCCGATTTGTTCCGCCCGCACGGCGGCGCATATTCCGCCGAAGAACTGACCTCTTTAATGACCGACGACGATACCCCGATTTTTGTGTACACCGACGGACAAAACCGCGTACTCGGCCACCTGTTTTTGCAGTTGAAAAACGAAGAAAGCAGCGTGTTCAAACCTTTTAAAACGCTGTTTATAGACGACTTGTGCGTAGACGAAACCGCCCGCGGGCAAAACATCGGCACCCAGCTTTATGACTTCGCCCTTGCCTTTGCCCGCCGACACGGCTGCCATAACCTGACCCTCGATGTTTGGAACGACAACGCCGATGCCCTGCGCTTTTACCAAAAACTGGGCATGAGCGCACAAAGCACCAGAATGGAAGTACGGCTGTCGGATTCGACAGTTTCAGACGGCCTTGGGAGAGCGGTGGAACATAAATTTCGGTGTCGTAAACGAAGTATTGGCTTTCGCCGTCGGGCAGCTGGCGGTAGATGAGGTTGCCCAGCGCGTCATGGGTGTATTCGATGCTGTTGTACTCTTGAGGTGATTGCCTTTGCGGTCGAGAAGGCCATCTGAAAAAGCAAACCATGCAGACATAACGGATTGTCTGCATGGTTAGATATGCGGTTAAAGCTAAATTGTTAAGGAACTGGGTTTTCAGACGGCATTTGACAAGATAGGCTGTATGAAAAGGATGGCGTACTATACGGGTTACAGCTTTCTTCTCAAAAAATAACGCATTAAATCTAAAATAAAAAAACACAGAATGACGTAATTAAATAAAATAACCTCAAAAATACCTAAAATTCCTAAAAAATTAAACATATCAAAATAAAATATTTGGAAATAAAATTCTAATACAACTAAACATGGAAGCGACAAGAAATGAAATCTCTTTCTTTTTAATTTTAGTAGTAATATGTAAATTATCTAAAATAAAAAACTAAACAAAATATAATATAAAGTAGCAAATTTAATTCCGTTTAAGTTGTGAAAGGGGGGGTTATTATAGCTGTGTACAATATGGTGAATAATAGATAAATTATAATATCTGTTTTAAACTCCATTGCAACTATTTCCATTTATTTGACTATTCAATCTACTAGATTAGTATCAATTAGAATATTAACAACTTTTTCTTTGTCATTATTTGCCATGGTTGTGTCCTTTTGGGTGAGTTGTCAGGTAAGGAGCCAAATTCATTAGTAGAAGACCAATTACAATAAGGCCCATGCGTGGCGGTTTGGCCGGTTCGTCGGTCATTATGATAAGGCCGTCTGAAAATTTTTTCAGACGGCCTGTTTGCTGTCGGGCAATCGTTTTACCCCAAATCACACTACTTCCAAAACGAAATACTGTTTCAGCCGTTCGTAGACGGAATCGCTGACATTAATGCAGCCGTTGGTCATGATACGGTCGGCCACATTTTTTGATGCGATGCGTTCGTTGCGGCGTTCCGACGGTTTGCCGTTCCAAACGCGGTGCAGGGCGTAGAGGAAGTCGGGTTCTTCTTTAAAGGCGATGACGTCGCCGCCGTAGCCGGGAGAGTCGGTGCGGTAGATGGTCAGGTCAAAACGGCCTTTGGGCGTGGTCTTGCCGATGAGCACGTTGTGGCAGTCGCCTTTGTCGGCGAAACACAGTTTGGCGGCGGATGTGTCGACGATGACTTTTTTGCTCTGCTTGAACGCTTCAAGGCCGTCTGAAGCGGCGGCGGTGTGGCATAGGGCAAAGAAAACGGCGGTAAGGGCGGCTTGTTTGATGGGGTTCATTCTGTGTTTTATCCTTCATGATTCCGATACCGCGATACGGGCGCGGTTTCAGATGGCATCGGGCTGTGTGTCGGTGCGCGGCTATTTTATCATCGAAACGGTTGTGCGGACGGCGTGGAGCGTGTGGGGGCGGTTCGGTCGGGATGCCGTTGTTTTGAAACGGCGTTAAGTTTCGTGAACGTGCGGTGTTGTCCGAATCTGCCCGTGTGCGTTAAAAGGCCGTCTGAAAATTTTTTCAGACGGCCTTTGGTGATGATGTGTTTTACAGATCGCGTTGGCTGATCCACATCGCGCCGATAACGGCGACGGAAGCAAGGCTGATGCTTGCGATGATGTTGAAGAACAGGATAGACATAATAAACTCCGTGTGCAATGTAATGTAAGGAATCCGTGCGGTGCGCCAACACCGTGCGGGCTGTGCCGTTTTGCGGCAGTTTTTTGTTTTTACGGGAGAATCATAAACCCGTTGTGCAAGCTGGGCTGCATTATTTACCTGTTTTTCCAGTGTGAAAATAACAATAATTAGCGAAAATTAACAACAATAGTTATCGGTAGAAGGGATATACGGTGTGCATGGCTCTCAAAGTCGATTGCTGTTAATATCGCTTCTTTTTTTCAGACGGCCCCGCCATGCTTCCCCATCGTGCTTTTTCTCCGCCTTATTTGAAGATTTTTCTGTTGCTTATCAGTGTGTTGCTGATGCTGGGGGCTGTCGGCTGGATTGCGGAAAACGTGTACTCGCGCGAGCGGTTTGTATTTGAACGGCCGCTGATGATGTGGGTGCACCACCATGTCGGCGGCTGGTTCGAACCTGTTGCGGTTTTGCTGCATTACTTGGGTAAGCCTTCGACGGCGGTGCCGTTGGTGGCGGTAACGGCGGTGTTTCTCTATGCGCGCCGTTATCGGGGTTATGCGGTTTTTCTGGTGCTCGGCACGCTGCTGCCGACGCTGGTGATGTCTGCCGCCAAAGCGTTTTTCGACCGGCCGCGTCCCGAATTGTGGCCGCGTATCGTCGAGCAGGGCGGGGAATCGTTTCCCAGCGGGCACAGCACGTTTTCTGCTGCCGTTGCCCTGCTGTTGTGGCTGATGTTGCGGTACACGCGCTACGGCACGCCTGCCGCGGTGTTCGGCTTGGTGTTTATGCTGCTGATGGGCTTTTCGCGCGTTTGGCTCGGCGTGCACTATCCGACGGATGTGCTCGTCGGCTGGATAAACGGCGGTTTGATTGTTACGGCGCTGTATTGGCTGCTGTTCCGCAAGAGGATGAAGGCCGTCTGAATTCTACAAAGCACAGGCCGTCTGAAATATTTTCAGACGGCCTTTGTTTTGATTGTGATGGGTTGTTTCGTGATTTTTTGTGGGTACGGTTAGTTTCCGTAGGTACGGTTAGCCGCCTTAAGCGGCGTAACCGTACGAAGTTACCCCCCGAATTTTTCAGACGGCATCAATATATTTTCTGTACATTTTCTGCCGCCGTTGCGTACGGTTACGCCGCTGGGGCGGCTAACCGTACCTACATTCCTTCCCGCTATTGTGTCTGCGGAGAGCGCATGGCTGTTTACGGCTGCTGTGCCTACCTGTCATTCCCGCGCAGGCGGGAATCCAGAGGCTGGGTTGCTGTAACCGCTGCAACATTCTGCTTCTGCCTTGTGCACCCCGTTTCCGGACATTGCCCGTCCGGATTCCCGCCTGGGCGGGAATGACGGGTTTTTCTGTGTGTTGAAATCCGATATATCCCCAACCGCTGGCTAAAAATAGGCCGTCTGAATTCTACAAAGCACAGGCCGTCTGAAATTATTTTCAGACGGCCTTTGTTTTGATTGTGATGGGTTGTTTCGCGATTTTTGTGGGTACGGTTAGTTCCGTAGGTACGGTTAGCCGCCTTCAGCGGCGTAACCGTACGAATTTATCCCCCGAATTTTTCAGACGGCATCAATATATTTCCTGTACATTTTCTGCTGCCGTTGTGTACGGTTACGCCGCTGGGGCGGCTAACCGTACCTACTGAGAACGGGTGTCCCGCTGCCAACACGCCCGCATTGCTCCTGCATCCAATCCGCCATTCCCGTGCAGGCGGAAAACGGTTTACAGGCAGGCGGTTTCGTTGGCCATTTGCTGTTCCCATGTTTCGCGTTGGCGGATCAGGCGGGATTGTGTGCCGCTGACCATTACTTCCGCCGCACGGTTGCGGGCGTTGTAGTTGGAAGCCATGCTGGCGGCGTATGCGCCTGCGCTGTGCACGGCGAGCAGGCTGCCCGCTTCGCAGGCAATCCGGCGGTCTTTGCCGATAAAGTCGCCGGTTTCGCAGACGGGGCCGACGATGTCGGCGGTAAAAGGTTCGGTGCCGGTGGGTTCGACGGCTTCGATGCGGTGGAATGCGCCGTAGAGCGCGGGGCGCATCAGGTCGTTCATGGCCGCGTCGGTGATGACGAAGTTTTTTTCTTCGCCCTGTTTGACGAATTCGACGCGGGTCAGCAGCGTGCCTGCGTTGCCCACCAGGCTGCGGCCGGGTTCCAGCACGAGTTTCAGACGGCGTGTGCCGATGAGTTTTTGTACGGCTCGGGCGTAGGCGTTCAAATCGGGTACGTTTTCATTGTCGTACACGATGCCGACGCCGCCGCCCAAGTCCAAATGCTCCGGCATGATGCCTGCTTCGGCAAGGCGGTCGACCAGCAGCAGGATGCGTTCGCAGGCTTCGATGAGCGGGCTTAAATCGGTAAGTTGCGAACCGATGTGGCAGTCGATGCCGACGATATTCAGATTGGGCTGCTGCGCCGCATATTGATAGGCTTGGAACGCGTCGGCATAGGCGATACCGAATTTGTTGGCTTTGAGGCCGGTGGAAATATAGGGATGGGTTTTGGCATCGACATCGGGGTTAACGCGCAGGGACACGGGCGCGGTTTTGCCCAGCCGTGCGGCCACGGCCTGAATGCGGTCGATTTCGGGGATGCTTTCCATATTGAAGCATTTCACACCCGCGTTCAGTGCGAATTCGATTTCGGCTTCGCTTTTGCCCACGCCCGAAAAAATCGTTTTGCCCGCATCGCCGCCCGCCGCCAGCACGCGCGCCAACTCGCCGCCGGAAACGATGTCGAAACCGCTGCCGAGCGATGCGAAATGCTTGATGATGCTCAGGTTGCCGTTGGCTTTGACGGCGTAGCACACCAGCGGTTCGAGCGCGGCAAAAGCGTCGGTATAGCCTTTGAACGCTTCGGTCAGAGCAGATTGGCTGTACACATACAAAGGCGTGCCGAACTCTTCGGCAAGGCGGGAGTAGGGGACTTGTTCGCAGGATAGGTTCATGGCTGTTTCGCAGGGGTAGGTTGTTTGGGGGCGGGCGCGGAATTGTCCAAACCGATGCCGGTTTGAATCACGCCGAAGCGCGCGTTGTCGCCTTCTTTAGGCAGGTACAAATCGCCTTTGAAGCCGCAGCCGCTCAAAACAAACGCTGCTGCAAGCAGGAATACGGTGGATTTCATCATATAGACTCGTTATGCTTTATATATAGTATAGGGTCGGGAGAAGCCGCCGTTTTTCACAGGGCAAACTGGCATTTCGGCAAGCCTGCCGTTTTCAGACGGCCTGAAAAGCCTTTATCCGGGCGCGCGGATGTGGCAAGATTCGGTATCTTAAACAATTTCCCCCGCCTGCGCCATGAACGAAAGCGAATTTTTACAGCACACCGACCGCCTGTTTGCCCACATCGAAGACCAAATCGACGAAGGCGGTTGGGATTTCGACTGCCAAATCTCCGGCAACGTGCTTACCATCGAGGCCGATGACGGCACGCAGATTATCGTCAACCGCCACACCCCCAATCAGGAATTATGGATTGCCGCCAAAAGCGGCGGCTACCATTTTTCCGAACAAAACGGCCGCTGGCTCGCCACCCGCGACGGCAGCGAATTTTTCGCCGTATTGAACCAAGCCCTGACCGCCGCCAGCGGCGAAACCGTAACCGTAGAGGCCGTCTGAAAAAACATTGCGGCACGGCATAATCAACGCACCGTCCCACCCGCCACACCAAGTATGTGCAGTATAGGTAGGTACGGTTAGCCGCCGCAGCGGCGTAACCGAACGCCACCGCCAATTATGTTCAGACGGCCTCCCGCCCCCAATCCATAGAAAAGGAAACACCATGCCCCTGTTAGACAGCTTCAAAGTCGACCACACCCGTATGCACGCCCCCGCCGTGCGCGTTGCCAAAACCATGAACACCCCCAAAGGCGACGTGATTACCGTGTTCGACCTGCGTTTCAGCATCCCAAACAAAGAAATCCTGCCCGAAAAAGGCATCCACACGCTCGAACACCTGTTTGCCGGATTCATGCGCGACCACCTGAACAGCGCGGATGTCGAAATCATCGACATCTCCCCCATGGGCTGCCGCACCGGTTTCTACATGAGCCTGATCGGCACGCCGTCTGAAAGCCAAGTCGCCCAAGCATGGCTCGCCGCCATGCAGGACGTACTCAACGTACAAGACCAAAGCAAAATCCCCGAGCTGAACGAATACCAATGCGGCACCTACAAAATGCACTCGCTCGCCGAAGCACAGCAAATCGCCCGCAACGTTATCGAGCGCAAAATCGCCGTTAACAAAAACGAAGATTTAACACTGGACGAAAACCTGCTGAACGTATAACCACGTCCCATCATCAAAGGCCGTCTGAAAAGTAGGTACGGTTAGCCGCCCCAAGCGGCGTAACCGTACAAAACCCGCGAACCATCCGCGATTTTCAGACGGCCTTTATTGTTTACAGTATCTCCCGTCGCCCTTGCGTACGGTTACGCCGCTGCGAGCGGCTAGCCGTACCTACTACCCCGAAGCATAACCCCGTCCCATCGTCAAAGGCCGTCTGAAAAGTAGGTACGGTTAGCCGCCCCAAGCGGCGTAACCGTACAAAACCCGCGAACCATCCGCGATTTTCAGACGGCCTTTATTGTTTACAGTATCTCCCGTCGCC
>NZ_JBHCJY010000023.1:0-36191 GCF_041804105.1 Neisseria sp.
GACAGCATATTGGTGAGCTGGCCGCACACTTTGCCGATATAGGCTTGGCGCAAAACCGCGCGCTCGGCCAGCTCCGCTTCGGTTAAGCCGGCGGTTTTGGCTTTGCGGGCCAGTTCGTTGATGCGGTCTAATTCTGCGATACGCATAATGCGCTCCTTTCGTTTGGTTTGGCCGTCTGAAACCGTTTCAGACGGCCTTTTGTTTATCATTTGTGCCTGCAGATTTTTATTAGCAGAAAAAACTTATTTTCGGAACGAGGCAGCAAGCCGCAGACAGTACAATTAGTACGACAAGGCACAGCAACGAAGTGCCGGAAATAAAGTTTTTTTTGCTATAGGCTTTTTGTTTCGTTAGGCGTATTATACGCAGTACAAATCTTTCTACAAGTACGCACATTTTTTATACTGTAAACCCCGAGAGAAAAAAGGACACGATATGCAACAGCCAACCCGCGAATACGAAACCTGCTGCCCTGTGGTGGCCACGCTCGACATTATCGGCGGAAAATGGAAGGTGTTGATTTTATACCATTTAAACACCCAAACCCGCCGTTTCAACGAATTGCAGCGGCTGATGCCCGCCATAACCCAGCGTATGCTCACGCTGCAATTGCGCGAACTCGAAAACGACGGCATCGTGCACCGCGAAGTGTATCCGCAAGTGCCGCCGAAGGTGGAATATTCGCTCACCGGATTCGGCCTCACGCTGATGCCCGTTATCGAAGCCATGCACCGTTGGGGGCAGGAATATGCCGCCGAATGCGTACGGCACAAAAAGACGGCGCAATAAATTAGGCCGTCTGAACAATATTTTCAGACGGCCTTTGCGGTTTGGTTATACCGCTTCTTTGCGGCGGTAATACGCGCGTTTCAAACCCAACAGCACGGCCACGGCGGCGGCGGGTACGGTAAGGGCGACGGCCACGGTGGCGAAGCCCCAGCCGAAATTCAGCATCCACGCGCCCACGAATGCGGAAAGAATCGCGCCGATGCGACCCAGCCCGTGCATCCAGCCGTTGCCGGTGGCGCGGGCGGAGAGCGGGAGCATGGCAGATTGGCGGTGGATAAACGTTTGTTTGGCTGGTTTCGGACAGTCTATGAAATTTCAGACGGCTTATGAAACGGGGGGGGGCGGTAATATCGGGACGGCGGTATGCAGGTCGGGATCTTTGCAAAATTCGCTTAGGTCGTTTGAAACACCCGATTATCGTCATTCCCGCGTAGGCGGGAATCCAGCCCAAAAGCCATCAAGTATTTTATTTCAATAACTTGCAAAAAAACGACTGGATTCCCGCCTGTGCGGGGATGGCGGTTGTGAACGCTGCCGTACCCAATCAAAATACGCTGTGCAAAACAAGGCCAATGATAAAACAGCCGAAGATAAAAACAGGCCGTCTGAAAATCTTTCAGACGGCCTGTCATCCGTTGCAAACGTTTCAAACGGAATACCGGAAAATCTTATTCCAACACCACTTCCACTCGGCGCGCTTCCGCTTTGTCGCCGCTGCCGGTGGCGTTTTCCGGTTTGCGCAGCTCGATTTGCGCCTCGGGTACGCCGAAGCCCATCAGGGCGTTTTTCACGGCCAGCGCGCGCTGTTTGGAGAGTTCTTCGTTTTTGGCCTTGTTGCCGCTTTCATCGTGGTAACCCGACACCACGGCTTTCTTGCCCGCTTTTGCGCCTGCCAAAACGTCTTTCAGGGCGGTTTCGGCATCCGCGGCCAAATCGGCTTTGCCGCTGGCGAAGTAGAATTTCACGGTGCCGTTGTCCACTACGGCGCGCGCACCGTCGGCTGCCGCACCCGCAACTGCGGCGGATGCCGCTGCCGGAGCGGAGGCAGCGGATGCGGCCGCATCATGGCCGTGTGCGGCATGGGCCGAAGATGCGGCGGCATCGTGGCCGTGCGTATGAGCCGAAGCGGCAGAAGCATAAACGGCGGATGCCTCCGTACCGTGGCTGTGCAGGGCGGCGGCGGACGCGGCGTTCATGCCGTCTGAAACGGCAGAAGCGGCACCCGCTGCGGGAGAGCCTTCGATTTTGCCGGTTTCCCAGCCCCATGCGAACAGCAAGACAAGGGTAACGGCCGCAGCGGCAGCGGTGCCTGCCACCCACAAACCGGCGCGCTGTTCTTTATCCTTATCATTTTCAGACATTTCAACTCCTTAGCAAAAATCGGGAAACAAAAGGCCGCATTATACAGAAAAGCATCCTGCCAAGCCGCAAATCTATCCAAATCACCGCCGAAACAGTAAAATGCAGCCTTTGAATCCTTTACTGCAAAGCCCCCATCATGCTCACTTTTCAAGAAATCATCTTCAAACTGCAAACCTTTTGGGCAACCCGCGGCTGCACCGTCGTACAGCCTTTCGACATGGAAGTCGGTGCCGGCACCTCGCATCCCGCCACCTGTCTGCGCGCGCTCGGCCCTGAGCCGTGGTTCGCCGCCTATGTGCAGCCCAGCCGCCGCCCGAAAGACGGCCGCTACGGCGACAACCCCAACCGTTTGCAGCACTACTACCAGTTTCAGGTGGCCTTGAAGCCTGCGCCGGAAAATTTTCAGGATCTGTATTTAGACTCTCTGCGCGAACTGGGCATCGACCCGAAAATCCACGACATCCGCTTTGTGGAAGACGACTGGGAAAACCCCACGCTCGGCGCATGGGGCTTGGGCTGGGAAGTGTGGCTCAACGGCATGGAAGTAACCCAATTCACCTATTTCCAGCAGGTCGGCGGCATCGACTGCTCGCCCGTGCTCGGCGAAATCACCTACGGTATCGAACGCTTGGCCATGTATCTGCAAGGCGTTGAAAATGTTTATGATCTGGTGTGGGCAAAAACGCTTGACGGCCAAACCATTACCTACGGCGATGTGTACCATCAAAACGAAGTCGAGCAGTCCACCTATAATTTCGAATACGCCGATGTGGAATGGCTGCTGAAACAGTTCAACGACTACGAAGCTCAAGCCAAACGGATTCTGGATACGGAAGACGTTTCGCTGGCTTTGCCCGCCTACGAGCTGGTTTTGAAAGCCGGCCACACCTTCAACCTGCTTGACGCACGCGGCGCGATTTCCGTTACCGAACGCGCCACCTACATCGGCCGCATCCGCACGTTGAGCCGCATCGTCGCGCAGAAATTTGTCGAAAGCCGCGAGAAACTGGGCTTCCCGCTGATTAAGAACAAAGCGGAAGCGGCATAAAACTTTTTCAGACGGCCTTTTGCCTGTTTTGGTATGAATAAACGGAATGGTGCCGACACAAAGCCGTTTTAATCGTAAGGCCGTCTGAAAAGAAAACCAAGGAATATCATCATGATATCGTTTTCCGCTTCCCTGTTTCCTTCTCTTTATCTCATCGTGGCATTTGTTTTGGGGATATTCTCCACATTGGTTTTATTGGTATGGCTGGCGCGGTTGCTGCTTGTGCCTCAGAAGCGTCAAGATTTTACGTTCCGCCACAAAAGCTGCCTAGCTTATTTGGTTTTGCTGCAGCTTCCGAGTACCGCGATTGCCGATACCATGGGCTTTCAGCAAATGATAGGGCAAATCGCACGGGAAATTGCGCCAGAAAATCAGCCAATGTACTCCGTTTTACAGGAAACCACTCTGGCAGGTATGGTGATACCGGCAGGCAGCAAGTTGCAACTACTGAACAAATATGCTGTCGGAAAGGTTAACCTCAAACCTGAATATTTTGAAACAGCGGAGTTCCCGAAAGCTGTGATGTGGCAGGGGGTACCCATTAAATCCATGTACCGCAATTTGAACAGAACCTATTGTGATGAATGGAGTGGTTTTGATAATAAAGCCTGCAACAAACTACCTGAAGAGCAGCGCGTACGTATTACTTGGGGAGGAGATGTGAGAACTGTTTTATCCAAACCTACGAAGATAAACGGTTTTTACTGCAAAGATGAGGTATGGTGGAGTATGGCTGATGTACCACAATACCAATATCCTGAAATCAATGCTGCCAAATCTGCGCCTCTATACGTCTTAAATAGCTGCACTGCGGCTACAAACAATGAAATCCGTAGCCAAAACGGTTTATTGTATTTCAAATTACCTGAAAACAGCGATATCGGTCGTATGGCGGACGAAGAGCTAATAAATGGTTATCCGTATTTTTGGACGGCGACTGTCTATGGCAAAGCGCAGATTTTCAACTTGTTTACCCTAAAAGCAAAAACAGACGGCGATGATATAGATGTCGCGTGGGATTGGAAAAACCGCAATCTGTTGTATGCGAGCGGCGACACCGCAAGTGGCACGGAGGCATGTCCACTCCCGTCTGGCAGCTACATCGAATGGCACGCCAGCCGCCCCGACACGTTGGCTGTATACAGCAAAAAACCGGTAACACAATGCGGCTCATTCCGCATCATGCGCTTGGACAAACGTCCCGATTTTCCGACATGGATGGCAAAAACGCCGTAAGCCAGAGCAACCTTTAGAATGGATCCAACGCCCAACTCTACAAGCTATATGAAACCTTCTTCTACCTAAAAGTGTCTCCATGATAGAAAAACTGACCTTCGGTCTCTTCACCAAAGCCGACACGCACAATTTCATGCGGCTGCTCACTTACGTGAAGCCTTACAAAGCACGCATCATCTGGGCATTGCTGGCCATTGTCGGCGTGGCCGCCACCGAAAGCTATCTGGCCGCCTTTATCGCACCTTTGGTCAACCAAGGTTTTTCCGCGCCCGCCGCACCGCCGGAATTAAACGCCGCCGGCGGTATCGTCGCCACCGTACAAAACTGGAAAAACCAGTTCAACCACATGATTTGGGGGACGGAAAACAAGGTTTGGACGGTGCCGCTGTTTCTGATTGCCATCGTGTTGGTACGGGGCATCTGCCGCTTCGCCAGCACCTACCTGATGACTTGGGTGTCGGTGATGGCCGTGAGCCATATCCGCCGCGACATGTTCAAACACATGCTCACTCTTTCTTCTGATTACCACCAAAAAAACCCGTCGGGAACGGTTTTGATGAGCATGGTGCAGATGGCCGAACAGTCCATCAGCAACGCCAGCAACGTGTTTATCGTGCTGACGCGCGATACGCTGATTGTCATCGGCTTGGTGTGCGTGCTGCTGTATCTCAACTGGCAGTTGAGCTTGGTGGTGCTGCTGATGTTCCCGCTGCTGTCGCTGCTGTCGCGCTACTACCGTAACCGCCTGAAAAGCATCATCTCCAGCGCGCAGCAGAGCATCGGCACGCTGAACAACGTGGTCAACGAAATCCACCAAGGCCACCGCGTGGTGAAGCTGTTCGGCGGTCAAAAGCAGGCCGCCGGCCGTTTTGCCGAGGTCAACAACACCATCGTGCGCTTGGGCAAAAAAATCACCCAGGCCACCGCCGCGCGTTCCCCGTTCAGCGAACTCATCGCCTCGTTCGCCTTGGCGGTGGTAATCTTCATCGCCCTGTGGCAGAGCCAGAAAGGCTACACCACCATCGGCGAATTCATGGCCTTTATCGTCGCCATGCTGCAAATGCTCGGCCCCATCAAAAACCTGGCCAACATCAGCATCCCCATGCAGACCATGTTTCTGGCTTCGGATGCCGTGTGCGGCTTTCTGGACGAACAGCCTGAAACAGACAACGGCCGCAAAACCCTGCAAAACGTATCAGGCCGTCTGAAATTCGAAAACGTGGACGTGCGCTATCAGGCCGACGGCAAAAAAGCCCTCGACAATTTCAGCCTGGACATCCGCGCCGGAGAGCGCGTCGCGCTGGTAGGACGCTCCGGCAGCGGCAAAACCACCGTCGTCAACCTGCTGCCGCGCTTCGTCGAACCCAGCGCGGGCAATATCTTTATCGACGGCGAAAACATCGCCGACCTGAAACTCACCAACCTGCGCGCCCAATTCGCGTTGGTGTCGCAAGACGTTTTCCTGTTCGACGACACCCTGTTCGAAAACGTGCGCTACAGCCGTCCCGAAGCCACCGAAGCCGAAGTCATGGCCGCGCTCGAAGCCGCCAACCTGAAAGATTTGGTGCAGAATTCCCCGCACGGCCTGCACCAGCCCATCGGCGCCAACGGCGGCCAGCTTTCCGGCGGCCAACGCCAACGCGTCTCCATCGCCCGCGCCATCCTGAAAGACGCCCCCATTCTGCTGCTTGACGAAGCCACCAGCGCGCTGGATAACGAATCCGAACGCCTTGTACAGCAAGCCCTCGAACGCCTGATGCACGGCCGCACCAGCATCATCGTCGCCCACCGCTTGAGCACGATTGAGCAGGCCGACCGCATTATCGTGATGGATGACGGCCGTATCGTCGAACAGGGCGCGCATGAGGAACTGCTACGGAAAGGCGGTTATTACGCCGCTTTGCAGAATATGACGAAACTGCAAGAATAAAAAATTTTCAGACGGCCTTATTGTCGGACAGGCCGTCTGAAAATCATCTGCAAAAGGAGAGGAATAACGATGACCGAACCCATCACCCAACCGCTTGTTTCTGTGATGATTCCTTACTACAACTGCAAGGATTACATTGCCGAAACAATAGAGTCGGTTGAAAAGCAGACTTATACAGTTGTTGAAATCATCGTAGTAAACGATGGTTCGTCGGAAAACCACGCATCCTACCTGACTGATTTGCTTCGCGACAAACCGCATATCCGGTTGCTGCACCAAACCAATAAAGGGGTTTCCGCAGCAAGGAACAAGGCGGCCGCCCATGCGGCAGGACAGTACTTTGTTTTCCTTGATGCGGATGATGTTATCGGGGAAAGATACATCGAACTGGCCGTCGGGTGTTTTCAAGAGCATCCGGATCTGGCCTTGGTTTATCCTGCAACGGAATTGTTCGACGGCGCAACGGGGCTGTTTACTCCGCCCGCCTACCGGACTTATCGGGATTTGCTGATGTGGAATACGTTCCCGACGCCTTCCGTCCACAAGGCAGAAGACTATCGCCGCATCAACGGTTTCAACGAAAGTTTGGCCACTCATGAAGACTGGGATTATTGGATCAGACTGCTGCAAAACAACGACCGTGTCTGCAAACTTCCGGAGGTTTTGTATTTTTACCGGAAGCGTCGGGACAATACTTCACTGATGGACGGTTTGCGGGAAAACCCGGAGAAAGTCGTTCAAGATTGGCAGAAAGTGTATTGGAATAACGAAGCCGTTTTCCTGAAAAACAATCTCGGGTATTTTGATTTGATTAATAAAATTAACCAAATGGAGCGTGATTTGAATATGAATAAAGACAACTCCGTGCCGGAAAGCGAATCTTTACAGCCGGATTGCCTGCCGGCCAAGTTGGCCAAAGGCGAACCATTGAGTGTCGGTATCGTCCTGCGCACAACGAAGAACAGGCTGCCTTTCCTGAAAAGGGCGTTGGACAGCATTACAAACCAAAGCTATCCGGAGTGGAAACTGTTGGTGGTCAACGACGCGGGTTCCGCCGACGACATAGACCGGATGGTACAGCCTTACCAATCAGCGTTTCCGGATCGCTTGGCAGTCATCCATTTGGCTGAGAACAAAGGTACTGCGGAAGCGGCCAATACCGGATTGCTGAATCTGGATACCGACTTGGCGGTTTTTCACGATGACGATGATTCGTGGTCGCCTGATTTTCTGTTGCGGACGGTGCAGGTATACCGGAACGTAAAAAATAAGCTGCCGAGCATAGGCGGGGTCGTCTGCCATGCGAACCGGGTTATCGAGGAGGTGGAAGGGCATCTGATCCTGACCAAGCATGTCGAGAATTTCAACCAGCATATCGGAACGGGTTTGCTGTCGCTGCGTGAAGCGGCACGGGGCAATTTCATTATCCCGCTCATCGGTTTTGTTTTCGAATTGGCGGCTGCCAGAAAAACAGAGTTGTTCGATGCAGGTTTGCCGGTGTTGAGCGATTGGGATTTCTGCCTGAAATTTATGCTTCAGCAAGACGTATGGCTGCAAAGCGAAACTTTGGCTTTCGTGCATTACAGGGAAAAGAACTATGACGAGTACCAAAAAAACAGTTCTACCGATTTGGCCGAAGCCGCCTTATACAGGGTATATCTGGAAAACAAATGGCTGCGTAACGACATCCGAAAAGAAAACGCAAGTATCGGTATGGTGATGAATTTATGGGGCAAATAAGGTCGTTTGAATATCGGCATTCCAAGTGGCAGCCGTTGTTTGAAAATAATGATTTAGATAAATAAACTGGATAAATATAAAAAGGATTCATGATTCATATGGATGATCAACAAACCTTACCCGGCCGGATCGAAGTGGTCAGTTTCGACATATTCGATACCTTGGTTCACCGCTATCTGTATGCCCCTATGGACGTATTCGATGCTGTCCGCAGCAAATTGATGGCATCGGAAACGGCATTGAACCATCCGAAGCTGATTGAAAACTTCCCTTCTTTGAGAAGGGACGGCGAATACAAGGCGCGTTTGAAAAGGGCGGAACATTTCCAAGGCAACATGGAAATTACGTTTGACGAAATCTATGACCAAATGGCGGAAGATTATCCGATGCCGCAGGAAACGCGCCGACTGCTGCAGGAAACCGAATTGGCCTTGGAACGTCTGTTTTTATACCGGAGTGGCGACGGGTATCAGAAATATTTGCAGGCGGTCAGGGAAAATAAAAAAATCCTCTTTATTTCGGATATGTATCTTCCTCAGGATTTCTTAATCAGCATGCTGAACGGTTTGGGGTATGATGCGGCCGATAGGGAAACGTTGTTTGTTTCGGGCGATTACCGCTGCAACAAGCACAGCACAGAGCTTTATCATCTCGTACGTGAAAAGCTGAATCTCAATCCGCAGACATGGATGCATTTCGGCGACAATATGCACGCCGATGTCGAAGCGGCAAACAAGGCGGGATTGAGCGGACAGCATGCGGCTTGGTCGAAGGTCAATAATGTTCCCCGCCATACGGCGAAAGTGGCCGACTCATTGGCGGAATCCGTGATTCAGGCAATACACCTTCCCCAGTATGCCAAACTATATCCTATGGAAAATGCGTATCAGAAAATAGGATACGATGTATTCGGCCCGTTTTTGTTTGGTTTTTATGCATGGATGAAGCGGCAGTTGGTACGGTATCAAGCGGATAAGGTACTGTTTTTTGCCCGTGATGCCTACTTGGTGCAAAAGATTTATCAACTTCTCGGCAACGATATGCAGAACACAGAGTATGTATATTTATCGAGAAAATCCGTTTATCCGCTAAGTCTGACGGATTTTCCTTTGGACAGACTGCATTTCTTAATCGGCGGCAGATCCAAGCGTACGTTGAAATCCATCAGTGCCAACTACCATTTGGATTTGCAGCAGGTGCATGCCCAAATGACCCGATACGGGCTGGCTCCCGATACCGTCTTGACAGAAGCGAACTACGGCCAATTTTTCCATTTCTTTGCCGCCTGTTTTCAGGAAATCAGCAGCAAAAGCAAGGAAGTTAGGGAAGAATTCGGCTCCTACTTTACCGATATGGTTGAAGGAAAAAGCAAAGTCGCCATTATCGATATCGGCTGGTCCGGCAATATTCAGGCGGCCTTATCCAGAATCCTGCCCTACAAAAACAGCGGAATCGATTTAAAAGGCTTCTATCTCGGCCTGTTTCCGTCGGCACGTCAAAACATGCGTGAAGGATGCACCATGTACGGCTGGCTGAGTCATTTGGACGACAGGCCGCATTACACAGAAGTGCTGCAAAGCGGTGGTGTCGAATTGTTGGAATTCGTGCTGACCTCACCCGACGGCTCGACGCTCGGCTACCGCAAAGACGAAGCAGGCAAGATTGTTCCCGTTTTGGAACAGAAAAATAACGAAGAGCAGGATTACGAGACCAAAGCGTTGGAAGTGCAGAAGGGCGTTTTGAAATTTATCGAAAACAACGCCTATTTATTGGAAGAATTCCCTTTGGAAGCATTGGACAGTCTGTCGTGGGCAAAACCGTTCTGCGAATTGGTTACCAATCCTTCTCGGGAGCAAATCGCCCTGCTGGCGGATCTGACGCATTCCGATGCAGCCGGAGACAATGCCAGCAGGCTGGTTTTGGCCGAAAAACTCCCGCTGTGGGATCGGCTGCTGCGTAATAAAAAATATAAAAACGCTTATAAAACCTCCTTTTGGAAGAAAGCGTTTTATTATCGGAACAACAGGCATCCTAAAAAATACAGGGGCTGATTCCATGCCGTCTGGAAAGCCCGCAACGATATTTTGAAAAAACGGAAACCCGAAAATGACCCAAACCCTCTTAATCGAACTCCTAACCGAAGAACTCCCCCCAAAAGCCCTCAACACCTTGGGCAACCACTTCGCCGCTTCCGTTGCCGAAGGCTTGGAAAAAGCGCAACTGATTGACGGTACACCCGAATTTACCGCCTACGCCTCGCCGCGCCGTTTGGCCGTGCAGGTGAAAAACGTGAAGCCCGTGCAGGCCGACCAGCAGATTGTGAAAAAAGGTCCTGCGGTGGCCAGCGGCATGAAAGACGGCCAGCCGACCAAAGCTCTGGAAGGTTTTGCACGCGGTGCGGGCGCGAAAATCGAAGATTTGAAAATCATCAGCGACGGCAAGCAGGACGTGTATGCGTACGAGTTTACCCAGCAGGGCAAAGGCCTGTCTGAATTATTGGAAGACATCATCAATCAGGCGGTAAAAAAACTGCCGATTCCGAAAGTGATGCGCTGGGGCAGCAGCACGCATACGTTCGTCCGCCCCGTGCACGGCCTGATTGCGCTGCACGGCAGCGAAGTTGTGCCGATCAATGTGCTCGGCCTGCAAAGCCGTAATCAAACCTTAGGCCACCGCTTTCTTTCAGACGGCCTGATTGCCATTCAAAATGCCGACAGCTACGCCGAACAGTTAAAAACCGAAGGCAAAGTCATCGCCTCGTTTGACGAACGCAAAGCCGTGATTCAGGCAGCTTTGAACCAAGCCGCAGGCCGTCTGAACGCCACCACCGCCGCCGACGAAGCCCTGCTCGACGAAGTGGCCGCGCTGGTGGAATGGCCGGTGGTGCTGGAAGCCGGTTTTGAAGAACATTTCCTCGCCGTGCCGCAGGAATGCCTGATTCTCACCATGCAGCAAAACCAGAAATACTTCCCGCTGCTGGATGCTTCGGGCAAGCTCATCAACCGCTTCCTGCTGGTGTCCAATTTGCAGGCCGAAGATCCGTCGCACATTATCCGCGGCAATGAGCGCGTATTGCGCGCGCGGCTGGCCGATGCCGAGTTTTTCTACAAGCAAGACCAAAAAGCCACGCTCGAGAGCCGTTTGCCGAAACTCTCGCAAGTGGTGTACCACAACAAACTGGGCAATCAGGCCGAGCGCATCGAACGGCTGGCCGCCATCAGCCGCCACATTGCCGCCGCCTTGGGCGCCGATGCCGGCACCGCCGAGCGCGCCACCCGCTTATCCAAAGCCGATTTGGTTACCGAAATGGTGGGCGAATTCCCCGAGTTGCAAGGAGTTATGGGCAAATACTACGCGCGTTTGGACGGCGAAAGCGAAGAAATCGCCAACGCCATCGAGCAGCACTACCGCCCCCGTTTCGCCGGCGACGCGCTGCCCGAAGGCAAGGTCGCAACCGCCGCAGCGTTGGCCGACAAGCTGGAAACCCTCGTCGGCATCTGGGGCATCGGCCTGATTCCCACCGGCGACAAAGACCCCTACGCCCTGCGCCGTTCCGCCCTCGGCATTCTGCGCATGGTGATGCAGAACGATTTGGACGTGAACGAACTCGTTCAGACGGCCTTTGCCGCATTCCCGCAAGGCCAGCTCAACGAAAACACACCGTCCGAAGTGGCCGAATTCATGCAGGCGCGCCTGGCCGTCTTGCTGCAAAACGATTACCCGCAAGACATCGTGGCCGCAGTTCTGGCGAAAAAACCGAGCCGCCTGAACGACGTGGAAGCCAAGCTCAAAGCCGTGGCCGCCTTCAAAGCCCTGCCCGAAGCCGCCGCACTCGCCGCCGCCAACAAACGCGTGCAGAACCTGCTGAAAAAAGCCGATGCAGAATTGGGCGCGGTCAACGAAAGCCTGTTGCAGCAGGACGAAGAAAAAGCCCTGTTCGCCGCCGCCCAAGCCTTGCAGCCCAAAATCGCCGCCGCCGTCGCCCGCAGCGATTTTCAGACGGCCCTGACCGAACTCGCCGCCGTCAAACCGCAGGTGGACGCGTTCTTCGACAAAGTGATGGTCATGGCCGACCAGCCGGACGTGAAGCAGAACCGTTTGAATCTGCTGAACCAATTGGCGCAGCAGATGAACGCGGTTGCGGATATTGCGCTGTTGGGCGAGTAATTACCGCTGAAGCGGAATCGCAAAGGCCGTCTGAAAATTTTCAGACGGCCTTAAGCAAATTGTCCACCGTCAAGCCACAGGAGGACACGTTTTTCAACAAGGTAATGGGGATAGTCAACGATTCTCCGTAAAGTAGAATCTTCCCTGCCGAATCAACCGGCGCAGCAGATGAACGCTGTGGCGGATATTGCGCTGCTGGGGGAATAAGGTTTTGATGTTTTAGAAGAAAAGGCCGTCTGAAAAGGATTTTCAGACGGCCTTTGTCATATGAGTAAGCTGGGCTTCAGCCTGGCAGTTACCAGATCAAAACCATTACAAAATTAAGACGGTTTCAAAAACCAAGACCTTTGCAAAATTGAGATTAAACCTGAATCCGTCATTCCCGCGCAGACGGGAATCCAGACCTGACGGTTTCAGGAATATTTAAGAATGACGGCAAGTTAAAATTCTGGATTCCCGTCTGCGCGGGAATGACGGGAATAATGAAGCAGGTGCATCATCAACGTAATATCCAAAACACCGCCAAAATCAAATATCAGGCCGTCTGAAAAATCTTCAGACGGCCTTTTATCGTTCGAGGTACGGTTCGGTATCCGTATGGTTACGCCGTCTCGGGGCGGCTAACCGTACCTGCTCAACTTGGATTCCTACTTGCGAGCACATGGCGAAAAACAAAGTATCAGCACATTGTCCAAACACAGCCTGTTGTTCAGACGGCCATATACACCACACACAGATTCCCGACTGCGCGGGTATGGCAATGATAAAGTTGCGATGACGCTCCGCCCGCCCGCGCTAACGAATCATCCGTATGCCGCCATTGTTTCAGGCAAATATGGCATCTTTGCTGTTGTTGCGGTGCAGGGCTGACGTTTGCGGTAGGCGGTATCGGGTATGCACGGATGTGGCATGACGATTGGTGTCTTTGTGTGGGAGAAATGGAACGGGCAAACGGTGAAAAAGCGGATGCAGCAAAGTGGTGTTGCCTACTATTGGTTATCCGATGAAAGGGCAGGGGGAGACAGTCAGGCCGTCTGAAAAACGATAGCGGTAGTAAACGGCAGCCGTTTGTTCATGATCGTTTGATTACGCAGACAACCGATAACCGGCTGAAAACGGTAAGTTTAGGTACGGGTATCAGGATTTTCCGGCGAATAGCCCCGTCTGACAAACCGTTTCACCTAGGCCGTCTGAAATGCTAGAATCAAGCCCTTTCCCATTTTGCCCTTGTCGAGCGCATGCCATGAATTCCCTGTTCAAACAACTCCAGCCTTATCCCTTTGCCCGCCTGCGCGAAGCCATGCAGGGGGTGGAGCCGCCTGCGGGCGTTGCGCCCGTGCCGCTGCACATCGGCGAGCCGAAACACGCCACGCCCGAAGTGGTTACCCGTGCGCTGGCCGAAAGCCTGTCGGAGCTGTCGCAATACCCGCTGACGGGCGGATTGCCGGAGTTGCGGCGGGCCTGTGCCGACTGGGCATGCCGCCGTTACGACGGTTTGAAACTCAACCCCGATACCGAAATCCTGCCCGTGCTCGGCAGTCGCGAAGCATTGTTCTCCTTTGCGCAGGCCGTACTCGATCCCGTTTCAGACGGCCTGAAACCTGCCGTTGTCAGTCCCAACCCGTTTTACCAGATTTATGAAGGCGCGGCGTTGCTGGGCGGCGGCGAAATATTTTTCGCCAACTGTCCCGCCCCATCGTTCAATCCCGATTGGACAAGCATCGCCGACGACGTTTGGCAGCGCGCAAAGTTGGTGTTTGTCTGTTCGCCCAACAATCCCAGCGGCAGCGTGCTGCAACTGGATGATTGGAAAACGCTTTTTGCCTTGCAGGACCAATACGGCTTCGTAATCGCGTCCGACGAATGTTATTCCGAAATCTATTTTGACGGCAGCAAGCCCATCGGCGGTTTGCAGGCGGCGGAGCAGCTCGGCCGCAGTAACAAAGGACTGGTGATGTTTACCAGCTTGTCGAAGCGTTCCAACGTGCCCGGCTTGCGTTCCGGTTTTGTGGCCGGTGATGCGGAGCTGCTCAAATCCTTCCTGCTCTACCGCACCTACCACGGCAGTGCCATGAGCATTCCCGTCCAGCGCGCCAGCATCGCGGCATGGAATGACGAAGCCCACGTTGTCGAAAACCGACGGCTGTATCAGGAAAAATTCGACCGCGTATTGCCCGTTTTGCGGGAAGTGTTTGATGTCGAACGCCCCGATGCATCATTCTATATCTGGTTGAAAGTTCCCGACGGCGACGACTTGGCGTTTGCCAAAAAACTCTGGCGCGAAGCCGCCATCCAAGTATTGCCCGGCCGTTTCCTCGCCCGCGATACCGAGCAGGGGAACCCGGGTAAAGGTTATGTCCGCATCGCACTTGTGGCTGATGTGGAAACCTGCGTGAAAGCGGCGGAGACGATGGTGTCGCTGTTCCGCTGAATGCCGTGGAAACAAAGGCCGTCTGAACATGCTGTTTCAGACGGCCTTTGTGGTTCCGGTTGGATCAGAAGGGTGGATTTTGATGATGTTGTGTTGGAATATTCCGTTATCCGGGTGAAGGCTGTGTTCCGAATGTTTGGTAATAATAAACTGTTTTTAAATAGACTTTAAAATACGCCGGTTGTCGGATTGGCACGTATATGAACAGACAGATGTTTGCGTCAATCGATACCGGAGATAATGAGGTAATGAAAGATTGGCCTTCATTTTATTTCTGTGCAGGGCGGAAATCCATATTTGGTTTGACGGCCGTTTGAATAATAGCTTCCGTTGTTTTCATGGATTCCTGTCTGCACACGGTTGGAAGATAAGCAGGAAATTGTGCATTATTCTTTAGCGGTCCTGCACAGAAAACCAATTAGCATATATGGGCAATAATTGGATTTCGCGGGAACTGTCGCGAAAACCAGTCGATTGGTTATATCCGCGAATGGATATGGTTGAAACGGAAACAGCCTTGCAAAAGCATGCAAGGCCGTCTGAATATGTGGTGGGTGATGACGGAGTCGAACCGCCGACATTCTGCTTGTAAGGCAGACGCTCTACCAACTGAGCTAATCACCCTGTGAATGGAAAAGCACCGGAATCCGGTGCTTTTGAAAAGTGGCGCGGCGGACGGGGCTCGAACCCGCGACCCCCGGCGTGACAGGCCGGTACTCTAACCAACTGAGCTACCACCGCGCATTCACTGTTTTTCAACAATGAAAGGAAACTGGTGGGTGATGACGGAGTCGAACCGCCGACATTCTGCTTGTAAGGCAGACGCTCTACCAACTGAGCTAATCACCCTTTAAATTGTTTCGCAGCGTTGCTGCGAAGTCGGTATTAAACCAAAATGCGTGGTTCTACGCAAGCGTTATTTTGCAGAAATTATACATTTCCCTGCAAACTCCAGTTTTCAAATGAAATTATTTTATCTTTGGCACCGGCTACCACCAGTATGTCTCCGGCTTCCAAATTGAAATGTTCGTCGAAAACATCGATACGGCTGGTGTGGCGGCGTACAAACAGCAGACGGATGCTGTTTTCGGCGGTAGGCAGTTCGGCCGGTTTTTTGCCGACGGCATAGGCTTCGGCCGTCAGGGGGAAGGCATGGCGGCTGATGTTGTGGCTTTCTTCCGACAAGGTGGTTTCGTCGTCGCTGCCGGTAAACAGGTCTTCCAGTATGGCGTAACGGCTGCGGCGCAGTCCCATCATAATCTGGTGGACGCGCTGGTAGGGCAGGCCGTTGCCGAGCAGGGCGTAACTGGAAAGGGCGAGGCTGGTTTCTTTGGTATCGGACACGGCTTCTTCCGCTCCTGCATCGGTAAAGGCTTGCAGGTAGTCGTCGTTGATGGCGCGTACATAAACCGGCATGGCGGGGTGCAGGCTCATGATGTTGTCGAGAACATGTTGGGTTTCGTGCATATTGTTGAGTGTGATGACGACCATTTTGGCACGTTTCAGGCCGGCGGCTTCCAATACTTCGCGCCGTTTGGCATCGCCGAAGGCAACGGGTTCGCCCGCGCTTTTGGCAACTTGCACACGCTCTACGTCGAGGTCGAGGGAGAAGTAGGGGATGTTTTCCTGTGCAAGGATACGGCCTACGGTTTGGCCGCCGCGTCCGAAGCCGATGATCAGCACATGGTCAGACTTGCTCATGGTTTGGATGAGCATGTTGTGCAGATCGACGGCCTTCATGTCCCAGCTTGATTTGACGAAAGTACCGATGATTTTATCGCTGCCGTTCAGGATAAAGGGCGCGGCGATCATGGATAACAGGACGGCGGCGGTGGCGGCCTGTTCCAATTCGGGCGACACCATATTGATTTTGCTGGAAACCGCCAGCATGACGAAACCGAATTCGCCGCCTTGCGCCAGATACAGGGCCGCTTTCATGCTGTCGGCGACGGGATGCCGCATTTTGAAAGCCACCACAAATACCACCAGAGCTTTCAAAACAATCAGTATGGCCAGCAGCGTCAGCACCATCGGCCAGCCGTCTATCAGCGCGCGGATGTCGAGTTTCATGCCGACGGTAATGAAGAAAAAGCCCAACAGGATGTCGCGGAACGGACGGATGTCGTCTTCGACCTGAAAACGGTATTCCGTTTCCGAAAGCAGCATCCCCGCCACAAACGCACCCAGCGCCATCGACAAACCTTCCAGCTCGGTCAGGTAGGCAACGCTCAAGATAACCAGCAGCACGTTAATCATGAAGAGTTCGGAAGATTTCCGCTTGGCTACCATACGGAACCATTTGGACATGATGCGGCTGCCGAGCACAAACAGCAGAACCAGCGTAACCACCAGCTTGACGGCCGCCCAACCCAATTCCGCCCACAGGCTGCTTTCCGCACCGCTGCCGCCTGCGAGGGCGGGCAACAGAATCATCAGCGGCACGACGGCGATGTCCTGCATCAGCAAAACGCCCATAGCCATTTGGCCGTGGGTTTGTCCCAGCTCGGTTTTTTCCGACAGGATACGGCTCACAATCGCGGTGGACGACATCGCCAATGCACCGCCGACGGCAAATGCCCAATTGAACGGAATGCCCATTATCATCAGGATGCCCATAATCCCCAGCATGGTGATGACAACCTGCATTCCGCCCAAGCCGAAAACCAGCCGTTTCATCGCCCTGAGTTTGGGCAGGGAAAACTCCAAGCCGATGCTGAACATCAGAAAGACGATACCGATTTCGCCCAGATAGTCGGTGGCTTCGTTTTTCGGAATCAGGCCGAGCATGCCCGGCCCGGCCAAAAAGCCGACCAAAAGATAACCGAGCATGGAAGGGATGTTGAATTTCCGGCAGTAGATAACGGTGATGACGGCGGCCAGAAGGACGATAACGATGGGGGCAAGGGAAAAATGGTGCATGTTTTTATTTTATAGGGATAAATTTTAAAATGGATATTCGGTTGGTTATCTGCGGATGCTGAAATTCGTCAGGTAACAACAAAAAACATTGGCGAGACGGCCTTTATAAACCATCGGCGAAATCCTAACTATTGTAACAAAATTTGCGTAAATATGTGTTTTTATGAAACAAAAGGCCGTCTGAAAATGTTTTTCAGACGGCCTGTTCACATCTTTTACTGCAATAACATCAAGGCATCAGCATACCGCCGTTGACGTGCAGCGTTTGGCCGGTGATGTATTTCGCCTGGTCGGAAGCCAAGAACAATACCGCATCGGCGATGTCCTGCGCGTCGCCGAATTTGCCCAGCGAAGTTTGCGCTTCAAACATTTTACGCGTTTCTTCCGGCAGGGCGCGGGTCATGTCGGTGTCGATGAAGCCCGGAGCAACGCAGTTTACCGTGATGCCGCGAGAACCGACTTCGCGCGCCATCGATTTGGCAAAACCGATTAAGCCTGCTTTGGCAGCAGCATAGTTGGTTTGGCCGGCGTTGCCCATCACGCCGACGACGGATGTGATGTTGATGATGCGGCCGCTGCGCTGTTTCATCATGCCGCGCAACACGGCTTTACTGGCGCGGAATACGGATTTCAGGTTGACCTGCATAATCTCGTCCCACTCCTCTTCTTTCATGCGCATCAATAAGTTGTCGCGCGTGATGCCGGCGTTGTTGACCAGAATGTCGAGTTTGCCGAATTCTTTTTCGATGTCGGCAATCAGCGTTTCGATGCTTTCCGGCTCAGCAGAATTCAAAGCGCGGCCTTGGCCGCCCCATTGCGCCAAACGTTCGCCGATGGCGGCCGCGCCGCTTTCGGACGTGGCCGTGCCGATAACGGTTGCTCCCGCAGCGGCCAAAGTGTCGGCAATCGCCGCGCCGATGCCGCGCGACGCGCCGGTTACCAAGGCGATTTTGCCGCTTAAATCTTGTGAACTCATGTGGTTGTCCTTTCTTGGTTAGACAGGGTTTCAGACGGCCTTTGAAACATCAGGCCATCGACAGGCCGTCTGAAAGAAAAAAGTGGTTTGCGGTGTTTTCAGACGGCATGGCATACGGAAAAACCGCAGATAAGTGGCTGCGAAGGCCGTCTGAAAAACCGATTGCGGTTTCAGACGGCCTTATACCACAAAACCGTCAGCAGCAGAAATCCCGCCGCCGCCCATGCCGCCCAACGGACGGCAGGCGTGTCGGGGCGGGGCGCGCCGCTGATGTTGGGTTGCGGATTGGCCGGCAGGTACAGACCGAAAAGAATCTGTATCCAGATCACCAGAAAAACGGGCAGCCCGAACGCGGGCAGCGCCCAGCCGATTACAGCGGATACGGCGGCAATTTTCAAGAGCCATTCCGATACGCGCCATCCGCGTCCGGCATCGTTGCATCTGCGCCCGAGCAGGCCGTTCTGCCAACGGAGCAGAATATAGGCGGCGGCAACGAAAACCGCCGCTGCGCTGCCGATGTGCCCGAATGCCGTCCCCGTGGTTCCTGCGGCTCTGTCCAGCAGCCATGCCGTCAGGGGGAACAGTACGTTGAAGCCCAGTACGACCGGCAGGTTATGCGCGAGAAAGCGGGTGCGGCTGAGACGGCGGTTGTCGAACAGGTCGGGACTGTTATCGTATTCGATATACGGCATGGGCGGGGTTTTCGGGAAGATTTGGGCAAGGGTTCAGACGGCATCCGTTGCCGGAGCGTGTGTGTTGCGGTGCCGGACCGATATGCGGGCCAACAGCTTGACTGGACAGCCGCATGATCCGGTTTGGTCAGGTTGGTTCCGGCAGGCTGATGCTCAGGTACGGCTCTATCTGCAAAACGTATTTTATCCAGTTGCCGAAACTGTATTTTTCACGGATTTCAGACGGCATTTCGTGGTACGGCTTGGCAAGAAACGCTTCAAGGCCGTCTGAAGATTTGCCGTCCCAAATGAAAATGTTGTCGGGATGGTAGAAGTCGTATTTTTTGATTTCGGCGTTGGTGGTGATGAGCTTTTTGCGGTAGCCGAGTGCTTCGAAGGGGCGGAAGGAGAGGCCGTTGTGGGCGGGGTGTTTGAAATCGAGCAGGATGCGTGTGTGGCGTGCACGGGCGAGGTTTTCGGCATAACCGGCGGGACGGTCGGCGGTGCGGATGCCTGCGGCGGCGTATTGCGGTTCCAGCTCTTTGATTTGGTTCCGCCCGCAGGCGACGGTGATGTCGGTGCGCAACCCTGCGGTTTGGGCGAAACGGGCGATGTCGATCAGGGATTGGGTGCGTTCGGGGATGTGCGAACCGATGAAATAAAGGTCGGTGTCGGGTTCGGCTTCAAGGCCGTCTGAAAGGTGGTCGAAGTAGAAATTGGTCAATGGCAGGTAGTTGCCGGAGGGTAAATCGGCGGGATCGAAAACGTAGAAACGGTCGAACAGGGCGACGGCATCGTAGATGCCGGGATAGCGGGCAAGGCCGTCCCATTGGTAGGCGGCGCAGGTTTTGCGGGTTTTGCGGCGCACGGCGTCGATGAGTTCCGGACGGAACAGGTCGGCACGGATGAACAAGGCGTAGTCGGCTTCGGAACTGTTTTTGACGGTATCCGTCAGGCGGCGGTGCAGGGCTTCTTCTTTCAGGCGGCCTTTGGCGGCTTTGTCGCGCAGGAATAAGCGGCGCAGTTTGGCTTTGAATTTCGCGGCGGCGGGAATGTCGAGATTTTGATAGGACGGTATCAGGTCGGTAACGTCGAAACCGTGGTGGCGCAGTGCGTCGAGCATGACGCCGTAGATGTCCATATGATCGGGCATGCCGAGGAAAAGGGAGCGGGGCATGGGGTTCCTTTGTTTTTGAAGGGTATTTTTCAGACGGCCCGAAGTTGCGGAGAGGTTTTTGATATGCCGTCTGAAACCTGAACCGTTATTATAGGCTTACGGAAGCCCGCTGCACTGTTTGCAAGAAATATTCCATTGTCGGAACCCGCAATGTGATGAAGCAAAAGCGATTTTTTGAACCTCGGTGCGGGTTGCCGATTGCGCGGCGTATGCCGTCTGAAAAAGGTGGCGGTTTGTTTGTATGGTGAGTCCGTTTGGCGTTGCCGGTATTGCCTGCGGGGGGGGGGGGTAAAGGCCGTCTGAAGTGCGGGCTGTGCTTCAAGCCGGGGCGAACGCGCGCTCTATCCACCGGCCGAATGAGTAGTATTGTTTGGTTTCTGGCGGCAGGGAGACGTAAGGCGTTTGCAGGAAGGTTTGCAGGCCGTCGAGGTTTTGTCCGTCCCACACGAAGATGTTTTCGGGGCGGTAGAAGTCGTATTCCTTGACAGTTTGGTTGGTGGTTACGGTTTTTTTGTCGAAGCGCAGGGCGTCGAAAATGCGGAACGACAGGCCGGTGTGGTCGGCCTGTACGAAGTCTGCCACGGCGCGGCAGGCGGCGGTTTTCTGCAGGTTCTGTTCGAAGCTGAGTATGGTTTGGCGGTTGAGGTAGCGGATGCCGCCGTGGCCGAACAGTTTTTCGGCGCGTTCGTCTTTGCAGTAGATGTGGAAATCGAGCGGGAGTTTCAGACAGCGGCATTCGTCGATGAAGCGTTTGGTTTCGGCGGCGCGGGAGTCTTCGTAGCCGCCGAGAAAATAGAGGCCGTCTGAAAGGCCTGCGTTGTGTATGGGGAAGTCGAAGTAGAAGTTGGTGGTTACTTCGAGTTTGTGCTGCGGATATGCGGCGGCATCCTGTTTGTCGAACACGAGACAGCGGTCGAAATAGGGCAGGTATTCGATGATGTCGGGGAAGCGTCCGACGCCGTCCCATTGGTAGTTGACGCAGAATTGCGCGTGTTCGCGAACCAGGCGGATAAGGGCTTTGGGGTAGATGTTGGCGCGGATGCAGAGGGCGTAGTCGGCTTTTCTGCCGCCGAGTGCGGCCAGTTTGCGCTTGATGTCGGGCAGGTAGCGGGAGTATTTGAGCTGTTTTTTGTAGTCGCCGTCTTTGGTTACTTTTTTGTGGTAGAGCGACAGCAGGCGGCAGCCGAGATTGGGGTAGTAGGAATCGCGGTCGTCGTAGCAGAGGTTGATGACGTCGTAGCCTGCGTGCCGCAGGCTTTTTTCGATACATTGGTCGAGGCCGTACATATAGGGTACGGCCAGAATGACGGTTTTTTTCATGACTGGCGTGCTTGATGTTACTGCTTGTGTGTTCGCGGCAATGTATGGAAACGGGCGGGAACGGGTTATCCGCCCCGCCTGAATTGTATTTTTAGTGTGTTTCGATGAACGCTTTCACGCTGTCGGTGGAAACCAGCGCGGTGCAGACGGCATCTTTGTTGATGCGTTTGGCCAAACCTGCCAGCACTTTGCCCGGGCCGCATTCGGCGGATTCGGTGATGCCGTCTGAAACCAGCGCGTTGACGGTTTCCGTCCAGCGCACGGGGCTGTAAAGCTGGCGGACGAGCGCGTCTTTGATTTTGTCGGCATCGTCGTAGGAGGCAACGTCGGCGTTGTGCACCACGCGGATTTGCGGCTGTTTGATTTCCACCGATTCCAACGCTTCGGCGAGCTTGTTGGCGGCGGGTTTCATCAGACTGCAATGCGAAGGCACGGACACGGGCAGCGGCAGGGCGCGTTTGGCACCGGCTTCTTTGGCGGCATTCATGGCGCGTTCGACGGCGGCGGTGTTGCCCGCAATCACGACTTGGCCGGGGGAGTTGAAGTTAACCGCTTCCACCACTTCGCCTTGTGCGGCATCGGCGCAGATTTGTTTGACCTGTTCGTCTTCCAGTCCCAAAATCGCAGCCATCGCGCCCACGCCTTGCGGTACGGCGCTCTGCATCAGTTCGGCGCGAAGGCGTACCAGTTTCACGGCGTCGGTAAAGTCAAGCGCACCTGCCGCAACCAGCGCGGTGTATTCGCCCAAGCTGTGGCCGGCGACTGCGGCAGGCACTTTGCCGCCGGCTTCCAAGTAGGCACGATAAGTGGCGACACCGGCAGCCAGCATGATTGGTTGCGTATTAACGGTTTGGCCGATGAGCTCGGCATCGTCGCCGTTAATCATCGCCCACAGGTCTTGGCCGAGCGCGGCAGATGCTTCGTCGAAAGTGGCTTTGACAACGGGCTGGCTGTCGAAGCCGTTCATCATGTTCAGGCTCTGCGAACCTTGTCCGGGGAAGAAGAATGCGAAAGACATGGGGATTCCTTTGGTTGGCTTTAGTGCGGCGGTTGGCGGGAAGGCCGTCTGAAAAACACCGTCATGGCGGTACGGACAGACAGGGTGGGGATGAAAACGCCATGCCAAAACGGCCTGTAAACGGCAGGTTTTTCAGACGGCCTGCGGAAACGGCTGTGTAACCCGGCCGACGCACAAAATCAGTTTCTCAAAAATACAGACACGGGATTATCGGCGTAATGTACCAAGAGCACATAGGTCATGGCAATATTTGCGGCCACCGTTGCCCAGAAAAGCCAAATAAAAGGTTGTTGGTTTTGTTTGTGCCGGAGCAGGTGCTGCGCGATCAGCGCGCCCGGCCAGCCGCCGATAACGGCACAGCGGTGCAGCACGCCTTCGCCGATGCGTTCGAAATAGGCCGTGTCGCTGCGCTCGCCATTGCGCCGCATGGCTTGGACGGCTTCTTTGTCTTTCAGGTAAAACCAGAATGCGGCCAGCGATGCGAAGAAGTAGATGCCCGACAAGGTTGCCGATAGCCAGCCCACCGCCAGCAGCCAAGCCGCGGCCGCCGTTACGCTCAATGCAAACCACAGCGGTTTGCGGTCGGGCGCGGCATCGTCGCAGGGCGTGTCGGACGACAGCATTCCCGCGTGTTCTGACAACACCACCCGCGCGGCCTGCTGCCGTTCGCCCGCCACGGGCGGGCGGCAGAAAAATTTCACTTCGTCGCCGATGTGCGGGCGGCGGCCTGCATAATGGAATGCGGCTTCGTCGAACAGCACGTTTTGCGATTCGTCGCCGTAACGGATGAAGCCCTGCCCGCGTTCTTCGTTCCAAGCCACCACCGCGCCGCCGAAAACCTGGCCGACGGGCAGATGCTGCGGTGTTTCTCGCAACGGCTGGGCGGCTGCGGACTTCGGCGGCGGCGCATCAAGGCCGTCTGAAAACCGTTCGGTTTCCGGTTCGGGAACGGAACGGCCTGCCGCATCGGCTGCTGCTGCGTCCACCAGCACCCATTTGCCGCTGACATGGCGGTGCAGGCGGCCTGTCAGCCGGTCGCCCGGCTGCGGTATGGTCTGCCCTTCGCACAGGAATTGTCCCAATACGAAAACGGGCGTGCGGATGTCGAGACGGCTCGCACCCATGCCCGCGTTTTGCGCGATGTCCCATTCGGTAACGGTGATTTCGACTGTGTCGTTTTCTTTGAACGGCTGAAACAGCGCCACATCCGCCGCCACGGTTTTGCCGTCGGCGGTTTTCGTCAGGTAAAACTGTACCCGTTCGCCCGTTTGCGGTTTATAGCTGTCCACCAGCGACGCTTCGTCGGCAAAAATCCGCTGTTCCGAATTGTCGGGCTGAATCGAGCCGCGCTGCATTTCGGCAAACCAATGCACAATCGTACCGAAATGTTTTTTCGGCATTTTTGCGGTATACCCTCCCTGTGCGAGGTGAGGGTTCTGCGGAACGGCCGCTGTCTGCCTGATGTCTGCGTCGGACGGTACGGTGCGGGCGGCAGGCTGTGTGCCGTTATCTGTGTTTTCAATCCGGCGTGCCGCGGTTGCCGCTGCCTGCCATTTCGCTACATCCGCCGCCACCGCTTTGCCGTCGGCGGTTTTCCGCAGCGTAAACACCACGCGCTCGCCTGCCTGCGGGCGGTAGCCGTCGGTTAGGGATTCGGCATCGGCAAAAATGCGGCGTTCGGAACCGTCGGCCAAAATCGAGCCGCGCTGCATTTCGGGAAACCAGTGCACGATGATGCCGGAAAGTCGGGTGGGTTGGGTCATGGCAATGTGTTTGGGAAATGATGTATTGGTGTTAATTTGCGTAAGAAAAGATTATACAGGATAACCATAACAGGTGTGATATACGCATTTCTGTAAAAATAAGAAGGCCGTCTGAAAAATGCGGGGGAAAGCATTTTTCAGACGGCCTGTATGTGTATTTGTTGTGTTTTGGCTACGGTCGGGCAGGGGGACGGTCAGTATCTGACGAGCACCGCACCCCATGCGAAGCCGCCGCCGATGCCTTCGAGCAGCAGGGTTTGGCCGCGCTGGATTTGGCCGTTGCGGATGCCGTGGTCCAAGGCCAGCGGGATGGAAGCGGCGGACGTGTTGCCGTGGTCCTGTACGGTCAGCACCACTTTGTCCATGCCCAAGCCCAAATGTTTGGCGGTGCTTTCGATGATGCGGCGGTTGGCTTGGTGGGGAATAATCCAGTCAATCTGTTCCGTGGTCAGGCCTGCTTCGAGAATGACTTCGTCGGCCACTTTGGCCAGCATTTTGACGGCGAATTTGAATACGCCTTGTCCGTCCATGTGCAGGTAGGGCGAACCGCAGATTTGGCCGTTGGCGATTTGGCCAGGGGTGTTGAGCAAATCCAGATAGTTGCCGTCGGCCTGTAATTTGCCGTGGATGATGCCCGCTTCGTCGGATGCGCCCAAGACCACCGCGCCGGCACCGTCGCCGAACAGGACACAGGTGTTGCGGTCGGTCCAGTCGATGATGCGGCTGAACGTTTCCGCGCCGATGACCAATGCTTTCTGCGCCATGCCGGATTTGATGTAGGCGTTGGCGGTTTGGATGGCGTACATAAAGCCTGCGCAGACGGCCTGTACGTCGAATGCGGGGCAGCCGTTGGTTATGCCCAGTTTCTGCTGGACGATGGTGGCGGTGGCGGGAAACTGCATGTCGGGTGTGGCGGTGGCGACGATGACCAAGTCGATTTCTTCCGCTGCAACGCCGGCGGTTTCCAGTGCGGCGCGCGCTGCGGCGGCGGCCAGGTCGCTGGTTTTTTCGTTGTCGGCGGCGATGTGGCGGAATTTGATGCCGGTGCGGGTGGTAATCCATTCGTCGGATGTGTCCACGGTTTGGGCCAAGTCGTCGTTGCTCAGTCGCTTGGCGGGCAGGTAGCTGCCGGTTCCCAGAATTTTGGCGTATCGCATGGTTGGTCTTTTATATTGTTGAAGGTTAAGGGAATCTATTGTAAGCGAAAACGGCGCGGTTTTCTAATTTTCTAATGAAATCAGGCCGTCTGAACGGTTTTCAGACGGCCTCGGCGTTGGGCGGAAACGGTTCAGGCGGCCTGTAAAACAGGCCGCCTGAAAGATTTTGGTCGGAATGAGAGGATTCGAACCTCCGACCCCTTCGTCCCGAACGAAGTGCGCTACCGGGCTGCGCTACATTCCGTAAAGATGTGCATTGTAAATATAACGTCGGCGTTTGGCAAGCGGTTTCGCTGTGCCGCATTTTCCGTTTCAGGCCGTCTGAAACGGGAGAATCCGGTTTTCAGACGGCCTTTGGCGGTATGGCGGAACAATAAAAACTGCTGTGGTTCGGCTTGGGGTTTGTGTCGGGACTACCTCTGAATTTGTTGTCGGATGCTGTTTTGCGTGTTCTAAGGATTGCTTGATTAAGGTTCGGCGGTGCCTGCCGTTCCGGTATCGGAGTGGGACAGTCTGCCTGTTAACCTGCGTACAGTACGAAAATCGTCGGGCGTTTTTTCAGGTTGGGCAGAGCCGGCATTTTGTGCCAGTCGGCAACGGTTTTGCTGGTAACGGTTTGGGTCGGCAGGGTCAGGTCGCTGGCGGTGCAGAGCAGGGTGGCGGGGGACAGGTGTTCCAAAGCGTCGCCCAGCAGGGCATCGTTGCGGTAGGGCGTTTCGATGAAAATCTGCGTTTCGTTGTGCGCGCGGCTGCGTTTTTCCAAGGCTTTCAGGGCATCGATGCGTTCGGATTTTTCAGACGGCAGATAGCCTTTGAATGCGAAATTCTGGCCGTTTGCGCCGGAAGCCATCAGCGCAAGCAGGATGCTCGACGGGCCTACCAGCGGGCGGACTTCAAATCCGTGTGCGTGTGCCAGAGCGACGAGCCGTGCGCCCGGATCGGCCACGGCGGGACAGCCCGCTTCGCTGAGCAGGCCGGTACTGCGGCCTTCCTGCAGGGGCTTGAGCAGTTCGGACACAGTGTTCGGGTCGGTGTGCTCGTTGAGCGTTTGAAGATTGAGTTCGCGAATCGGCGTGGTAATGCCCAAATGCTTCAAATGGGCGCGGGCGGTTTTTTCGGCTTCGACCACGAAATCGGTCAAGCCGCTGATTTGTGCGGCTTCGTGCGGCAGCAGGCAGGGGGTGTCGGGTGTGCCGAGCGGGGTGGGGATGAGGTAGAGTATGGGCGGCATAGTTGGATTAAGTGTGTATAAAAGGATGCTTGGAATGGTAGGGAGGTTTTCAGACGGCCTGATGAATTGCAGGCCGTCTGAAATTAAGTGTGTACCGTTGCGGCGGTTTCGGTTTGGCGGGTTATGCGCATCATCAGGGCGGCCCATATGCTGCCTGCGGCCAGACAGGAGATGCAGCCGAAAAAGATGTAGGCAAAAACGGAGCCGGGAGAAAAATCTGTGTGCCGCAAACCGTTGAAGGTTTCGGGGCGTGCCAGACCGAACAGGTTGAGCAGCGATTCCCACCACCATGAAAATAACGGCGTATAGAGCGGCGGCATCAGTGGGTAGGAACTGAAAACCGCAAGCAGCCCCGTCAGAATAAATATGGCGGAACGACCGGATGGCAGGGACTGCTTTTGCCTGTGTTGCCGCCAAAGCAGCAGAGACGCAATAACGGTTTGTACAATGACAGCAGCCAGCAACCAACAAAACAGAACGGTACGCAGGTGTGCAATTTCGGGATTGTGTCCGTCGTGCTGCGATATGGTGGCCAAAAAGCTGTACCACGCGGGCAGCCATAAGAAAGACAAGACTGCCGCGCCGAGCCATGTGCACGGACGGCGCAGCAGAAACGGCTTGTTCCACAGTGTGCGGCACATAACGAAAATCTGCCATAACGCGAACAGTGTGACGATTGCGGTCAAAATCAGTAAAGGGATGAGTACCATGCTCATCATATTTCCAAGCCTTCGTTTTGCAGAAATTCCACCAGTTTGAAGATCGGCAGGCCGATTAAGGCGTTCGGGTCGGTGCTGTCGATGCGTTCGAGCAGAACCGCGCCCAGTCCTTCGCTTTTGGCCGCGCCGGCGCAATAAACCGCATCGGGTTCGCGGGCAAGGTAGCGGTCGATTTGGGCTGCGGTCAGCGTGCGCATCTGTACCACGGTTTTATCGACGTGGCATTGCAGGCCGTCTGAAAAAGTGTTGAGCAGACAGAGTGCGCTGTAAAACTCAATCCGCTGTCCGCTTAGATCGGCCAGCATTTTCCGTGCGGCACCGGTGTGCATCGGTTTGCCGAGTTGCCGTCCGTTGCACCAAGCTACTTGGTCTGCGCCGATAATCAGGTGTGCGGGGAATGCTTGCGCCAGCGAACGCGCCTTGCCGACGGCCAAACGCAAAGCGGTTTGTTCCGCGGTTTCGTCTGCGGCGGGCGTTTCGTCGAAATCGGGAGCGGCCGTCTGAAAATCCAAGCCCAGCCGTGCGAGCTGTTCGCGGCGGAAGGGCGAAGTCGAGCCGAGGATGAGGGGGCGTGCCATTGTTTGGTTTGTCCGTGTCTGATGTCGGAGGGATGTGCCGCAAAACCGGTTAACCCGACGGTAAATCTGACTGGTTTTGTTTACAGGGCGGTAAAAATATTGACTGGGAAGCGATAAAATTATATCATGCCCCGTTTATGTTAACCCCTATTTTGATTGACCCCGAAGCGTTCGCCGCCGAGCAGCAGAGCCTGCAAGGGCGTTTTACCTTGGCGGATTTGGACGGGCGTGTTTCTTCGCACGAATATTTTGCCGACAGGCAGGCGGAAGTGTCGTTTGCGCTGAAAGGCGGGCGCGACCGTTTGCAGCGGCTCTTTATCGATTTGGAAGTCAGGGCGGATATGCCGTTGCTGTGTCAGCGGTGCGTGAAGCCGATGTCTTTCGAATTGGACGAAAAATGCCGTATCGTGCTGTTTGCGGACGAAGTAGGTCTCGACGAGGCGATGCTTTCCGATGATGAGTTGGAAGGTATGGTGTTGCAGGCAGAGCTGGACGTTCGGGAGCTGGTGGAAGACCAAATCCTGATGGCGCTGCCGTTTTCTCCCCGCCATGAAGACTGCGGCAATACTGTGCTCGAGGAAGTCAATCGCGACAAACCCAATCCGTTTTCCGTGTTGGCAGGTTTGAAAAGCAGCCGCTGAACCGGTTTACGTTTTATATTTTTAGGAGCTTGAAATGGCCGTTCAACAGAACAAAAAATCCCCCTCACGCCGCGGTATGCACCGTTCGCACGATGCGCTGACCGCGCCCGCACTGTCTGTGGACGGTGCGACCGGCGAAGTGCACCGCCCCCACCACATTTCTCCCAACGGCATGTACCGCGGCCGTAAGGTTGTGAAAGCCAAAGGCGAATAATTACCGCCTGCCGCTATGGACGCAAAATCGAGAAGCCAGATTGCCTGAAACCGCAATTGCTGGCTTTTTTGCGTTAAATGCCGAAACGGTATTGCCGTTTTTTCAGACGGCCTTTCCGGTTGAAGGCTAGGCCGTCTGAAAAGGCGGCATGCCGACAACCGTATCCTGATCTTTTCCTTATTATCTCCCGTTTTCCCCATTTCCCGACAGCCGCCATGAAACAGAAAATCTGGTACACCTACGACGACATCCACCGCGTTATCCGCAACCTTGCCGCTAAAATCCAAGCATCGGGCATGAAATACGATGCCATGATTGCCATCGGCGGAGGCGGTTTCATCCCCGCGCGTATGCTGCGTTGTTTCCTCGATATTCCGATTTACGCCGTAACCACCGCTTATTACGACAGCGACGATTTGGGCAAAGTAACGGAAGAAGTGAAAAAGGTGCAGTGGCTCGATCCCGTTCCCGAAGTCCTGAAAGGGAAAAACGTGCTGGTGGTGGACGAGGTGGATGACAGCCGCGTGACGCTCGAATTTTGTCTGACCGAATTGGCGAAAGAAGATTTTGCGACCATCGGCATTGCCGTTCTGCATGAAAAAATCAAAGCCAAAGCGGGCAGTATTCCGGCCGGAATGCCTTATTTCAGCGGGATTACGGTGGAAGATTTGTGGATTAACTATCCGTGGGATGCGGAAGACATCGACGAACATAACCGCTTAGCGGCGGAAAGCAGCACCTAACAACGGTGGTTCGGATTTCAGACGGCCTTTCCGTGCCGCCGTTTTGCAATTTGTAAAATGGGGCATGATATGCAGGCCGTTTAGCCGTCGGGCCGTCTGAAAAACAGAATTGCGCCGAATACACCGCAACCAGTCAGAAAGCCAATAGCCAATATGATTACATTAGCCGTAGATGCCATGGGCGGGGACCACGGCCTTGCCGTAACCGTGCCCGGCGCCGTTTCGTTTTTACAGCAGCAGCCTGATGTCCACCTGATTATGGTGGGCGACGAAATCCCGTTGAATCAGGCGTTGGCGGAGGCCAAAGCGCCGATGTCGCGCATTACCGTGCAACATGCTTCGCAGGTGGTGGAAATGGACGAAGCCCCCCAGCTGGCGCTGAAAAACAAAAAAGATTCGTCCATGCGCGTTGCCGTCAACCAAGTGAAAGAGGGCAAGGCGCAAGCTGCCGTATCCGCGGGCAATACCGGCGCGCTGATGGCGACCGCGCGCTTTGTGCTCAAAACGGTCGAAGGCATCGAGCGTCCGGCCATTGCCAAATTCATTCCGGGCAAAAACAACCACTTTACCCTTGCCCTTGATTTGGGTGCGAATGTCGATTGTACGCCGGAGCAGCTTGTTCAGTTTGCCGTTATCGGCAGCGAACTCGTGCAGGCGCTTCATCCCGAAAAAGGCAGCCCGCGTGTCGGTCTGGTTAATGTCGGACATGAAGACATCAAAGGCACGGACACGGTCAAACAGACGCACAAGCTGCTGCAGGGCAGCAAACTCAACTTCATCGGCAATGTGGAAGGCGGCGACATTTTCAATGCCGGCGTCGATGTGGTGGTGGCCGACGGCTTTGTCGGCAATATCATGCTCAAAACCATGGAGGGCGCGGTTAAATTCATCGGCAGTTCCATCAAGCAGGAGTTTGAGCGCAACCTGTTTACCAAAGCGTCGGCGCTGATTGCTCTGCCGGCCTTGAAAGGCTTTAAAAACCGTTTCGACCCCCGCCGTTTCAACGGTGCGATTTTTCTCGGTTTGCGCGGTGTGGTCGTCAAAAGCCACGGCGGTACCGATGCCGTCGGTTTTGCCTTTGCCCTTGAAGAAGCCTGCCACGAAGCCCGTGCGGCAAGTATCGAGCGCATCGAACAAGGCGTTGCCGCTCAACTTGCGGCGTTGGCGGCGGTGCGGGCGGAGCATGCGGCGGCAGACGAAGCTGCCGAGTAACTGCCTGTCGGTTCGCTTGGAACCAAGAAGGCCGTCTGAATTTTTCAGACGGCCTTCTTTCGTTTGCCGCAGTTGCAGCGGATGCTGCGGATTTGGCAAAACACGGGGGTTTATGGGAAAATCGCGGCATTGAATTTTTTAGATAGGGCGGTTTTGTGTTAGACAGAGAAGGTTATCGCCCCAATGTCGGTATCATCCTGACCAACGAACGCAACCAAGTATTTTGGGGCAAGCGTGTGCGCGAGCATTCGTGGCAGTTTCCGCAGGGCGGCATCAAGCCCGGCGAAAGCCCTGAAACGGCGATGTACCGCGAACTTTTGGAAGAAGTCGGCCTGCTGCCGCAGCATGTGAAGATTTTGGGGCGCACGCGCGACTGGCTGCGTTATGATGTGCCGAACCACTGGGTACGGCGCGAATGGCGCGGTTCCTACCGCGGGCAGAAACAGATTTGGTATCTGCTGCGCTTGGTCGGACGGGACAGCGATGTGCATCTGCGTGCTTCGAGCCATCCCGAATTTGACGGCTGGCGTTGGCACGATTATTGGGCGCCGATTGAAGAAGTGATTGATTTCAAAAGGGATGTGTATGAAGGCGCATTGGCCGAACTGTCGCGGTTCATGCGCGGTTTGGAATCTTTGGAATCGTTCCGGCAGCGTTACGAAGCCGGACAGACGAAATAGCAGCAGGCAACGCTTTCAGGCCGTCTGAAAGCGTTGTTTTTATTGGCTGTGTTTTCCCGGCTGCGCCGTTTGCAGGGTTCGGACGGCCTGAATCCGTCGGCTTGCTGTTCCCGTGAATCGGTAGCTTTCCGTGAATCGATCGGTTAAGCGGGCAACGGGGAGCGTGTCTGTTCGTCGGCCGTCGGTCGGGACGGATGTATCCGCACATGTAAAGAAATCAAGAAAGGTTTGGGAATGTTTTGGCCATATTTCAGACGGCCTTCGCAAGACGGGCGGCTGCTGTATGGAGGTGCGAAAGTTTGCCGGCCATAAACTTTTTACCGTAAACGCTATCTATAAAAAAACACCATGAAAACCGTATATGCCTACCGCCGCTGGCGGCGTGCGTCGCTTCAGGAGCATGCGGCGTTGCCCGCCCATACGCTCGACTGCCCCGAATGCGGGAAGCGGGTGAATGTGCCGCGCCTGTTGCAGGGGCATACGGCCAACTGCCCGCGCTGCGGGCATATGCTGGTGCGGGTGGAAGGCAATCCGTTTTGGGCGCCGCTGGCGTATGCGTCGGCTTCGCTGATTGTGATGGCGTTTGCGTACACGATGATGTATGTCACAGTGTCGCTGGCGGGGGTAACGTCGATTCTGACGCTGCCGGAAATGATGCGGCAGTTGATTGTGCAGGATTTCGGTTTTTTGGCGGAAGTGATGTTCGTGTTAACGTTCGGTTCGCCGCTGCTGTTCCTGCTGCTGGGCATTTATGTGTATACGGCGCTGGTGTGGGAAAAGCCGTTTCCCGGGCTGCTGTATGCGACGCGGGTGTTGGTGCGGCTGCGTCATGTGATTATGGTGGACGTGTTTTTCATTTCGACGCTGGTGGCGTATATCAAGCTGGACACGGTGTCGGTGGTGGTGTTCGGCGAAGCGTTTTACCTGATGCCGGTGTTGGCAGTATTGCTGCTGCGCACGTCGGTATCGATGCCGCAGCATTGGGTGTATTACCAGATTCACCGTATTTTGGGACACAGCGCGGTTCAGACGGCTTCGGACAACCGCATCTGCTGCAGCCGCTGTCTGTATTTCCGTGACGAAAGCGAAGACGACTGCGGGGTGTGCGGGGTCGATTTGTACCGCCGCAGGCCGAAAAGCCTGAGCCTGTCGCTGGCGTTTCTGATTGCGGCGTTCCTGCTGTATTTTCCGGCCAATTTTTTCCCGATTATGATTTCTTCCAACCCGACTGCGCTGGAGATCAACACGATTCTGAACGGCATCGTGTATATGTGGGAAGACGGCGACCGGCTGATTGCGGTGATTATTTTCAGCGCGAGCGTGGTGGTGCCGGTGGCGAAGATTGCGGCGATGCTGGTGCTGATTTGGAGCGCGTATTTTTCGCCGCCGCTGCCTGCTGCTAAAATGACCCTGATGTACCGCATCACCGAATCCATCGGCCGCTGGTCGATGATTGACATTTTCGTCATCATCATCCTGATGAGCGCGTTCCACACACATACGGCCCGCGTGGTGCCGGGCGAAGCGTCGGTGTATTTCTGTCTGGTGGTGGTGCTGACGATGCTGTCGGCCTACTTCTTCGACCCGCGCCTGATTTGGGACAAACAGAAATCTTTGCAGACGGGCAGGCAACAGGCCGGACACGATGCCGATACGGAGCAGGCCGTCTGAAAAACGGCGGTTCGGCGGAACCGGACGGCAGACGGATGCGCCCGATGCCGCAGACCGCCGAGCTGCAGTGGGTTTTTCTTAACAACTGCCTGAAACTGCGGAGAATCAGTCCGCCGCACCGGATTCTATTTTCAGACGGCCTGCGTGCCGTCGCTGACAACGACGAAACTTATGAAACACAAGCAAAACGACGATTTAGAGAGCGTGCCCGCCAAAGTGAAACGGACGAACGTGTTCGTATCCGTGGTGTGGCTGATTCCGCTGATTGCCCTGATGGTGGGCGGCTGGCTGCTGATGCGCGAAATCCGCAATACCGGCCCCGAAATCACCCTGCTGATGGACAGCGCGGAAGGCATCGAAGTCAACAACACCGTGATTAAAGTGCTCAACGTCGATGTCGGCCGCGTGACCAAAATCAAACTGCGCGACGACCGCAAAGGCGTGGAAGTCACCGCGCGGCTCAATGCCGATGCAAAAGACATGATGCGCAAAGACACCCAGTTTTGGGTGGTGAAGCCGCGCATCGACCAAAGCGGGGTAACGGGTTTGAACACATTGCTGTCGGGTTCGTACATCGCCTTTACTCCGGGCAGCGCCGACGAAACGAAAGACACGTTCGAAGTGCTCGACATCCCGCCGATTGCCGCCATCGGCCAAAGCGGCGTACGCCTGAAACTGTCGGGCAAAAACAAAAAAATCCTCGGCGCGGGCAGCCCCGTGATGTATGAAAACTTTATGGTCGGACGGGTGGAAAGCTCGAATTTCGACCCAAAAGACCAAACCGTCCACTACACCGTGTTCATCCAAAGCCCCAACGACAAAATGATTAACGGCAGCAGCCGTTTCTGGCTGGAAAGCGGCATCAGCATCGAAACCGGCGGCAGCGGCATCAAGCTCAATTCCGCGCCGCTGCCCGCGCTGCTCACCGGTGCCATCGCCTTCGACACGCCGAAAAACAGCGATGCCGAACCCGTTGCCGCCGCCAACAACGACCGCTTCACGCTCTACAACGACCGCAGCGAAGTCGCCAACCTGCCCGGCGGCCGCGCGCTTTACTACATCGCCTTCTTCAAACAGAGCGTGCGCGGCCTGAACGTCGGTTCGCCCGTCGAATACAAAGGCATCAATGTCGGCATCGTTTCCGACGTACCGTATTTCGAGCGCAACGGCAGCTTACAGATGTTTGAAAACGGCTGGGTACCCGTGCGCATCCGCATCGAACCGTCGCGCATGGAAATCAACGCCGACGCGCAAAGTCGGGAACATTGGAAAAACCAGCTTCAGACGGCCTTAAACAAAGGCCTCACCGCCAATCTCGCCAGCAGCAACCTGCTGACCGGCAGCAAAATGATTGAATTGAGCGACGCAAAAGCATCCACCCCGCCGCTCAAACCGCAGAGCCATTACGCGGGCGACACCGTAATCGCCACGCGCGGCGGCGGTCTCGACGACCTTCAGGCCCAGTTGGGACAGCTTTTGGAGAAATTCAACAAACTGCCGCTCGACAAAACCGTGGGCGAACTTAACGGCTCGCTGGCCGAGCTCAAATCCACGCTCAAATCCGCCAATGCGCTTATCGGCAAACCGCAAACGCAGAACATCCCCAACGAGCTGAACCAAACCCTGCGCGAACTGCGGCAAACCCTCAAAGGCGTTTCGCCCGAATCCCCGCTCTACGGCGACGTGCAGAACACGCTCAAGAGCATAGACAACACCCTGAAAGACGCGCAGCCCGTGATTAACACATTGAAAGAAAAACCGAATGCGCTGATATTCAACAGCGGCAGCAAAGACCCCACCCCCAAAGGGCAGTAGGCCGTCTGAAAAAACCGCCCCGACCAACCCGAACCGGAAAGAATGTCCGATGCGAAAAATCCTCTATCCCGCCGCCGCCGTCCTGCTGGCGGCCTGCGCCGGTACCGAAGCCACCCGCTATTTCACACTGCCCGACAGCCAATACATCCGTCCCGCAGGTTCACGCAGCGAAACCGCCGTGCGCGTGTATCTGGCCGAACCGCTCGGCAAAGGCGGCCTTGTTTACCAAACCGACGCGCTCCACGTCAATTTCGCCCGCAACCATCTGTGGGCAGGCACGCTGGACAACGCGTTGGCCGCCTCGTTCAGCAACAAACTCAACCGCTTGGGCAGCCGCGACATATTCGTACCCGCCGCCCGCAGCCAAAGCAGCCGCGTGCTCAAAATCTACGTCGAAGCCTTCCAAGGCAGCTACCGCGGCGAAACCAAAGTCAGCGGCTACGCCCAACTGCCGAACGGCCAAACCCGCCCGTTCGACATCGCCACCCCGCAGAAAGGCGACGGCTACGCCGCCATGGTCGAATCGCTTGACCAAGGCGTAGAAAAAGCCGCGGCAGCAGTGGTGTATTAAAACCGCGTACACGATACAGGCCGTCTGAAATAGGGTTTTCAGACGGCCTGATATTTTTTGAGCCGTTTGGATATGCCGTTGGTGCTTAGATTTCCGTCATTCCCGCGCAGGCGGGAATCCAGACGTTAAGCTGTCGGAAACCGATGTTGTTCAACGGTATCCGAACCTAAAAGCTTCTAGATTCCCGCCTGAGCGGGAACGACGGAGAATTTAAACCTGCGTCGGTACGGTTAGTATGTAGGTACGGTTAGCGCCCCCAATGCGCGTAACCGTACGTTGGGCTGTGAGCTGCGGCAGGCCGTCTGAAAAATGTGTGTGCATTAAAAAGCGTGGCGTACGGTTACGGCGTATCGCCTAACCGTACCTACTTTTTTGTTACGGTTCAGGCCGTCTGAATTTATTTGGGTAAGCC
>NZ_JBHCJY010000024.1:0-23409 GCF_041804105.1 Neisseria sp.
AAGTTGCCGCACAAGCAAACTTGCCCCCGCATCAGGCCGTCTGAAAAAACAAATTGCTTTTCAGACGGCCTGTATTGCGAAACAGGCAGATGCTGAACAAAACCGTTTACTTTGCCTGAACATCCTGAACAACCCAGTAGGTACGGTTAGCCCGCTCCAGCGGGCGTAACCGTACGCACACATCTGCCGTTTTAATAACCCTTCCCGCAGCCGCAGTTGCCGCACAAGCAAACCTGCCCCCCACATCAGGCCGTCTGAAAAAACAAATTGCTTTTCAGACGGCCTGTGTTGCGAAACAGACAGATGCCGTCTGAAAACAAACCTTTACTCTGCCTGCGCATCCTGAACAGCCTGATCAGGCTAAACAGGCTCTCCCTGCGCCCACAGCAAGTGTTTCTGTTCCGTCGGCAGTTTTTTGACCGCCGCCTCCTGTTGCAGCGCGCCGCTGCGTGTCAGGCCGGACGTTACCACGCGCATGGCCAGCGGTTTGCGGATGCGGGTGTATTTCGCGCCTTTGCCCGACCGATGGGCTTGGAACCGTGCCGCGGGATGGTTGCTGATGCCGCAGTAGAGCGAGCCGCCGTCGCAGAGAATCAGGTAAACGCACCAGTTTTCCGCATTCATAGGCCGTGCTCCTGTGCGAAACTTTCCTGAAAAATCCGCACCGCCGCTTCGGTTTTGGCCGACTGCACGCGGTAGGGGGTAACGAGGTAGAGGGTAACGGCGGGCAGCGTCCAGTCGGGCAGAACCGTTTTCAGACGGCCTGCCGCCGTGAGGTGCCGTACTTCGCCGTCGAGCTGCAACGACAGGCCGAAGCCTTGCAGGGTAAGCGTGCGCACGGCGGCGAGCTGGTTGCAGGGGGTGCTGTCGGCGATGTCGAGAAAACGGCTTTCCGCGCCTTTGGACAAGGTGGTGCGCACCGGCAGGTAGTTGAGCCAGCTTTGGCCGTGGAGCTGTTCGGGACGTTCGATGGGCGCGCGCCGTTCGAGATAGGCGGGGGCGGCGCAAATCTGCCAGCGCCATGTAACCAGACGGCGGGAAACGAGATTCGGGTCGTCCAGCGCATTGTCGCCGCCGCGGATGGCGATGTCGGCATCGCCCGTTTGCAGGTTTTCCAGCGTGTCGGCAAAACGGAACACGGGGCGGATGTCGGGATATTCGCTGTTCAGGCGCGTTAAGGCTGTCTGAAAGGCGGCCGCGTCAATCAGGCTGGACGTGAGCGCGATGGTGAGCGTGCCCGCGGTTTCGGTTTTCAGACGGCCTAATGCCGCGCGGGTGTCGTCCAACGCCTGCTGTAAACGGCGGCAGTGGTCGGCGAGCGCGCGTCCTGCATCGGTGGGCGACAGGCTGCGCGTGCTGCGGTTTAACAGCTTGATTCTGTGGACTGTTTCCAAACGGGCGATGTGCTGGCTGACGGCGGACGGGGTCATGCCCAAAGCTGCGGCGGCGGCGTGCATCGAGCCGTGTTCGAGAACGGCGGAAAAAACGAGCAGGGGTTTGATGTCGTGCATGGTCGGGTGTTTCAGACGGCTTTTGCGGCCGATTGGTAAGTTTTGCTAAACAATATAAACAGCAAACACGGGATTATCAAGTTTTTCAGACGGCCTTATACTGGCTTCCGTCATTCAAACACACCCGAAGGGATTCATCATGAAAATCGCAGTCATCGGCGCAACCGGATTGGTTGGCGCCGCCACCGTCAAAGAACTTGCCGAACGCGGCCACGAAGTAACCGCATTCGCGCGCAACACGGACAATGTTTTGAAAGCGGACAATGTGAACGCCGTGGCCGCCGATGTGAATGCGGCTGATTTTTCAGCCCGGCTTAAAGGTTTCGATGCCGTGGTCAGCGCGTTCAACGCCGGTTGGGAAAACCCGAATCTGGCGGCGGACTACACGCGCGGCGCGGACAATATCGTCGAAGCGGCCAAAACGGCCGAAGTGCCCTATCTGCTGGTCATCGGCGGAGCGGGCAGCCTGTATGTCGCGCCCGGCCTGCAATTGGTCGATACGCCCGACTTCCCGAAAGAAATTTTCGCTGCGGCCGATGCCGTGCGGCAGTTGCTCAACCGCCTGACCCCGCGCCGCGACGTAAACTGGGCATTCCTGTCGCCTGCCGCCATGTTCGCCGTCAACCCGCCCGTGTTTGAGAAACGCGGCACATACCGCTTGGGCAAGGACGACGTGTTGACGAATGCCGACGGTTTGCCCGCCGATATTTCCGTGCCGGACTTGGCTGTGGCCATTGCCGATGACGTCGAGCAGAAAGCCCACCTGTTCGCCCGCTTTACCGTTGCGGAAGCCTGATGCGTGCCACCGGCACGGAACAACCGATTTGAACGGCCGTCTGCAACTGTTTTCAGACGGCCTTGTCCCGAAAAGGAACAACATGAAAAAACTGATTTTGATTGTGGCGGCCTGCGCCGCTTTGGGTGCCTGTTCGTCAAGCCGTACCGCAACGCTGTCTGCCGCACAAACGCAGGCGGAGCGCAATAAAGCCAATGTGCTGGCGTTTTACGATTTGGCGTTCAACCGCCACAAAGTGCAGGAAGCCGTCGATAAATACATCGGTGCGGAATACCGCCAACACAATCCGGGCGTGGCCGACGGAGGCAAGGCGTTTGTCGATGCCTTCGCGCCGTTTTTGAAACAGAATCCGTACAGCAGCGCCCAAATCAAACGCGTGATTGCGGAAGGGGATTTGGTGGCCGTGCATGTGTTCAGCCGCACGAATCCGAACGACAGGGGCGAAGCGGTGGTGGACATTTTCCGCCTGGACCCGCAAGGCAAGATTGTGGAGCATTGGGATGTTATCCAGCCGGTTCCCGAAAAAACGGCCAGCGGGCGTTCGATGTTTTGACGAAACGGTCGAAGGCCGTCTGAAACAGGGTTTCAGACGGCCTTTTTGCATGGCGGAACAGCGTGGCGCGGCAGTTGCGGAAATTTTATTTCCGCGCATTGCGTTCGTAATGCACGAACGCGTAGGCCGTACCGTCGGCGGCGGTGTGTTCCGTGCGCCCGGCCTGAGTCCATTCCTGCGGTGAAAATTCGGGAAAAAACGCATCGCCGTCCGCATCAATACGCACTTCGGTAATCCGCAAATCGGTGGCAAAAGGCAGGGCTTGGGCATAGATTTGCGCGCCGCCGATAATCATGATTTCGGGCGCATCGGCACACAGCGCCAGCGCGGCCTGCAAATCGGCGGCGGTTTCCGCACCTTCGGCCGCATAACCGGCGTTACGGCTGATGACGATATTGCGGCGGCCGGGCAGCGGCTTGCGCGGCAGGCTTTCCCAAGTTTTTCGCCCCATAATGACGGGCTTGCCTGTGGTGTAGGCTTTGAAAAAGGCGAAATCCTCGGGCAGATGCCACGGCATGGCATTGTTGATGCCGATGCAGCGGTTGTCGGCAACAGCGGCAATCAGGGTGATTTTCTGCATGGGACGGTTGGAAAAGAATGGATAATGGAGATTATTTTATCCTAATCGCGGGACTTAGGAAAAAAACGTAGCTGCGAAGTTAATATTGGGTAAATATGAAAACACAGAATATTTTTATGGAATTTATGCTTTGGTATATTAATCTAAAAAATCAGAGATATTGATTCAATTATTTTTGTGCGCTTGTGCGTGTTGAGATAAAATTAAAAAATTAAGTCTTGTCGGAGTGATGAATAAATATGTATTTGTTTTTATTTTTTTGTACACAATTTTTAAAATCATTCTTTTATATTTTTTTAGCATTTTTTGTTTTTTTCGGCTTCTGGAAAGGAGAGAAAGTTGCATGGTCGCTTTTTTCTTGGGATGCGGTTCTGGCACTTTCTATTGTTCCTTTGTTAGATGCAGCCTTGAAAACTGTAAAAAAAGTTATACAATAGAATTGTAAAAAACAATTTCTGATTAAATTAGTTTAAGGAGTTATTAAATGATTGAAAATCAAAAAACAGTAGAACAAGTAGTAGAGCCAAAGAAACCAACCCGTCAAGAACTTGCGAAGGAATGTAGAGATGATATTTTAATAGGTATTGGAGGGGGAGGTGCAGCAGGAGCGCTAACTGCTAATCCTCTTGTTGCAGGTGTTACATCCCTAAGGTCTGTCGACATTCATATTTACCTTGCTGCTACATTGTTGGGACTGCGATAAATATGAATGTCGACAGACCTTAGGCCGTTACATATTTCCGCCGTTACATATTTCCAAAGAGGAGTTTTCATTCCTGAACCAAGATGGGTTGGAGGAGTGGTGGCTCTTTGATAAGAATGGTAAATTTCTGGGAGAATGAAAAAATACAGGAAAGTATCCTCAAAAATCCACTACAATGGAATCTTGTGTTAACTTAGAAAATGCTTGTTTATTTATCAATTCTCAGTCTGGTAAGCATGATTACTATATTAAAAAATGTAGTTTATAGCTAATTTTTGATATATATTAAACTAATATAGGGGTTATTTTTAATGAATATTGACATGTGTAATTTATAGCTTGCTTGATATGAGGAGGCATCATATTATTTGATATTTAGGAAGATATTTAATTGAAATCAAGTAATTTTATTGAAATATTTAGGTGTTTTATGAAATTTAAATTTCTTGTTATTGGTGTTTTGGGTGTTATTTTAACTTCATTTTCATATGCAAATCAGAAGTATAAAAAATCATTTGAGCATCAAGAAAAATTTATACTATATAAAGTAGCTGATTTAAATAATGACGGCAGAAAAGATGTTATTGCTGTAACAGAACATGCGGCAAGTAATGTGCAATATGGTAATATAAGGACGTTAATTATATTTTTAAGAAATAAAAACAATAAGCTGGATGAAATTTTAAGAAATCCCAATGTAATAGCTTGTTCAAAATGTAGTAATTTTGAATCTGAGCCTGATCCATTCGCAGAAAAAAGAATTTCTGTAAAAAATGGTAAGATTTCTATTGTTCAGAATTTTGATATCAGATTTTACCCATCAATAGCTATTTATAGTTTTAAATACCAGCCTAATACTGGGCATTTTATGACAAAATCAGCAAAACATATTTTATATGAGTTGGCTGAAGATGGGAAATATAAAAAACATGTTTCAAATCATATTTTGAAATTTGGAAAAAGACTTGATATTTTTAATCCTGATTGGCCGAGCTTAATTGGTATTCAAGATAAATTTTATTGATTTTTCACATTAATCTAATGGAGTATTCGTATGTCAGAGAAGAAAATCGTTTCTTTAATCAAGACCCAAGGAAAAGAAAGAACTTATCAGTTTGATGATGGCTCTATTGAAAAATGGTCGGATGGTTCTGTGGCTTGGAGAAACAATAATCCCGGAAATTTAAAATTTGAATATGCCAATAGTGCAGATAAAACGGTTAAAACAAGCCGAACTAAAGAAAAGGCATTATTGGATGCCCAAAAAAAATATGATGGAATTGTGGCATTAGATCAATTTGGTAATGCGATTTTTGAAACTCTAGATGCAGGAAGAGCAGCAAAAATTAAGTTATTAACAACTAGATTTGATAATTTGACTGTCCATCAGATGATAAGGAAATATTCTGTTCCGGATTATACAGGTAAAACAAACTGGGATAGACAAGAAGAAAGTATTTACAGAACTGCAGAGCAGCAAGGCGTAAATCTCCGTAATAAACAAATTGGGAGTATGACAGAGAAAGAATTATCTGCGCTTGCTGATGGAATCGCAAAATTTGAAGGTTGGAAGAAGGGATCTATAACGATTATTCAACACAAAAGCCGTCAATCAGATAATGAAACAAGTGAAAATATTTATTTGAGTCATAATGTTTATAACGATAATTTTCGGGAGAAATCTCCTGCAGATGAACTTGCAGCACTGATTAACGGCTTCAGAAATGATAAAGACGGTACGTTTGCAGATGCGTTGCGTATGAAACACCCTGAAATCGGTGAACGGCTCGAAGCTGAAATTCAAGAAAAGCAACAGCAACTGATACAGAAAGAGCAGCTCCAAACGGCTTTAAAAGAGCAAAACACGCAACAGGAAATACAGGAACGGGGTTTTGGCGGCCGATCGTTCGGCTGAATCAATACTGTTTTTTCGGAGGGTGCTGCGTAATATGCTAGACAGTAATAATGAATTGGAGCGTGCTAAAGGCCTGTTGATGGAAACAGCCGAGATTATGGCGAAATTCAGGCAAGATAGCGAAAAAATTATAGGTCATGTCGAATCCAAGCTGGACAAATCTTTGGGCGAGCAGCGCAAAATGATTGTCGAGATGGTTAGACAAGAGGTTACACGGGAGACTTCCGTTGCTGTAAGCCGTTATGTTGCAGATATGGAGGATGCGCGTAATCAGATGGCGGAACAAGTTCGGGAATTTAATACTTATCTTCAACAAGTTAATGAAGAAAATAAAAAGATTTCTTCTCGGAATGTTTTGACTGTGTCAATTGTATTGGCGGTTATGGTCATCGGAGCGGTTGCTCTGTTTTTCTTTTTTTATCATGTCCTTGTACGACAAAAAGTCGATGCGGATATGGTTCATAAAATTAACCGTGCCGATATTGTGAATTGCGGTGATGATTTGTGTGCGAAAACAGGTAAGGCTTCTGCCAATGGCTATCGTGTTATTCAACGCAGATAAAAGTAGATTAAATCAAAGGCCGTCTGAATAATATTTTTCAGACGGCCTTTTGCCTGTATTACCACAGCCCCAATGCGGTCAGGCACATTTCGCGCTGTCCTTTCTGCGGGGTAATGGTGCGGTCGGGCAGTTCGAGCGTGTAGGGGGTGTTGCTGCGTTCGGCTTCGAGTACGCGGTGGCAGAGCAGGCCGGCGGCTTGGTCTTTGCCTGCGGCGGGATAGTCGCGGTAGGAAATCAGGGTTCGGCTGCTTTCGGCAGGTTGGGTTTCGAAGCGTTTGTCGAGCATTTCGCCGGTTTTGGCATAGGTTTTCCAGGCGACGTGTTGCAGCGACGCGCCGTCTTGGTGCGCTTGCAGGTAGGCCAAATCGCCGTCGCCTTGAACGGGGGCGCGGCAGGTGTCGGTGTCGCCGCTGCCGCCGTTGTCGGGCGGGGTGTGGGGGATGGGGGCGGGGTAGACGACGGCATCGGTTTGCCATTGCCAGTGTGCTTCGACCAGACAGATGCCGAACGGGGCTGCTGCTGCGGTGTGCAGGACGGGCAGGCGCAGGCGGCCGCGCATGGTGGCGGGAACGGGCCATTCCTGCTGCGGCAGGCCGTCTGAAAGCGGCCAGAACCGCCATGAATCCGCGCTGCCGTAAACGCCGTCTGAAAATGCGGTTCCGCCGGAACGGGCTGCATGGCGGTTTGGTGTGTCGGCGGATGCGAACCACAGCCAGCGGCGGCGGTTGTTGCCGACGGCGCTCAGCCTTACCCGTGCCGTGCTGCCTGCGAAGATTTCGTGCGGCACTTCGGCGACGAGGCGCAGGCCGAGCAGTTGGCGCAGGTTGAGCAGTATGCCGGTGATGATGAAACCGGCCAGCCAGAATGCGGCGAGATAGGCGAGATTAACCTGATAGTTCAGCCCGACCAGCCACAGCAGCAGCACCGTCACGGCCAAACCTGCGCCCAAGCGGGTGGGGCGGATGCGGATGTTGTGCCGTTGCACGGGGTTGCCGTCGGATACGGGCGGACGGTTGTCGGTTGCGCGCATGGTTTCAGACGGCCACATGGTTGAGCAGGTCGGCGAGCAGCTGCGCGCTGGTCATGCCTTGCTGCACGGGCTGCAAGCGGTGGTTGGCAACGGCCACCCACACGGCTTTGACATCTTCGGGTACGACGTGGCCGCGTCCCTGCATCAACGCCCATGCTTTGGCCGCGCTGACCACGGCGAGACCGGCGCGCGGACTGAGTCCCAGTACGAAGCGTCCGGGCTGGCGGGTGGCGGCCACCAAGCGGTACACATAATCTGCCGCCGCCTGTGCGAATTTCACTTCCGCCGCCTGTCTCTGCCACAGGCGCAGCGTTTCGGCGTTGCAGACGGCCTGCAATGCGGGCAGCGATGCGCGTTTGCCGCCTTGGAAATACAGCAGTTTTTCCGCTTCGGCGGCGGGATAGCCCATGTGCAGGCGCATCATGAAGCGGTCGAGCTGCGATTCGGGCAGCGGGAACGTGCCGAGCTGTTCGGTGGGGTTTTGCGTTGCCATCACGATAAAGGGCGCGGGCAGGGCGTGGGTTTGGCCGTCCACCGACACCTGCCGCTCTTCCATCGCTTCTAAGAGCGCGGATTGCAGTTTGGGCGATGCGCGGTTGATTTCGTCGGCCAGCAGGAATTCGTGGAACACGGGGCCGGGGTGGAATTCGAATTTCCCTTCGTTGGGGCGGAACACGTTCACGCCGAGCAGGTCGGACGGCAGCATGTCGTTGGTAAACTGCACGCGGCGGTAGTCCAAACCCAAAACGGCGGCCACCCCGTGCGAGAGCGTGGTTTTGCCCACGCCCGGCACGTCTTCCAATAAAATGTGGCCGCCGGCAAGGATGGCGGTAAACAGTTGCTGCAAAACGGTTTCTTTGCCCAGAATGAGTTGGTTGAGCTGGTGTAATGCGTGTTGGATGTGAGTGTTCATTATTATCGAGTGAGTAATGGTTTTAGTGAGACGGCATTTTAGCACGGATGCGGAAAAGGCCGTCTGAAAAACGTTTCAGACGGCCTTCGGGTGTGGCAATTCGGGGCGGGGCGCTTGGGCCGTGATGATTGCGGTGTGAAACTGTCCGTTTTGTTATTCACAAACGGGCAGGGTGGCATGCGGCTGAATGCGGGGAACTTTGTTCCGTTGCGGCAGGTGGCGAAGGCCGAATACGGATGCCTACCTGCGCGGGAATGGCGAAAGCTCGGCATCAACGCAATCCGAACCGCAGCCTGCGGAAAACAGAGGCCGTCTGAAAAAGGATGGGCGGTGTGATTTGTCGGCGTGTACGGTTACGCGTCGTTTACGGACAGCTGACCATACCTGCGTTGGTCGGAATGGCGGCAAGGCTGATGTTTTACAGCCGCCGTCCATCCGGTTTTGCCGGCTCAATCTGCCGCAACCTTCCGTCGGAAGCCTTGCAGCCGTTACACAAAAACATTAGGCCGTCTGAAAAACATGTTTCAGACGGCCTAATGTATTGGCGGGCGGCTACCAGATTTTCTTCAACGCGCCTTCCACGCCTGCGGCCACTTCCGCACCGAGACGGCGGCCGAGCAGTTTGCCGATGTCTTCTTCGGGGGTGTAGTCCACCAGTTCGGGTGCTTTGATGTCGTCGCGGGCAACGCTGTAAATGCTGCCGAAGCCGTCTATCAGGCCGGCTTTTTTCGCTTCGTTGCCGGTATAGACGCGGCCGCTGAAGAGGTCGGGATGTTCTTTTTCTTTCAGACGGCCGCCGCGGCCGAGTTTGACCGACTTGATGAATTCGGCGTGGATGTCGTTGAGCATGGCCTGCCACAACGCGGCCTGTTCGGGGGTTTCGGGGCTGAAGGGATCGCCCATGCCTTTGTTGCTGCCCGCGGTTTTCAGACGGCGTTTGATGCCGAGTTTGTCCATCAGGCCGGTGGCATCGAAGCCGCCGCCGATGACGCCGATGCTGCCGACGATGCTCGATGGGTCGCTGTATATTTTGTCGGCTGCGGCGGCGATGTAGTAGCAGCCGGAAGCGCAGACGTCTTCGGCGACCACATAGAGCGGAATGTTTTTGTGCTGCGCTTTCAGACGGCGTATCTCGTTGAATACGATGTTGGAAACCACGGGCGAACCGCCCGGGCTGTTGGCGCGGATGATGATGCCTTTGACGCTTTTGTTGCCGTAGGCGGATTTGAGCGCGGTTTGCAGCAGGGCGGCCTGGTCGGTTTCGCCGCCGATTTCGCCTTTGAGGTCGATGACGGCGGTGTGTGCGCCCAGTCCGACGGTGCGGATGCTGCCGTTGCCGCTGCCGCCGCGCATGCCGCCGACAAACAGAGACAGGAACAGCAGCAGGCCGACCACGCGCCATGCGTTGCGCCAAAACCTGGCGCGGCGTTGTTCGCGGTAGGCTTCGAGCAGCACGTCGCGCAGGGTGTTGCGCTCCCAGCTTTCGTTTTGTACGGGGGATTGGGATTGTTTTTTGGGATCGGGAATCTGGTATTGCATCGGGAAACTCGGGTTGGGGGTTCGGTGGGATTCGGCTTTAGGCGGACGGCTGCGCCGCAGCCGCTTCGGGCAAAACGGCTGCTTTTGCTGCGTGCGGCGTTTCGGCCGCAGGATTGCGAACCCGTTATCAAAATGTCGGTTGACGGTTACGGTACGGATGCCGTCGGCACGGGCGCGGCGGTCATCCGGTGTGCCGCTCAAAATACGGCTTTCGGGTTTTCAGACGGCATCGGGCATGGTTGATAGACTTTAAAACGGTACGTCGGTTCCGATGAATCTGTTTTTCCGCTGCCGCCGTTTGTGGCACAGGCGGAAATCCGGTCCGGTTTTTGCTGTTTCCGGCGTAACCGGCGTTGCCCGTTTTGGCCGCGGCTTCCCACCCGAACGGGGGCGCAACGGACTTGCGTAAACGGATGGCGGTTGGCCCGTGCCGTTTTAAAAGTTGATTTGCGTCGGCACGGAACGTGCCGTCTGCGCCGTGCAATCAGTGCGGCAGCGACAGGCCGCCGCCGGCAAGGGTGAGTACGCCCATCACACAGAACAGCACGCAGGCACCGGTGCGGACGGCGCGGGCAGGCAGTTTTTTCATCAGCGCATTGCCGAAATAAACCACCGGCAGGTTGGCCAGCATCAGCCCGACCGTGCTGCCCGCCACCACCGCGTAAAGCGATTCGTATTTGGCCGCCAGCAGCACGGTGGCGATTTGGGTTTTGTCGCCGATTTCGGCCAGAAAAAACAGCATGGCCGTTGCGCCGAATGCGCCGAACTCCAGCCAGCGGGAGTCGGGTGCGCCGTCGTTGTCGGGGCGCAGCAGCCACAGTCCGACCGCGATAAAGCTGAGGCCGACCACCCATTTCATCATGTCGGCGGATACGTTTTCGGCCAGCCACACGCCCAGCCAGGCGGAAACCAGATGGTTGAGCAGCGTGGCCGCGAAGATTCCCGCGGCGATGGCGTTTTTCTGCGTAAAACGCGCGGCGAGAAAGAGCGCGAGAAGCTGCGTTTTGTCGCCGATTTCCGCCCAAGCCACGCCGAGCGTAGAGTAAAGGAATGCTTCCATGTGGTTTCAGGTGCTCAAAACTTTGCCGCCCAAGGGTTCAGACGGTCTGCGGCATTATACCGCTAATCAGTCGGCAAACGGAAAAGCCGATCCGGTGCGGGTTCGGTAAGGGGGAGGTTGCGGTGGGCGTTTCGGTTGGCAGGCGGACGGGGTTGCTATTGCACAAGGGCGAGTTACCATCGTCATTCCCGCGCAGGCGGGAATCCGTGGTTAAGTTTCGGAACCCTTATCGATTGATGCGTTTGCGAACCTTGGCTTGGAATTTCCGCCTGCACAGGAATGACGGTATCGGCGTGATCGGACATGATTCGGACTCGGCCTGAGCCAATGCCGGATTACCGTCTGCGAGGTGGCGCAGCGGGTGCGTGTAAACCCAATCACTGCATCGGAATCATCCGGACACGGGTTCAAGCGCGGCGTGGTTTTCAGACGGCCTAACCGCCCGTGGCAGCCATCACGCGGATGATTTTTTTCGGATTTTCGACGAACTCGTGTTTTTCGGGTTTGCGCATCACGGCTTCGCGGATGGCGGTTTCGAGTTCGGCATCGGTGCAGCCGTCGCGCAGCAGCGGGCGCAGGGCGACTTTGTCTTCCTGCCCGAGACAGAGGTGCAGGTTGCCCGTGGCGGACAGGCGCACGCGGTTGCAGGTGGCGCAGAAATGGCGGCTCATGGGCGTGATCAGGCCGAGCGTGAAGCTGCTGTCGGCGCTTTTCCAATAGCGGGCGGGGCCGCCGCCGATGCTGCCTTCAAACGGAATCAGGCCGAACTTTTGCTGCAACTGTGCCAAGACGGGCTGAAGGCTGACGTTGGCGTGTTCCTGCCCCGTGCTGCCCATGGGCATGGCTTCGATCAGGTTGAGGATGAAACCGTGGCGGATGCAGAAGGCGGCCATGTCGTCCAAATCGGCATCGTTGATGCCCTTGAGCGGAACCATGTTGATTTTGATGCGCTCGAAACCTGCGGCCTTGGCGGTTTCGATGCCTTCGAGCACCTGCGGCAGGCAGTCGGCACCGGTAATCTGTTTCACGCAGTCGCCGCGCAGGCTGTCGAGGCTGATGTTCAGACGGCGTACCCCCGCTTCGCGCAGCGCGCGGGCGTGTTTGGCAAGCTGCGTGCCGTTGGTGGTGAGCGAGATGTCTTCCACGCCTTCGCAGCGGGCGATGTCGGCGGCCAAATCCGCCAAACCCTTGCGCAACAGCGGTTCGCCGCCGGTCAAACGGAAACGCTTCGTGCCCAGACGGGCGAACGCCGCCGCGATGCGGGCGGTTTCTTCAAGCGTGAGCCAGTCTTTCGGTACGGCAAATCCTTTGAACCCCTGCGGCAGGCAGTAGGTGCAGCGCAGGTCGCAACGGTCGGTTACGGAGATGCGCAGGTAGTCGATGGTGCGGCCGAAAGTGTCGGTAAGCATGGCGGTGGTGTGTATTTATCGGTATTTCATTATGTTACAGGCCGTCTGAAAAAACGGCAAACGGCAAAATCCGTATGGTCCGTGCGGATTTTGGGACGGGGTTTCATGCGGCTGCGTGCGGGCAGTAGAGCTGTTCTGCGGGGAGAAGTTCCGCATCGTCGGCGGGCGGTTCGCAGGACGTGCGGAAACCATGGGGATTCAGTAGCGCGGCACGTCGGCATCGATCTGAAGCGACCACGCATCAATGCCGCCCTGCAGGTTGTACACATCGTCGAAACCCGTATCGGCCAGATACATGGCGGTGTGCAGGCTGCGGATGCCGTGGTGGCAGTACACGACCACGGGAATGCCGTCGGGCAGCTCGTTGTGGCGCAGCGGAATCAGGTTCATCGGGATGTGCAGCGAACCGGGCAGGGCGCAGAGAGCGGTTTCTTCGTCGGTGCGTACGTCAAGCAGAACGAATTCGCGGCCTTCGGCCTGCCATTGCCGCAGTTCGGCAGGGGAGAGTTGGGGGATGGTCATGGTATATGGCGCGGATTGTGTCGGAATGTTGTTTGCAAACGGGGTTCAGACGGCATTTTCTGTTTTTTAATGTTCTTTACATTATACTGAACCCGTTAAGGGCATACGGCAGCGTAATCGGGAACAGCACAATGTCTGCGGCCAAAGTTGCCGGTGTAACCACAATCTTTCCCAATGTAGAAAAGGCACTGGCGGCACGGTTGTGTTTCAAATGCCTGATTTCCACCGGCACGCCCTGTTCAAAACGGTAGGATGCGGGGATTTTGGCAACCGGCTGCGGTATATAGATTTTTCCTTTCCTGCCGCCGAAACATTTGGATAACCCCGTATATAATCCCGACTGTTTCAACGCCGTGGTTTCTCCGCTGTGCGGGCTGTCGAATCCCAACTGTTCCAACATCTCGGTTTCCCTGCTGCGCAGGCTGCCGTCTTTTACCGCCTCTATCGGATAACGCAGGCAAAACGACGTATGGAAATCTTCCCCGCCTTTTTCAGGAATGTCGACAGGCATTGCCGCCAGCTTTTTACCTCCCAAATATTCGTAAATTTCAAACCGTTGCGACAGCTTTGCCGTCATCACGCCAATCAGGTTTTCATCGGCTATGCCGTAGCTGTATTTTTTACCCAGCATCAGCAGCGTTTTGCCTTGCGGCGTATCGGTCAGGGCAAAAGCATGAACGCTGTCCGTATCCGCTTTCCGGTAAGAATAAGGATAGTGGTTTCCGCTCTCCGACCACAGCATTCCGGTCACGCAGCCGCCCAAAGCTGTTGCGCATAATGCTGCTGCAAGTATGTTTTTATATACAGACATAAATCTTTCTTTCTTAATTATGACATCCAAGCCGATGCCGTCTGAAACACATTTTCAGACGGCATCGGGTACGGCTGCGCCCCGAAAAGCGCGGGGCGGGTGGTATGGCGTAGTTGCATACGGCGTTTTGCGTTGTTAAAAATCGAATCCGCCGAAGGGTTTGGAAACGCTGCCGTTCAGGTTGCCGACCAGGGTGTCGAACAGGGTTTTTTGGTCGAACGAGCCGCCGTTGCGGGTGAGTAGCAGGGCGCGTTGGACGGGTTGACCGCCTGCGATGACGACCATGCGGCCGCCGTCTTTCAACTGTTTTTTCAGGGTGTCGGGAACGGCCGCCACGCCGCCGCCGACGTAGATGGCGTCAAACGGCGCGCCTTCGGTGATTTCGGTCAGGCCGTCGTGGTTTTCATAATTGACGTTCAGCAGCCCCAAACCGGTGAGCACGGTTTTGGCGGCGGCCAGCTGGGCAGCATCGGTATCGACCGTTACCACGCTGCCTGCGAGTTTGGCGAGTACGGCGGTGGCGTAGCCCGAACCTGTGCCGATTTCCAAAACTTTGTCGGTTTTTTTCAGTGCCAAACCCTGCACCAGCCGCGCGACGGTTTTCGGTTCGAGCATTTCGCCGCCGTTGGGCAGCGGCAGGGCTTTGTCGGCATAGGCCAGCCCTTGGAGCTGCGCGGGCACGAACCGTTCGCGCGGGATTTCTTCCAAAACGTCGAGCAAATCGAAATCGAGCACGTCCCACGGGCGGATTTGCTGTTCTACCATGTTGAATCGGGCTTTTTCAAAGTCCATTGTGATGCTCCGGTGCGGTTGGTTTGACGGGGATTATAGTGGTTTCGGCGGGCATCGGCTATAAGGCCGTCTGAAAAAACAGGGTGTCCGGCTTGTGTTATGATTTGTTATGGTTTGCGGGCGGAAGGCGGGTATGTGCGTCCGCCGGAACCTGCGTCCGGCCGTTTTCAGACGGCGTATGCCGTGCCGCCGCCGTCGGTGCGGACGAAACGAAGCCGGAACAGGATGCCGGATGACAAGCCGGTGTGTGTGAACCACGGCGTTGACCATAAGACGATAAAAAAGGAAAACCATGTTGCCAGCCGCATGGCGGCAAACCCTGAACGAATCGCGTTTTGCGGGTTTCGCCGCTTTTCTCTACAAGCGTTTCAACGAAGTGCGCGTGCCGCAGGTGTCGGCGAGCCTGACGTTTACCACGCTGCTCGCGCTCGTTCCCGTGCTGACCGTTACCGTGGTGGCGGCTTCCGCTTTTCCCGTGTTCGACGAGTGGTCGGCGCAGTTTGCGGGCTTCGTCAACCGCACCATCGTGCCGCAGGGCGCGGATGCGGTGTTCGGCTACATCGCCGAATTCAGAAACAAGGCCAGCAGGCTCACGGCCATCGGTATCGTGATGCTGCTGTTTACTTCGCTGATGCTGATCCAGACCATCGATGCGACGTTCAACCGCATCTGGCGCGTGGGTACGCCGCGCCCGCTGCTGATGCAGTTTCTGGTGTATTGGGCGCTGTTGACGTTCGGCCCGCTGCTGCTGGGCGTGGGCGTGTCGCTGTGGGGGTCGTTTCTCGGCCACAGCAGGCTGGAGGAATATCCGGTGGCGGCGGCGTTGCTGCGTTCCGCCGCGTCGGTCGGTTTCAGCACGTTTCTGCTGTGGCTGCTCTACTGCGTCGTGCCGAACCGTTTCGTACCGGCGGGGCAGGCGCTGTTGGGCGCGGTGATCACCGCCGTGCTGCTCGAAGCTGCGCGCTACGGGTTCGCATGGTATATGGGCACGTTCGACGGCTATACCCTGATTTACGGCGCGTTTGCCGCCGTGCCGTTTTTCCTGCTGTGGCTCAATCTGATGTGGATGCTGGTGCTGACCGGCGCGGTGTTTACGTCGTCGCTTTCCTACTGGCAGGGCGAAGCGTTCCGCCGCAGCATCGATTCGCGCGGGCGTTTCGACGATGTGCTCAAAATCCTGCTGCTGCTCGACAAAGCCCAGCAGAAAAGCCGCGCCATGCGGGTGCAGGAGTTCCGTCCGCACATTAATATGGGCTACGACGAGCTGGGAGAACTTTTGGAAAAACTCGCCCGCCACGGCTATGTTTACCACGGCAAACAGGGCTGGGTGCTGAAAACCAACGCGGAAACCATTGAGCTGGACGAGCTGTTCAAACTCTTCGTTTACCACCCCGCCCGCCTGCGGCGCGACAATGTCAACGATGCCGTCAGCCACATCATGCAGCCCTGTCTCGACGCGCTCGATATTTCGCTGGCCGAGTTCCGCGTGCATACGGAGGAACGTTCGGAAAACGGGGAAAAAGACTAGGGCGGACGCAGGCTCAAGCCGGCATCAGGCCGTCTGAATATTTCAGACGGCCTTTGCTATAATCGGCTCATTCTTTATCAAACATCCGCTGCCCGCCATGAAACCTTTCCTGCCCCTGATGCTTTCTCTTTCCGTTTTCCTTGCGCCCGCAGCCCATGCGGCGCACGGTTTGGCTTTGGGGCAGGAGGTGCGTTATCCGGCGGGGTTCGAATCGTTTCCTTACGCCAATCCGAATGCGCCGAAAGGCGGCACGGTCACGCTGCCTGCGCAGGGCGGTTTCGACACGCTCAACCCGTTTACGCTCAAGGGCAAACACGAAGCGGGCGTGCAGATGCTGACGCTCGATACGCTCACGGAGTCGGGTTGGGACGAGCCGTTTGCGATGTACAGCCTGCTGGCCGAAGACATCGCGCTCGCTTCAGACGGCCTGTCGGTAACGTTTACGCTCAATCCGAAAGCGCGTTTCCACAACGGCGATCCTGTGCTGGCCGAAGACGTGGCCGCGTCGTTCAAAACGCTCACGCAGGACAAGGCCGCGCAGCCGCACTACAAATTCTACTGGGCGGACGTGGCCGCGGTGGAAACGCCGTCGCCGCGCAAAGTGGTGTTCCGCTTCAAACGGCGCAATGCCGAGCTGCACATGATTCTGGGGCAGCTGCCCGTGTTTTCGCGAAAAAGTTATCCGCAGGGCTTGGCCAAAGCGGCCGGCAAAGCCCCCATCGGATCAGGCCCCTACAAACTGGCGAAAGCCGAGAGCTGGCGCAGCAGCGAATTCGTGCGCGACAAAAACTACTGGGCGCAGAGCATCCCCACCCGCAAAGGCATGTACAACTTCGATACCGTGCGCTTCAAATACTACCAGGACAACAGCGTGCGCATCGAAGGCGTGAAAGCGGGAACTTATGACTTCATGGCCGAAACCGTCGCCCGCAACTGGGCGCGCGCCTATCCCGACGACGTACTCGCCAAGCGCAATCTGGTGCGGCAGGAATGGGCGAAACACAACAACTCCGGTATGCAGGGCTTTGTGATGAACCTGCGCCGCAAGCCGCTCGACAACATTTTGGTGCGCCGCGCCCTGATTGAAAGTTTCGACTTCGAAAGCGTCAACAGCCGCATTTTCCACAGCGCCTACCGCCGCAGCAACAGCCTGTTTACCGGCAGCGAAATGGCCGCCAAAGGCAGGCCCGACGGCTTGGAACTGCAAATCCTAAACGGTCTGAAAGCCAAACTGCCGTCTGAAATCTTCACCCACAACGTGCCCGAACCGCCCGTGTCCGACCCCAAGTTCGGCATACGCCCGAACCTGCTGAAAGCACGCACGCTGCTGCTTCAGGCGGGCTACCGCTACCGCAACGGCATCCTGACCGACCCGCAAGGCAGGCCGCTGGTGTTCGAATATCTGTCCAACAGCAAAACGTTCGAACGCATCATCGGCAAATGGCAGCGCGATTTGGCCAAAATCGGCGTGGTGCTGAAAGCACGCACGGTGGATGCCGCCGTGTACCAAAAACGGCTCGGTAATTTCGACTTCGACATCACGCTCGACGGTTATGCCAACAGCGAAAGCCCCGGCAACGAACAGTTCGACTTTTTCAGTTGCGAAGCCGCGAAAACCGAAGGCAGCCGCAATCTGGCCGGCTTCTGCCACCCCGCCGTCGAAACCCTGCTGCAACGTTTCGCAGGTTTCAAAAACCGCGCCGAACTGGTCGCCAGCGCACGCGCGCTCGACCGCATCATCCGCCACCAGCACATCATCGTCCCAAACTGGCACAGCCCCGTTTACCGCGTCATCCACCGCAACAACCTCGCTCTGCCGCAAACCCTGCCGCGCTACTACGACCCGACCACGCGCATGCTGGCAACGGGGTGGTGGCGGAAATAGCGGCACAGGCCGTCGGGTATGGAAGGCCGTCTGAAAAGTTTTTTTCAGACGGCCTTTGGTTGTCCGATTTGATTTCCGGCGGATTTTCCGAATTCGTGTGGGTATGGTCAGCCGTTCCCAACCGCGTAACCGTCTGTTTGCAGCGGGGTAAAAATACCGTAGGTACGGTTAACCGTTTTAAGGCGGTGTAACCGTACGAAAGAAGCCGGAACAAAACAAAGGCCGTCTGAAACATTTTTCAGACGGCCTTTTGTACGTCAGGACGGATTCCGGCGTTTTGCCGGAACAGTCCGCTTTATTTGCCCGTATCCGGACGCGTTTGCGGTGCGGAGTTGGCGGGCAGTTCGGGAACGGTGCGGGCGTGTTCGGGGACGCTGCCGCTCAAGGCGCCCATAAACGCGGTGATGTCGGCCACTTGGTCGGTGGGCAGTTTTTTGCCCAACTGTGCCTGCGCCATGATTTCAACGGCTTTCTCCAGTTCCCAGACGCTGCCGTCGTGGAAGTAGGGGTAGGTTTTGGCAACGTTGCGCAGGCCGGGGACGCGGAAGATGAATTTGTCGTTTTCGGCTTTGGTCACTTCAAAACGGCCTTCGTCCGGTTTTTTGCTGCCGGTGAATTTCCAGTAGGGGCCGTCTGCCAGACCGAATTTCTGGAAGCTGTTGCCGCCGAGGGTAACGCCGCTGTGGCAGGCGATGCAGCCGTTGCCGATGAAGGCTTTCACGCCGCGGCGTTCCTGCTCGTTGAGTGCGTTGACGTTGCCGTTGAGATAGTCGTCCCAGCGGGTGGGCGTGAGCAGGGTGCGTTCGAACGAGGCGATGGCGTCGGTGATGTTGGCGAAGGTTACGCCGCCTTTGTCGCCGTAGGCAGCTTTAAACATTTCCTGATATTCGGGGATGTCTTTGATTTTGGCTTCGACCGCTTCTTTGCTGACGTTGGCCATTTCCACGGGGTTCAGCAGCGGGCCGCCTGCCTGTTCTTCCACGTCTTTGGCGCGGCCGTCCCAGAATTGGCTGCCGAGCAGGGCGGCGTTAAGCGCGGTGGGGGAGTTGCGGCCGCCGAGCTGGCCTTTGTGTCCGGGGCTGGTGGGCAGGTTGTCCACGCCGGCGGTGGCGAGATTGTGGCAGGAGTTGCAGCTGACGGTGTTGCCGCGCGACAGGCGGGGTTCGTACCACAGGGCGCGGCCGAGTTTGATTTGCGCGTCGGTAACGGGATGGGCGCCGTCGATGGTTTTTTTGTCGGGCAACGGCTTGAAGATGCCCTGTGCCTGTTTCAGCAGGGCTTGGTCTTCGGGGCTTGCGGCGGCGTTGCTTTGCGCTGCGGATGCGGGCCGTTCGGACGATGCGGCGGAAGCGGGCTGTGCGTTTTTCTGTTCATGCTGGCCGCAGCCTGCCAGTGCCAGTAACACGGTTAGAGCGATGCTGCCGTACACGGTGGTTTTCATGGCGGGTGTTCCTTGTGGGTTGGGATATTTTTATGGAATACAGTGTATCGGCGGTACAGGCTGTGTGATTTGCCCCATGTCAAGAAAAGTTTTGTGATTGTTTTTGGTAAATAAGCGGATAAGTGTCGGCTATGGTTAATATGGAAACGGATAAGGCAAAGGCCGTCTGAATATTTTCAGACGGCCTTTGCCCGGTTTGAAAACGGCTGCGGTGTATCAAACGCCGCGCAGCAGTTCGTTTACGCTGGTTTTGGCACGGGTTTTCGCGTCGACTTTTTTCACGATTACGGCGCAGTAGAGGCTGTATTTGCCGTCGGCGGAGGGCAGGCTGCCCGACACCACCACCGAGCCTGCGGGTACGCGGCCGTAATGGATTTCGCCGGTTTCGCGGTCGTAGATTTTGGTGGACTGGCCGATGTACACGCCCATCGAAATCACGCTGCCTTCTTCCACAACCACGCCTTCCACGATTTCCGAACGTGCGCCGATGAAGCAGTTGTCTTCGATGATGGTGGGCGCAGCCTGCAACGGCTCCAGCACGCCGCCGATGCCCACGCCGCCGCTCAGATGCACGTTTTTACCGATTTGGGCGCACGAGCCGACGGTGGCCCAAGTATCGACCATCGCGCCTTCGTCAACGTATGCACCGATGTTCACATAAGAAGGCATCAGCACCACGTTTTTCGCCACGAAGCTGCCGCGGCGGGCGACGGCACCGGGAACGGCGCGGAAGCCGGCGGCTTTGAATTCGTCTTCGCTCCAGTCGGCGAATTTGGTGGGTACTTTGTCGAAGTATTGGTTGACGCCGTCGTTCTGCACTTCGTTTTCTTTGATGCGGAAAGAGAGCAGCACGGCTTTTTTCGCCCATTCGTTCACTTTCCATTTGCCCACGCTTTCGCGTTCGGCCACGCGCAGTTCGCCCGAGTCGAGCAGGCGGACGGTTTCTTCCACGGCCTGTTTCACTTCGGGGGTAACGCTGGCGGGGGTGATGTCGGCGCGGTTTTCAAACGCGGTTTCGATGATTTGCTGTAAAGACATAATCGGTTTCCTGAAAAGGGTTGGTAAAACGGCAAAGGCCGTCTGAAAAACGGTGGCCGTTTTTCAGACGGCCCAAATCGGGAATACGGCGTATTCTAACCCAAAAACAGCTTGAGCCGTATCCTGCCGCAGGCGGTTGGCGGCGGATGCGGCCTAAGGCCGTTTGAAACGTTCAGACGGCCTGCGGTTTTGTGGAATCTGCCAAGTAACGCGCGGTTTGCTCCGTGCACAATCAGTCTGATGCACAATGCCAAACCGCGTGCGCAGGATTATGATGGCGGAAAACACCAACAAACCATCTGCCAAGGAACAACATCATGACTGCCGCCAAACCCCTGTACATCAAAGTCCACCCCGACGACAACGTCGCCATCATCGTCAACAGCAACGGCCTGAGCGCCGGTACGCAGTTTTCAGACGGCCTGACGCTGACCGAACACGTTCCGCAAGGGCACAAAACGGCTTTGGCCGATATTCCGAAAGACGGCGAAATCGTGCGCTACGGCGAAATCATCGGCTATGCGGCGCAGGATTTGCCGCGCGGTTCGTGGATAGACGAATCGAAAGTGGTGCTGCCCGAAGCCCCGCCTTTGGAAACGCTGCCGCTGGCCACCCGCCCCGCGCCGAAACTGGAACCGCTGGAAGGCTACACCTTTGAAGGCTACCGCAACAAAGACGGCAGCGTCGGCACGAAAAACCTGCTCGGCATCACCACCAGCGTGCATTGCGTGGCGGGCGTGGTCGATTATGTGGTGAAACTGATTGAACAGCATCTGCTGCCGAAATATCCCAACGTGGACGGCGTGGTCGGCTTGAACCACCTTTACGGCTGCGGCGTGGCGATTAACGCGCCTGCGGCGGTGGTGCCGATACGCACCATCCACAACATCGCGCTGAACCCGAATTTCGGCGGCGAAATCATGGTTATCGGACTGGGTTGCGAGAAGCTCCAGCCCAACCGCCTGCTGGAACAGGCCGAGGGCACGATTCCGATTAAGGTCGACGGCGACAGCACCAGCGTTACCAGTTTGCAGGACGAACAGTTCGTCGGCTTCAAAGCCATGGTCGATTCGATTATGGCGACGGCGGAAAAACATTTGGCGAAACTGAACCAAAGAAAACGCGAAACCTGCCCCGCGTCCGATTTGGTGGTCGGGATGCAGTGCGGCGGCAGCGACGCGTTTTCGGGCGTAACCGCCAACCCCGCCGTCGGTTTCGCCTCCGATTTGCTGGTGCGTTGCGGTGCGACCGTGATGTTTTCCGAAGTCACCGAAGTGCGCGACGCGATCCACCTGCTCACGCCGCGCGCCGCCGACGAACATGTCGGCCGCCGCCTGCTCGAAGAAATGAAGTGGTACGACGATTATCTGAACGCCGGACAAACCGACCGCAGCGCAAACCCGTCGCCCGGCAACAAAAAAGGCGGCCTGGCCAACGTGGTGGAAAAAGCCCTCGGTTCGATTGCCAAATCCGGCCAGTCGGCGATTGTCGAAGTATTGTCGCCCGGCCAACGCCCCACCAAAAAAGGCCTGATTTTCGCCGCCACCCCCGCCAGCGATTTCGTCTGCGGCACGCAGCAACTGGCTTCCGGCATCACCGTACAGGTGTTCACCACCGGCCGCGGCACACCCTACGGCCTCGCCGCAGTGCCCGTGATTAAAGTCGCCACCCGTACCGATTTGGCCGACCGCTGGTTCGACCTGATGGACATCAACGCCGGCCGCATCGCCACAGGCGACGCCACCATCGAAGAAACCGGCTGGGAAATTTTCCGCTACATTCTCGACATCGCCAGCGGCCGCAAGCAGACATGGTCCGACCAATGGGGGCTGCATAACGCGCTGTCGGTGTTCAACCCCGCGCCGGTAACCTGATTTTCATTGCTTCATTTTCTCTGATTCTTGGGGAATATAGTGGATTAAAATAAGAAAAATACAAGGCGGCAAGCCGAAGACAGTACAGGTAGTACGGCAAGGCGCAGACAACGCTGTAGTTTTCTTATTTTAATCCACTATAACCGTGTCCATACGACATTTTCCATCAAGCAACGTAGGTACGGTTAGCCGCCCCAAAGCGGCGTAACCGTACGTTCCCAAGTGAACAGGCCGTCTGAAAAAACAGCAGTACGACACGACCGAAGCAAAACAAGGCCGTCTGAAAACTTTTTCAGCAACGTAGGTACGGTTAGCCGCCCGAAGGCGGCGTAACCGTACGATATTCCCGAAACCAACCAAGGCCGTCTGATAAAAGAACTTACGTTTTTCAGACGGCCTTAAACATTTCGGTGGTTGCCGCTGGGAACACAAAATCCGTTTGTCTGAAGTTTTCGTACGGTTACGCCGCCTTCGGGCGGCTAACCGTACCTACGGGTTGAAAACAGTTCATGTTTTTTCAGACGGCTTTAAGTATTTCGGGATGCCGCCGAGAACACAAAATCCGTTTGTCTGAAGTTTTCGTACGGTTACGCCGCCTTAGGGCGGCTAACCGTACCTACGGGATTCCGAGACGGATTTTGCATCGGCAACGGTAACCCGTCATTCCCGCGCAGGCGGGAATCCAGATGCAGACGGCCTGAAACGGCCTTTTTTCAGCAAGATACCGGAACGCTAAACCCTAACATCCGAACGGCCGGAAACGGTTGTTTCCCCAGCCCATTCCTGAATCCCTAAACCCCTAAACTCCTATAGCAAATAAACATATTATTCGATACAATTCCACCATGGCCTATTCACAAGACTTCAAACAACTCGTGCTCAAAAAACTCCGTCAAGGATGGACGATTCGTAGAGCCGCAAAAGAATTCGGCATCGCCATCTCCACC
>NZ_JBHCJY010000025.1:0-57728 GCF_041804105.1 Neisseria sp.
AAACCGTCCGTTTTCCAAAAAACAGGCCGTCTGAACAGCCGTGCGGCGGTCGAACAGCATGCCCGAATGGCTCACGGGCAGCACAATGTGGTCGGCCATGCCCGCGCACTCGGTTTCCGACAGCAGCACCGTACCGTCGTGTGCATTAAAAAGCGTGGCGTACGGTTACGGCGTATCGCCTAACCGTACCTACTTTTTTGTTACGGTTCAGGCCGTCTGAATTTATTTGGGTAAGCCCGCGCAGCCTGCGTAGGTACGGTTAGCGCCCCAATGCGCGTAACCGTACGTCGGGCTTTGAGCTGCGGCAGGCCGTCTGAAAAATATGCGTGCATTAAAAATGCGTGGCGCACGGTTACGGCGTGCCGCTTAACCGTACCTGCTTTTTTTGTTACGGTTCAGGCCGTCTGAAAAACCTTTTTCAGACGGCCTTTAGCCTTTAGAATACCGTTTTGCGTTTTTATCTGCCAAATCAAAAGGGAGCAACCATGTTCGGATTCAAATCATTGCTGGACATACCGCGCTGGGAAGCGTTTGCGGTGGTCGCGCTGCTGGTGGCGGGGATGGGCTACACCATCATCGAAACCGGCTGGCTGCCGCATATGTCGATTATTGCGGCCATTATCGTGCTGCTGGGCTACGGCCTGCTGCGCGGTGTGCCGTACAAGGGGATGCAGGACGGCATGATCGGAGCGGTGGGGCAGGGCATGGGGGCGGTTTACCTGTTTTTCTTCATCGGCCTGCTGGTGAGCGCGCTGATGATGGGTGGGGCGATTCCTACGCTGATGTATTACGGTTTCGGTTGGGTGTCGCCCGAATATTTCTATTTTTCCGCATTTGCCCTGTGCAGCATCATCGGCATCGCCATCGGCAGCAGCCTGACGACCTGCGCCACCGTCGGCGTGGCCTTTATGGGGATGGCGCACGCGTTCGGCGCGGATGCGGCGATGACGGCCGGAGCGGTGGTGTCGGGCGCGTTTTTCGGCGACAAAATGTCGCCGCTGTCGGACACCACGGGCATCGCCGCTTCGATTGTCGGCATCGACCTGTTCGAACACATCCGCAACATGATGTACACCACCATCCCTGCATGGCTGATCAGCGCGGCTTTGATGTTGTGGCTGCTGCCCGATGTGTCGGCGGGCGGTTTGGGGAATGTGGCCGAGTTCCGCAGTCGTCTTGAAGCCACAGGCTTGGTGCACGGCTATTCGCTGCTGCCGTTTGCCTTGCTGGTGGTGCTGGCGCTGATGCGGGTAAACGCGGTTGTGGCGATGCTGCTGACCGTGGCCGCCGCGCTGGGCGTTACCTATTTCCACAGTTCGCCCGATTTGGCTCAGTTGGGCAAATGGTTTTACGGCGGTTTCAAGCTCGAAGGCGATTTCGGCGAAGTCGGCAAACTGGTGTCGCGCGGCGGTTTGGAAAGCATGTTTTTCACCCAAACCATCGTGATTCTCGGCATGAGCCTGGGCGGGCTGCTGTTTACGCTCGGCGTGATTCCCGCGCTGCTGGCGGCGGCCAAATCCTTCCTGACCACCGCCGGACGCGCCACATTCAGCGTGGCCGCCACGTCCGTGGGCGTGAACGTTTTAATCGGCGAACAGTATTTGAGCATCCTGCTCTCGGGCGAAACCTTCAAGCCCGTTTACGACACGCTCGGCCTGCACCAGCGCAACCTGTCGCGCACGCTCGAAGACGCGGGCACGGTCATCAACCCGCTGGTGCCGTGGAGCGTGTGCGGCGTGTTTATCAGTCAGGCGCTCGGCGTGCCCGTGTGGACTTACCTGCCGTATGCGTTTTTCTGCTGGCTCTGTCTGGTGCTGACGTTGCTGTTCGGGTTCACCGGACTGACGTTGAGCAGGAAATAAGGGCTGAAGGCCGTCTGAAACAGATACGCCAGACAAACGCAGGCCGTCTGAAATCGGGTTTTCAGACGGCCTGACGGGTTCGGCAGAGTGCTTTGCCAAGCCGCCATTCCTAGGCAGGCGGGTGTCTGCGGGAAAAACAGGCCATGCGTGATTCCGCTAACCGTCAAACCAAACACGGCTTCCCGCTTGCGTAAGCCAGCCGCCGTACTGTTTCATCCGTTTATCCGCTGTACAACACTTCCGAAAGGTTCCGCCATGCAGCCCGCACTCGATGTCGTCATTCCCTGTTACAACGCCGAAGGCACCTTACGCCGCGCAGCGGAAAGTGCCGTCCGCCAAAAGCCCGTGCAAACCGTGTGGCTGATTGACGATGCGTCAAGCGACGGCACGGCGGTCGTGATGGCTGAGCTGGCAGCAGAATTTCCCGACATAATCCGTTGCGAATACCTGCCGCAAAACGGCGGCGTTTCCCGCGCCCGCAATTGGGGGCTGCTGCAGAGCAGCGCGGAATTCACCGCTTTTCTCGATGCCGACGACGAATACGAAAACGGCGCGCTCGATGCCGCCCATATGGCCTTGTCGCATTATCCCTATCTCGGCCTTGTGCGCCTGAAACTGGCCGCCGTCGGCCTGCCCGAACGTTATGCGCAGCATGAAAACCTGCCCGCCGTTTGGCGACAGCTCGAAATGACCGTCGGCGGCAACACCGTATTCCGCCGCAGCCTGCTGCTGGCCGCAGGAGGTTTTCCGCAGGACAAGCTGTTCTGCCAGTTCGGCGGCGAAGACGGCGCGCTCGGCATCGCCTTTACCCGCGCCAATGTTGTCGGCACCCTGTTTGCCCCCGAAAGTTCAGGCGTGCGCCACTATTGCCGCGACGGAATGCACGCCGAACGCCTGCTCGATGCCGGCCTGTTCGGTGTCAGCGACCCGCACATCACGGAAGCGCACCGTTTGGAAGCCGAGGCCGTAACCCAAAGAATCTGCAACGCGCTGGCCGGTGTGAAAGCGAATTTGGTATTCGGACAAACCGGCATCACGGAACTGACGGCGGAATACGGATAAATGCGGTTAAAACGTTCAGGCCGTCTGAAAACCTTTTCAGACGGCCTGAACGTTTTTTGCATTGGTGGTTTTGGTTTGATAGCCATATTCGAATGATTTTGTTTAAATCATCTGTTTCTGTTCATGAATGTGCGTAGCCGTTGTCTGATTGCCGTCATGCCCGTGCAGGCGGAAATCCATGGTTAATGACCATAACCGATTGCATCAAAGAGTCTTATTGAATTCAAGGCTGGATTCCCGCCTACGCGGGCATGACGGCAGTTGATGAAATCCGTCTTGCCTGTATGCCATCAATCCAATATCCGCACACAGCCAAAAAAGCAAAGGCCGTCTGAAAAAAATTCAGACGGCCTTTTGCTGCCTTTTGCGGCATCAAAACCGGTCAGTTCGAACCGACTTTGATTTTCTGCCACAGGTTGACGGTCAGTTTCTTCGCGTCCGCGCTCATCTGCGGCATCACGAAGCCGTTTTTCATGTCTTCCTGAGTCGGGAAGATGGAACGGGTTTCCACCAGTTCTTTCGGCAGTTTCTCGCGTGCGGGCAGACTGGCCGGAGCGAAGGTTACGGCTTTGGCGTTTTTCGCGGCCACTTCGGGGTCGAGGGTGTGGTTGATGTATTTGTGGGCGTTGGCGACGTTTTTCGCGTCGGCCGGAATCAGCCACGATTCAATCCAGAAACCCATGCCTTTGGGTGTGAGCACTTCGATGCCGACGTTGTTTTTCACTTCTTCCGAACGGGCTTTGGCCATGTTCAGGTCGCCGCCGTTGCCGGCCGCCAGACACACATCACCGCGCGCCAGCTCGTCAATAACCGACGGGCTGAAGCGTTTCACGTCGGGACGGATTTTCTGCAACACGTCGGCTGCGGCTTTGATGTCGTCGTTGTTGGTGCCTTTGGGGTCTTTGCCCAAGTAGTTCAGCACGATGGGGAACATTTCAGACGGCGTGTCCCACAGGGCGATGCCGCAGGATTTCAGCTTGTTGGTGTATTCGGGTTTGAACAGCAAATCCCAGCCGTTTTCGGGCAGTTTGCCGCCCAGCAGTTCCTTGCCTTTGGCGGTAATGGCCAGCGTGTTTACGCCCGAGAAATAGGGTACGGCGTATTCGTTGCCCGGGTCAGCCGTCGCCATCATTTTCAACAGTTCGGGATCGATGTTTTTGTAGTTGGGAATCAGCGTCTTGTTGACTTTCTGATACGCGCCCGCGGCGATCTGGCGCGGCAGGAAGGCGATGCCGGGCACTACGATGTCGTAGCCCGATTTGCCGGTCAGCATTTTGGCTTCGAGCGTTTCGTTGTTTTCGTAAAGGTCGTAGGTGAGCTTCAGATTGTTGGCTTTTTTGAAGTCTTCGACGGTGCTTTCGTCGACGTAGTTGGACCAGTTGTAGATGTTCAGGGTATCGGTGGCGGGAACATCTGCGCCGGCTGCGGGTTTGCCGGCATCGGCCTTGTTGTCGGCCTGACCGCTCTGACCGCTGCAGGCTGCCAGAGATAATGCGGCCAATACGGCCAATACGGATTTTTTCATACGGGTCGGTTTCCTGATGAAAGGGTTTAACATAACGGGAAATTCCGCGCCCCGGGAACCTTGGGTCTTGCAGACGGGTTCCAACACCCCGGCGCGGCAGGGGCATTGTAAAGGAATGGGCAATAAAAATCAAAGCGATAAGGGTTGCGCAACGGGGGGCTTGCCACAGAGGGGCCGTCTGAAAATATATGTGCGGCTTCGGGAACGGTTTTCAGACGGCCTCGGGCGGTTTTTACCGAAAACACTTGCATATGTGCATCTTAGCCTTTAAAATTGCGCGTTTACAAAGTTACTTTTTATCAGGAGTTCCCATTATGGCAAACAGCGCACAAGCCCGCAAACGTGCCCGCCAAGCGGTTAAAAACCGTGCCCACAACGCCAGTCTGCGTACCGCTTTCCGCACTGCCGTCAAGAAAGTGCTGAAAGCAGTGGAAGCAGGCGATAAAGCCGCAGCTCAGGCCGTTTACGCCGAGTCGGTAAAAATCATCGACCGCATCGCCGACAAAGGCGTGTTCCACAAAAACAAAGCAGCCCGCCACAAAAGCCGCCTGTCTGCGAAAATCAAAGCGTTGGCCTAATCCGCACCGCCTTTTGCAGCAAGCTGTAATGCCCCTGACGAGACTGTGTTACCTACGGTTTTCAGGGGCATTTGTTTATGCGTTTTTAAACAAAGCCGCAGAACTCTTAAAACGGTTTGCTTCTCTAACCAAGGCCGTCTGAAAACCGACTTCACCGAAACGGACACCGCATTATGTTGAAACCGATCAGCCTTATCGCCGCCTTATCCGCCGCTTCCGTTCCCGCCGCATATGCGGCAGGGCAGGAGGCTTTGCAGTGCGCCCTGGTTCAGGACAACGCCAAGCGTTTGGCCTGTTACGACACGGTGTATGCGGCGCAGCTGCCCGCGCAGAATCCGCCGCAGCTCCCTGTCGATAAGGCGAAAACGAAGCAGCCTGTCGATTTGGCGGCTTCGGCCAAGGCCAGTATCGAGAAAAAACAGGCTGCCGTGGTGTTCGAACAGCCCGACCAAACCGCCGTATCCGAGCAGACCATCAAGGAAGCGGCCGATGCCTATACGCCGTTGAGCAAGCTCTACGATTTGGATCAGAACGACGAGCGCGGTATTTTGTCCGTGCGCGAGCATAATCCGATGTACCTGATGCCCGCGTGGTACAACTCCAGTCCCAATTACCGCCCGCAGTCGCCCACGCGCGGCGTATCCGATGCCGAGGCATCCGCACGCCAAAAACGTTTGGAGGCGAAAATGCAGGTTTCTTTCAAAACCAAGCTGCTCGAAGATTTGTTCAAAACCCGTTCCGACGTATGGTTCGGCTATACGCAGGAATCCAACTGGCAGCTTTGGAGCCAGGGTGAAAAATCCGCTCCGTTCCGCAATAACGATTATTCCCCCGAAATCTTCATTACCCAGCCGGTAAAAGCCAATCTGCCGTTGGGCGGAAAACTGCGCATGGTCGGAGCGGGGTTTGTCCACCAGTCAAACGGCCGCACCCGTCCCGAATCGCGTTCGTGGAACAGGGTTTATGCGATGGCCGGTATGGAGTGGGGCAGGCTGACCGTGATTCCGCGCGTGTGGATGCGCGCGTTCGACCAGAAAAACGATGACGACGACAACCCCGACATCAATCGCTACATGGGTTACGGCGATTTGAAACTGCAATACAACTTCAACGACAAGCAGGTGGTGTCGGGCACCATGCGCTACAACCCGAAAACGGGGCGCGGCGGCGTGAAGGCCGATTATTCGTTCCCGCTCAAAGGGAAAATGAAAGGCTATGTGCAGGCGTTTCACGGCTACGGCGAAAACCTGTTGGATTACAACCACAAGCAGAACAGCATCGGTTTCGGTGTGAAGCTGAATGATTGGGACGGATTGTAAAAACAGCGAAAGCCGTCTGAAATGCCGGATAAGCCCGTTCCCGCATGTTTCTACCGATATTAAGCCCCTGTCGGCGGGTTGCTCCGTTTTCAGACGGCCTGTCCGTATTTCCTACATCTGCCCGAACGCGTATAATGCGCCGTTCGGGCAAAACTATTACCGGCAATAACTGTCCGCGCAAACACAAACATAAAAAAGGCAGCAACCGCTTTGAAAAAATATCTGATTACGGGCATCTTGGTTTGGCTGCCCATCGCCGTAACCATCTGGGTAATTACCTACATCGTTTCGGCGTCCGACCAACTGATCAACCTTCTGCCCGCCCATTGGCAGCCCAAACATTTTCTCGGCTTCAACATCCCCGGCTTGGGCGTGATTGTGGCTGTATTGGTGCTGTTCGTTACCGGCCTGTTCGGGGCCAATATGCTGGGCAAACGCATCATCGCCGCGTGGGACAGTCTGCTCGGCCGCATTCCCGTAGTCAAATCCATTTACTCCAGCGTGAAAAAAGTGAGCGAATCGCTGCTTTCCGACAGCAGCCGTTCATTTAAAACCCCCGTGCTCGTGCCGTTTCCGCAGCCCGATATTTGGACGCTGGCTTTTGTCTCCGGCGACATCCCGCCTGCGTTGGCCGTCGGGCTGCCGCAGGACAACGAATATATTTCCGTGTATGTGCCCACCACGCCCAACCCCACCGGCGGTTACTACATCATGGTTAAAAAAACCGACATCCGCGAAGTCGATATGACTGTCGACGAAGCCTTGAAATATGTGATTTCACTGGGCATGGTCGCCCCCGACGATGTGCCCGTAAAGACATTGCCCGACAATAAGGCCGTCTGAACGGCAATACCGTCAAAACAAACGGCATCTGATTGTTCAGATGGCCTGAATAAGATTTGGATATACCAGTTAGCATTTTGATTTAAAAGGAAAAGCATTCAATGCGTACCAACTATTGCGGCTTAATCAGCGAACAATATCTCGACCAAACCGTTACCGTGAAAGGCTGGGTACACCGCCGCCGCGACCACGGCGGGGTGATTTTCATTGACTTGCGCGACCGCGAGGGCATCGTTCAGGTAGTGATTGACCCCGATACCCCCGAGGCTTTTCAGACGGCCGATTCCGCGCGTAACGAATACGTTTTGAGCATCACCGGCCGTGTGCGCAACCGCCCAGAAGGTACGACCAACGACAAAATGATTTCGGGCAAAATCGAAATTCTCGCCAAAGAAATCGAAGTGTTGAACGCCGCGGCCACGCCGCCGTTCCAAATCGACGACGAAAACCTCAGCGAAAACGTGCGCCTGACCAACCGCGTGATTGACCTGCGCCGCCCTGTGATGCAGCGCAACCTGCGCCTGCGCTACCAAGTGGCGATGGGCGTGCGCCGCTTTTTGGACGAACAGGGCTTTATCGACATCGAAACGCCGATGCTGACCCGTTCCACTCCCGAGGGCGCGCGCGACTACCTCGTGCCCAGCCGCGTGCATCCGGGTGAGTTTTTCGCGCTGCCGCAATCGCCGCAACTCTTCAAACAGCTTTTGATGGTGGCCGGTTTCGACCGCTACTACCAAATCACAAAATGCTTCCGCGACGAAGATTTGCGTGCCGACCGCCAGCCCGAATTTACCCAAATCGACTTGGAAACTTCGTTCCTGAACGAAGACGAAATCATGGACATCACCGAAGCGATGGCCAAAAAAGTGTTCAAAGACGCACTGGACGTGGATTTGGGCGACTTCCCGCGTATGCCGTTTGCCGATGCCATGTTCTACTACGGTTCTGACAAACCCGACATGCGCATCAGCCTGAAATTCACCGAGCTGACCGACTTGATGAAAACGGAAGAATTCAAAGTCTTCCGCGGCGCAGCCGATATGAAAGGTGGTCGCGTGGTTGCCCTGCGCGTGCCGGGTGGTGCGAAGCTGAGCCGCAAAGACATCGACGAATACACCAAATTTGTCGGCATTTATGGTGCGAAAGGCTTGGCCTACATTAAAGTCAACGACGTAACCAACCTGAGCAACGGCGAAGACAGCGGTTTGCAGTCGCCCATCGTCAAATTCCTGTCTGAAAACGCCCTGAAAGAAATCATCGCCAAAACCGAAGCGCAAAACGGCGACCTGATTTTCTTCGGCGCGGACAAAGCCAAGATTGTGAACGAAGCCATCGGCGCGCTGCGCATCAAGCTCGGTTTGGAACACGGTGCGGAAAACGGCTATTTCGTTGATGAGTGGAAACCGTTGTGGGTGGTCGATTTCCCGATGTTCGAATACGACGAAGAGGCCGACCGCTACACCGCCATGCACCATCCGTTTACCTCGCCCAAACCCGGCCATGAAGACCTGATGGAAACCAACCCCGAGGCCTGCCTTGCCCGCGCCTACGACATGGTGCTCAACGGTTGGGAAATCGGCGGCGGTTCCATCCGTATCCACCGCGCCGACGTGCAGGAAAAAGTGTTCGCCGCGCTGAAAATCACGCCGGAAGAGCAGCAGGAAAAATTCGGCTTCCTGCTCGACAATCTCAAATTCGGCGCACCCCCGCACGGCGGTTTGGCCTTCGGTCTCGACCGTTTGGTTACGCTGATGACCGGAGCGGAATCCATCCGGGACGTGATTGCGTTCCCGAAAACCCAGCGCGCGCAATGTCTGCTGACGAATGCACCGAATGCTGTGGATGAAAAACAACTGCGCGAACTCAGTCTGCGCCTGCGTGCGAAAGCTCAGGAAAGCAAAGAAAGCTGATGCGCGGTTAGGGTTTATTAAACATGTATTAAAGGCCGTCTGAAAATGATTTCAGACGGCCTTATTGTTGCGGATTGTTTACGGATTTTCTGTTTTCAGACGGCCTTTTATCCGAACGGTTCAACGGTGTGATATTCGCCGGTTCGGTAAAACCTGTCCGGCTTGGAACGTGAAAAGCGGCTGAACATAATCAAGGCTTTCAGACGGCCTTCCGGTTTTCGGCATTGTCTGTACCAACGGCATGAGTTGTGCCGGAAAGATGATTGACGACAAACCATTGGTTTATTGAAACAAAAACCATAGGCCGTGTTTAAAACATCACCGGGGTTTCGATGCCGATGCCCAGTAATCTTTCGTCGTTGCCGATGTGCAGTTCGGCGGGGGAAAACAGCCGGTTTGCCGAAATCCGAAGTACCGTGCTGCTTTGCGCTTCCACCGTGATTTCCATGCGGTCAGACGGGGTGTGCGGATGCGCAATCCATCGGTTGCCGTCGAGCCTGTGTACGGTGATTTCCTGTTCGGGCGCAATTTTTCTGATGCCGCATCTGAATGTATGTGCCCGACCGTCCGTATTGTTCAAAACCAGACAGGCATCGGTTGATTTTGACCATCTGCCCCAGTTTTCCTGATTGAACCATCCCATCAGGTAGAGATGCTGGGGAGAATTGTTCAGGCTGTCGATCAGTCGGGAGATGGCGGGTTCGAATTCGTTGAAATAGCCGCCGCCAATCAAAGCCGTGTCATGCAGCTGTTTGTCGGCCAGCCAGAGCATGAACCATTCGGCGGCTTTCAGGTTGTGTCCGGCCGCAATCAGGTTTTTGAGCAGCAGGCTTTTGCAATACATCTGCTGCGGTGCCGGTAGGGGGAGGGTCAGACTGTTCAGGTGTTCCCAGATGAAACCGTCGGCACGGTTGCGGGCAAGGGATTGGAAAATTTCCATGCCGATTTCAGCGTTGATCTGGTTCAGGCAGGTTTCCAGCAGCCGTTGCCCGATTCTGTGGTGGTGCGAACGCAATAAGCTGCGTGCCAGATAAACGCGGCGGCTGTTCCACGAACGCTTGATGCTGCGGGAGAGGCTGAGCAGTCGGGGAAAGTCTTTATCCAATGATGCGGACAGCAGGCGGGTGAAATTTTCCGTTCCGCTGAATGCGCGGATGGTTTGATGTCCGGTACCGAATATTTTGGCCGTCTGAATATGGGGCAGAGACTTTTTGATGTGTGCCACATTCATGGCGTCCGACTTGTCGCTTGGGTCGTAAAAGACTGTGATGAAACAGTCTGTACCGGCATCGCTGCCGTTGACGGGCGGTTGGGTTAAGTCGGGTCTGTAATATGGGCGGAATCTGCCGTCTTTGCCTTCCATGTCTTCAGGCCGGATGGAATATTGGGGACAGAATGCCAAAACGGTATCGGCTTGCAACCTTCGGGCAAATTTAAGGGCGGCATATCCGCCTTGCGAATGGCCGAACGTAACGGTTCGGCCGAAACCGTTTTCCGCCAGAATTTTGTCGGAGCAAGCGAGCGCATCGTGCATTCCTTCTGTGGGAAACCAGTTTGGCGTTTTGCTGACGAATCCCAGATAGGATGTGCCTGATTTTTCAAAGACGCTCTGTCCCCAAGCCCCCAGGCCCGGCCGTAATCCCATTTCGTTGAACGAAATCACGATTAAATCGCTGTTGCGGTATTGGTAATAAACTTCGACAAACTCGTTTTCATAGATTTTCAACTTATTCTCCCAAATGCCGTACTTTTTTCAGACGGCCTTAATCCGTTGTTTTCGCAGGCATGAGTCTGAAACAGGTTGTTCCCGACAGAATGTTCAGCCCGACATTGTTTGGCATCCCTTTGAGAAACGGGCAAGTTTTCAGACGGCCTTGTATACCGCGTAGGTTTCGTCCACGCATCTCTGCCATGAAAACCGTGCGGCTTGCAGCAGACCCCGTTCGCGGGCGGTAGTGCGCCAATGGTTGTCTTCCAAACCCTGCCGCAGGGCGGCGGCGAATCGGTCGGTGTCGTCGGGGTTGACGGGTAAAGCGGCATCGCCGCCGACTTCGGGCAGCGACGAGCGGTCGGATGTGATGACGGGTACGCCGCAGGCCATGCTTTCCAATACGGGCAGGCCGAAGCCTTCGTAGGCGGACGGATAGGCAAACAGGCGGGCGTGCCGGTAAAGTCCGATGAGGTCGGTTTCCGATACGTAGCCGAGTTTGCGCACCCAGCCCTGCTGTTCGGCAGCGGCGATTTTTTCCAACAGGCTGTCGGCCAGCCAGCCGTGGCCGCCGATGAGAATCAGGGGATAACGGCGGCGCAGGCTTTCGGGCTGCCGTTGGTAGGCGGCGAGCAGCTTGTCGATGTTTTTGCGCGGTTCCAAAGTGGCGACGCAAAGGGTGTAGCCGTCGGCGTTCAGATTATAGGCGGCCATCAGTCGGGCATCGGTTTCAGACGGCGGGCTGAATTGCGGCGACACGCCCATGTACACGGTATGGACTTGGTCGGGCGGGCAGGAAAATTCATGGATGATTTCTTGGCGTACGAATTCGGAATCGGCCAGGATTTTTGTGGCCTGCCGCACGGAACGTTCGAGATTCAGCTCGAATTGGCGCAGGCGTTCGGCGGGATGGGTTTCGGGATAACGCAGGATGGAAAGGTCGTGTACGGTAATCACGGCGCGCTCGGCTTCGGGCGGCACGAAAAAGTTGGGGCCGTGGAAGATGCTGCGTGCGATTTGCGGTGCATACCGTTTGGGTGCGAGCCTGTTTCGGATGACGCGGAACGGTTTCGACCACAAGGGAAAACGGGTGCGCGGTTTGAGCCGTTTGACGGTTTCCAGGTCGTCAAACAGGCGGTTCTGTGCCCAGAATTTCATTTCCAACCCGCTTTTGGCGGACAAACCCGCTGCAAGCTCGTGGGTGTAACGCCCGATGCCTGTCAGCGGGTGGAGTAAGGAAGAAGTTTCCAGTATCAGTTTCAATTTCGGTACATTTCCAGCAGGGTGTCGCGGATGGAAAAGGTTTTCAGACGGCCTATGGTGTTTTCCAGCCGTTCGGGAGAACCGACCAGACTGGGAATGTCGTTGGCGCGTACAAAGGCGGGATTCACTTTGACTTCGATTTCATAACCTGCGATTTCGTTCATCAGGGCAACGATGTCCAGCAAGCGCACGGCATGGCCGGAACAGAGATTGGTAATCAGGCCGTCTGAACCGCATTCGAGCAGTCTGGCGTACACATCGCAGGCAAACCGGACGTCGTTAAACTCGCGGGCAACGTGCAGATTGCCCAATTCCACCGTTTTTTCGCCGCGCTTGAAGTGGGCGACGATTTTCGGAATCAGGAAATGTTCGGGCTGCCCTACGCCAGTGTAGTTGAACGGGCGGGTGATGATGAGCGGCAGTTTGCCGTAGAAGTTTGCGGCGGTAAATTCCATCGCCAGCTTGCTCATGCCGTAATGGTTGGCCGGTTGAGGCGCGAGCGATTCGTCCAATACGGGCAGACCTTGGTTGCCATATACGGTGGCGCTGCTGGCCAGTATCACTTTTTTTATATCGGGTGCGTGTTGTGCCAACGCCTGCAACAGGTATTCCGTGCCGATGGCGTTCACGCGGTAAAACGCGTCCAAGTGTTCGTGGCCGACAAACGAAATTCCTGCCAAATGAACCACATAATCGGGTTTAACCTGACGGACAACGCGTTCGCAATCACCTGCTTCGGCAAGGTCGCATTGCAGCAGGCGTTTGCCGTCTCCCGATTTCAGGCTGGTGCCGAATACCTGATGGCCCGAATCAGACAGCCACCGGCCCAAATGCGAGCCGGTGAAGCTGTCCAATCCGGTAATCAAAACCTTGGCCATCAGAACGAGAATCCTGCTTCATTGCGGCGCAGGTCGGCTTTTACCATCATGTCGCACAATTCTTCCAGAGTGGTTTTCGGTTCCCAGCCCAGTTTTTCCTTGGCGTGTGCAGGGTTGCCGATGAGCAGGTCCACTTCGGCGGGGCGGTAGAATTTCGGGTTGATGCGCATCACGGTTTTGCCTGTGGCGGTGTCCACCGCGGTTTCGTTTTCTTCGCTGCCTTTGAATTCCACATCAATATCGGCGGCTTTGAATGCCAGTTGCACGAAATCGCGTACGGTTTCTGTGCGGTTGGTTGCCAATACGAATGTATCGGGTTCGTCTGCCTGCAACATCAGATACATACCTTCCACATACTCTTTGGCAAAACCCCAGTCGCGTTTTGCGTCCAAATTGCCCAGTTCCAATACATCCAACTTGCCCAATTTGATTTTGGCCACGCTGTCGGTAATTTTGCGGGTAACGAACTCGCGGCCGCGCAGAGGCGATTCGTGATTGAACAGGATGCCGCTCGAACCGAAAATATCGTAAGACTCGCGGTAGTTTACCGTCAGCCAGTGGGCATACAGCTTGGCCACACCATAGGGGCTGCGCGGATAAAACGGCGTGCTTTCCACCTGCGGAATCGCCTGTACTTTACCGAACATTTCCGAAGTGGAAGCCTGATAGTAGCGGATTTTCGGATTGATGATGCGGATGGCTTCGAGCAGGTGCGCCGCGCCCAAACCGGTAATGTGTGCGGTGGCCAAAGGCTGTTCAAACGAAACGCCCACGAAACTCTGTGCGGCCAGATTGTAGATTTCGTCGGGTTGGATGCGGGAAACCAAATGGATGCTGGCGGCTTGATCGGTCAGATCGTATTCCACCAAATGCAGGTTGGGGTGGTTTTCGATGCCCAATTCCTCGATACGCCAGAAGTTGACCGAGCTGGTACGGCGGTAAGTGCCGTACACTTCGTATCCCTTGTTCAGCAGCAGTTCTGCCAAATATGCGCCGTCTTGACCGGTAATGCCTGTTACGATTGCTTTTTTCATGGTATCAACCTTTTTTAAGAGAATTTAGAAAACAAATAATTTAACGAGATAAGGGGATTCGGTTTGGTAAACGTGTTTCCCGTCTATTTTTACATCTATCAACAAATCATAGTCCTGTCCTGCTTTGAGCGATGTGCAGGAAATTTTCAAGCCTGCCGTTCGGTCGTCAAATGCGGCTAACTTCGGAACGGAAACAAAATGCCCGCGTCCGCCGTTGATGAAATAGCCGATTTCCACATTGCAGCCTGCTTCGCCAAGCCATTTCAGGTTGAGCGGAAAATCAATCCATGTTCCCTGCTTGGCCTCAAAATAGTAGGGAATGCCTGATAGATACACGCTGCCTTTGGCCGTCTGAAAACGCAAAACGCCGTGCACCATGTTGTTTTCTTTTTGGATGGGAAAGTTTTTCTCTATCAGCTGCGGGTTGTTGCGGTATAGATTGAACATGGGTTCTTTTGATGAAACCAGTTCGTTATCGGCAATGGGTTGGCCGTCGGGGTTGTTTTCCGGATAGTAGTTGTTGAAATTGTATTGTTGAGGAATATATTTCAACTCCCAATTCTGATAACTTCCCGGCCAATTCAGGGTATCGAATACTTTCTTATCAAACAGCATGGGATAATTGGATACCCCGTAGTTGAAATACATGCTCCACTCGTCTATCGGCATGTTCAGTCCGATGTCGAAATACTTATCAACTACTTCACGCCAGATACGTTTGTCGATGATTTGCGGGCGGTGCGATGAATAGGACAATAATTCATAGCCATCCTTGTCCAGAACGACTTTCATATTGTGTTGCCCTTCATCATATTCGGTCATGCGTTCTTTCCATGACAGCAAATCATAGAAGTAATAAGCACTATAACGGCCGTCTAAAATGAAATTTTCCATCGGAATCGGTTTGAATGGCTGATTATCGTCATCCAGCATGACAAAACAGTCATCCAAATTATTCAGGTTCAGCAAACTGCTGCGTAACAGCCAGTTTTTGGAAACATGGTCGCGCTTGGCAAAACCTTCCGCATATTTTCCCAAGATTTTGTTTTCATCAATCACGCGAATGGGAAATTGACTTTGAATTTCCTGAAAACGGGGCATCATATCGGGGCGGGTTACCACGATGTATTCTTTGACAAACGGAATATATTTGTCGGTTTTGGCAATGGTCCGTCCGCATTTGTCGGCATCGATGCTGATAAACACAAACTGTAATTTTTCGGGCGCCTGTATCGGCAGATATTTGGGACGGGTCAGGCTTTTCAGCACGGAAATTGTGCTTTTTGCCATCATGTCCCAACTGTAATGAATGTGGTTTTTTTCGATAAACGCCAGTTTTTCCCAATACAGCCGGTTGTTGGACAAATACAGATCCAGCAAGTCCGTCAATTCGTTGACCGAGTTGTAGCTTATATAGTCGGCACAGTTTTTACCTACTTCAAACATCGAGCTGTTGTTGGACGCAATCGTGAGCTTGCCGTTGCCCAAACTTTCCGCGATGGGCAGGCCGAAACCTTCGTATTTGCTCAAATAAACACAAATATGGGCGTGTTTGTACAGCAAAGTCAGGTCGTTATCGCTCAAGCCCTGCAACCAGAAAACGGATTGGTTCAACAGTTTATGACTGCCCAGATATTGGAGAAACTCGTCATTGTTCCAACCTGCTTTGCCGACGAATACCAGATTGGTATCGGGGTGTTTGTGTGCGATTTGCTCGAATGCGGTGAGCAAAAGTTGCTGGTCTTTGCGCGGTTCTAATGTGCCGACAAACAGCAGATAGCGTGTTTTGACGAGTTCCGTTACCGTTTTGTCCGCAGGGGCTTGCTGTTCCACGGCAGAGCGTTGTTTGTTTTTGGATGATTTTGCTTTGCTGTTTGGACTGTTTTTCTTTTGGCCGACGGATATGTCCGCCCCCAATTTGATGACTCTGCTGGGAATGGGGCGGCCATTGCCGATTTTCTCTTTGACTTGGAGAAAGTCCAGCTCGGCGGAGCGTGAATCAAACAGCACCAAATCGGAATATTGGTAAATGGCGTAAAGGTAGGTAACAAAATTCCGGGTGGTATTACTGTGCGAAAATTGAGACTTTACAACCGGTACAAGGTCGTATAGGAAATTGACGATTTTTACCTGATTCTGTTTCAGCTTTTTATAGAGATAATCGCGTTTTAACGGATTGTTCCAAACGCCGTCCATATCCAAAAAAATATCGGTGCTGCAAAAATCCTCGATTTTTTTCTGATTCGCCGTGTTTTTGAATACATAGTTTTTAACGTCGGCCAAAAATGCCGACAACTCAGTCGGAGAAATTTGTACGAATTTATGGCTGTCCAAATCAAAATAAATGCATTGGACGGCCAAGTTTTTATCGTCTGCCGCTTTGGATAGAAATTCCCTTACAACCCGTTGGATACCCGTATGGGCACGGGTTGTGTAATAGTTGCTGATGTCCACATAAACTGTTGCCATTGTTCGTTTTCCTTGTAATCAACCGACCAGTTGTGTCTTTTTTATTGCTCTTTCCCTTGATGAATAGAGAATGTCTAAAATTTGTGCTTTATTGATCTTTTTCTCTTTTAATTGTGAAGACAGATTGTTGAAAGCAGGTTTGTCTATTTCCCTGTCCAATATTTTGTAATATGCCTCTCTTAAAAACGTTTCATCGTCTTGAATGTCGAGCAGAATCTGTTTCGGATAGGCGAATATGTTAAAGCTCATCCCTTCAAACCGTTCAAAGATAATTTCGTCCAAATTATGGGTTTTCAGATTGCGGTTGACGATTTCGGTAAGTGCTAGATATTGTTCTTTCATTTGGCGGTTTTCCTGATTTTATGGTTTTCGACCAATGTTCTGATTTTGAGACAGTCGTGCCCTTTGGCTGTTTGGGAGTGTTTTAAAGGTTGAACCGCCGCTTCAGGCAGGGCTGCCCGAACCTCCTGTATTTTTGGCAAAGTGCCGTTGGGGAAACTTGGAACGTTCCGTATTTGTTCTTCCAACCGGATAAGATGGTTGTGCAGATGAGTGGCCTGCGACGACAATCCTGCCAAATCCGCATCAACCGACAATGCCGTTTTGCGGAGTGTGTTTTCCAATTCACGTTGTCGGGCGGCGATGCGTGAGAGTATTTCACGGTTGGATGCGTATTTCCCGCACAGGCCGAATGTGAACAGTCTGACAAAGAAATACCGGATTTTCAGTTGTGCCAGCCCGGGTATGTTTTGTCGGGACATACGGAATTCGGGAGAGGCTGCCATGTCGAGCAGGATTTTTTTGGAGGAGATGCCATGCTCCAGCAGGTCTTCGTAGTGGGCTGCCCCCTCTGAATCGGGTTCCCGCCCGAAAAAAAGCAAATAGGCTTGCCGGATAAAGGCTGAATCGTTTTGTTGCCGTAAAAGGCTGTGAATGGTATCTGTTTGATGTTTCGACATATTATTTTCCGGTAAAGTGTATTGGGTGTAATCTGTATAACCGATAAGGCTGCGTGCAACGCTGTGCCAAGCGGGTAAGGCGGGATGCTTGGAGACAGGCAGGGTGTCATGCAGCCATCGGATGATTTTGTCTGCCAAAGGACGGGGGGCATCGTTATCAAAGTATCGGGCGGCGCTGTCTGCGATTTCACGGAACACGGGCAAATCGCGTGCCAGTATTTTCTTTTGGTAGGTCAAACCTTCAATCAGCGGCAAACCGTAGCCTTCGCCGTAAGACGGGATGATGATGCCGTCTGAATTCCGGTAGAGTCCGTCCAGCATTTCGTCGCTGGCGCATTGCAGCCAAAACAGTTTCCGGCCGTATTGCGGGTGGTTCAGTATCCGCTGCTGCAACTTCTCGGTTTTCCAGCCTTTTTTGCCGACCAGCACCAATGTGGTTCGGTGGGTTTTCCAAACTTCTTCCATTGCGTCGAGCAGGCATGAATGGGCTTTGCGCGGTTCCAGCGTGCTGACGTATAAAACAAACTGCCGTTTTTCCAGCATTTCGGCCAACTGTGCTTCCGATGCGGAAATGCCCGTGCTGTGGCTGGTTTTGCTGAAATCTCCCGCCAGCGGCAGCACCTGCATACGGGGCTGTTTTGCGGCCGACAGCCGGGATGCAAGCCATGCCTGCATTTCCTGCCGCACGGTGTTTGAAATCGGTAGAACCAGGTCGGCGTAAACGGCGACGGTTTCCAGCCATTTTTGAAAATAAACGGCTGACTTTTCGGGAAACCATTGCGGATTCTGTATGGGCAGCAGGTCGTACAAAACAAAGCAGATTTTTACGCCTGCCTGTTTCCAGCGGAGCAGGTCGCCGGTATTGGCGGCAACGATTCGCGGTGCCAAATCCAATCCTAAAAATATGTCTCCCTGTTTTACGGCAACTTCTTTTTTGCTTTTCAGACGGCCTTCGCCGATGTAGCGGTAGCCGTGGTTTTTTGCGGCGTACACGGGCTTTAAGACGATCGTATCGGAAGCATCCAACTGTTTTTCCAGCTCCGCCCACAATGAACGGACGACACGCTGTATGCCTGTTCCTGCGTCGTGTTTTACCAATAATGAAACGTCTATCAGCAGCTGGCGTTTTTCTCCCTTGAGGCCGTCTGAAAAACTGCGGGTATTTGCAGCGGCTTTATTCCGTGCCGTTTCAAGGGGATGCAGTTTCAGCAGCATGCTTCGCACGAAGGCCGACGGGTGGTTGAAAAACTGGTTCAGCATCTAGGTTTGGCCGTTGTAGAAGGCATAGCCTTCTTCGATGTCGGTAAAGTGTTTCAGACGGCCTTCGGACAGTACGCAGACCGAATCGCAGCGTTCGCGGATATTGTGGACTTCGTGCGAAACCAAGATGATGCCGCGGTCGTTGCGTTTTTCAAAAAGTTCTATCCTGCATTTTTCCTGGAAACGGGCATCGCCGACGGAAATCACTTCGTCAATCAGAAAACAGTCGAATTCAATCGCCATCGAAAGTGCGAAAGCGAGCCTTGCGCGCATCCCTGCGGAGTATTTGCGTACGGGTTCGTAAAGGTAGCCGCCCAGCTCTGCGAAATCCTGCACATAATCGCGTACATAGTCGATGTCGGCGTTGTAGATGCGGGCGATGAAGCGAAGGTTGTCCATGCCCGTTAGCGAACCTTGGAACGCGCCGCCGAATGCTAGCGGCCAAGAGACGGAGGCGGTTCGGGTGATTTTGCCTGCCGTCGGCTGCTCCACGCCGCCGATGAGACGGATCAGGGTGGATTTGCCCGCGCCGTTTTTGCCTAAAAAGCCGACTTTGTCGCTGGCTTTCATTTCAAAGGAAATATTGTCCAATACGGTGCGTCTGCCGCCCTGTATCGGATAGACTTTGCTGACGTTTTCAATCTTAATCATTCCGGTTGCACCCTGTCTTTCAGCCAGCGTATGCCCAGCAGTCCTGCCAAAATCAGAAACAGCGATACGACGATTAAATACGAAGGGTCTTCGTAGGTGCGGATTGCGTTGCCGTAATAGCCGTGTCTCAACATTTCCACGGCGTGCAGCGGCGGGAGGTAAAGCGCCATTTTTTGCAGATAGGACGGCAGGAAATCCACCATATATGCCGCACCGGACAAAGGGAAAAACAGGTAGGTGAGCGTGTGCCAAATTCTGTCGAATACTTCCGATGCTTCGGAAATCACGCCGATGACCATCCCCAAACCTGCGGAAAACAGCGACAGCATCAGCCATGCGCACAACATCAGGAAAATATCCTGAGGCGGCTTAATCAGCCCTGTTACGGTGAAAACCGCCATCAGTGCAATGAACGAAATGGTGATGCCGGCGATTTCCAAAATAATCCGTGCAAAAAACAAATCGATGATTTTGACTTGGCGGTGGTACATCAAAGACAGGTTCGGTTCGATGGCTTTCGAGCATCTGGCGGCAACGTTGCGCCACATTAAAACGTAGGAATAGCCCGTCAGCGCAAATGCGATGATGGAAACATCGCCGAACCCGCCTACATGCCCTTTGGTCAGCGACCATAAAACGATGATGCCGAGGGTAAACAGCACGGGCTCTAAAAACAGCCAGAGAAATCCAAGGTTGTGCCTGCCGTAGCGAGTCAGGATTTCCCGCATCAGCAGGGCACCGAGCACTCTGCGCTGTATGCCCAGGCTGGTTAGAAACGAATGGCTCTGCATGGCGTTACCCCTGATGTTCTTTGACACCGGCGGTAAGCAGGGTAAGGATGCCCCAAATAACCAAACTCAGCACCAGAGTGGAGAGAATGCCTTTGATGCGTTTGGGTTCGATGGCATCGTCGGGCACCATCGGGTTGGAAACCCTTTCCAAATAAAGCTGTTTTCTTTGCGCTTCGTTTTTGTTCTGTTCCAAAGTGGCCAATGCTGCGGCCAGTTCTTTGCTGGCAACTTCTTTTTGCAGAATCAGGCGTTCGTAGCCTGCTGCTTTGTCGTTCAGCGAACTTGAACCGACCAGGGCGGAATTGGTTTCTTTGCTGATGTCTTTACGCAGATTGCGTTCTTTTTCCTCCAATATCGGAATTTGCGGGTTTTCGGGGGTAACGGCCTTCAATTGCGACAGTTGGTTCTGCACCAGAATGTGCTGGTCTTGCAGTTTGGAAATCAGTTGCAGACGGAGTTTCGATTGCTGATCGACATCGAAAATCTTGTTTTGCGCACGGAATTCGCGAAGTTGGTCTGAAATTTCGTTTACATTTGCCGCGGCTTTTTCGACTTCTTTTTCGGAAAACGAAATCATGTCTTGGCGCGCGCGCGCATTCAGGCGGTTAATCAGCGCTTCGGCGAGCGTGAGCAGGCGCACGTTGATGTCGTGCGCATCCTTGGCGGTATATGCTTTGACGGTGAGTGTGGAAATCGAAGATGTCGAATCGGTATCGATTAACACCTTGTTTTGGTAATAGTCGTAGAGTCCTTCCAAGCCGCCGTTAAAGCCGAACGTGTTGTAGCGGCTGATGAAATCGACGTTGCCGCTGCCGTATTTGTCGGCAATTTTCATGCTTTTGTCCAACTGGGCGACGGCATCGCGCGACAGCATGTATTGGTGGACGATGTAGCTGTCGTCGGAAGAACGGGAAAAGCCGACATTCTGTAAAAAAGCAGACAAGCCGGTTACCGATGTGCTCTTCTGCGGGCTGCGGATAACGAAACTGGATACCGACACATAGCGGTCGGAGGCCACCAGTCCGAAATAAAGCACCGACAAAAGCGTCGGCAATACCACAATCAGCCAAAATGAAATACCCGGTTTTCTTACTTTTTTACTCATTGCTTATCAAGCTCCCATAGAGCGGCCGCAGTAGGTTTTATGGTTGGGCGGCTGCTGTGTGTGAATCGGATTGGAAAAGGGGAAATAGAAATGCCCGAACAGGCCGTCTGAAAGATGCAGACGGTTTTCAGACGGCCTGTTCGGACGGTTCGGCAGTTACTGCTTGGTACGGCCGTAGACGTCTTCCAAACGGACGATGTCGTCTTCACCCAAGTAGCTGCCCGACTGGACTTCAATCAGCTCCAAAGGAAATTTCCCCGGATTTTCCAAACGGTGGACGACACCCAAAGGAATATAGGTGGACTGGTTTTCCGACAGCAGAAACTCTTCGTCGCCGCGCGTGATTTTACCCGTGCCTTTTACGACAATCCAATGTTCCGCGCGGTGGTGGTGCATTTGCAGGCTCAACACTTGGCCGGGGTTGACTACAATCCGCTTCACTTGGAAATTGCTGCCGTTCTCGAGCGAATCATAGCTGCCCCAAGGGCGGAACACTTCACGCCCGTGCTGGGTCAGTTGGACATGGCGGTCTTTGATTTTGCCGATAATCTGCTTGATTTCGGGCAGGGCTTTTTTATCCGCCACCAACAAAGCATCTTCCGTATCGACCACGACGATGTCCTGCAAACCGAGCAGCGACACCACCCGTTTGTTGGCGGTATGCACCATATTGTTGCGGGCATTGTGGAAAACCACATGGCCTTTGCCTCGGCTGGCATTGCCGTCTTCGTCTTTCGGACTGGATTCCCAGACGGCATCCCATGCACCGACATCCGACCAGCCTGCGTCCATCGGTACGACAATGCTCTCAACAGACAGTTTGCCGTCTTTGCCGATATGTTCCATCACGGCATAGTCGATGGAATCTTCGGGCGAAGACGCAAAAGCCTGACCGCCGAGCCAGACGAAATCTTTGTCGGTTTCGGCGGTTTTCACCGCTTCTTCGCATTTGTCACGGATTTTTTCATTGGACTGACTGATTGCGCTCAGCCAAGTGGAAGCTTTCAGCATGAAGATGCCGCTGTTCCAATAATATTGGCCGGACGCAACATATTCCTGTGCGAGCGCGGCAGAAGGTTTTTCAACGAATTTGTCTAACGGTGCGGCTTGGTTTCCTTCCGTTTTGCCGGTTACTTTGATGTAGCCGTATCCCGTATCGGGACGGTTGGGAACGATGCCGAAGCATACGATGCCGCCGGCCAATGCCTGCGGCAGGCCGGTTTCCACGGCGCGGTAGAATTCGGCGGTATTGCTGATAAGGTGGTCGGCAGGCATGACCAGCATCACGGCATCGCCCTGCTGCTGGAGAATGTGGAACGCCGTGGCCGTAAGTGCGGGCGCGGTGTTGCGTCCGCACGGTTCCAAAACGATTTCCGCGCGCGCATCGACCTGCTTGAGCTGTTCGGCCGTGATGAAACGGTATTCCTGATTGGAAACCACAATCGGCGAATCCGAGGTTTCGATTTTGTCCGACGTAAAGCGGTTCATCCGCAACACGGTTTCTTGAAGCATGGTTTTGTTGTCGAACAGGCTCAAAAGCTGTTTGGGGTATTTTTCCCGCGAAAGCGGCCAAAGGCGGGTGCCTGAACCACCCGAGAGGATGACGGACTGCAGCTTCATTTTGGTTTTCCCTTTGTATATTGCTGAAAAAACTATAATGTACCATATCATTTCTCATTCTGCTATAATTTGCAAAGAAAAAACAGAGTAAGAAAAGAATTGTTGATTTGTATCGTATTCTGTTTTTATTTGTTTGGAATTTTTTGGGATTGGCAAACTGTTTCCTGCATATTCAGACGGCAGTGCCGAAGATTTGATTGTTGTAGCCAACACTTTCAATTTTATGAATAATTTTATTCAAAATAGCTAAATAAAATTAACAAAACGGTTCCGGATGGAACGCTGAGGGGAATTTTACCTGTATATCGAAAACACGGGTATATTATAAATTTAGAAATTATCTATAAAGTTGTTATTAAAAATACAACGTACACATAATATTCATACCGACTGAAATTACGACAAACCATCCATGCTCTCCGTCAGCCTACATCCGTTCAAACACAAAAAGGTCCTGCTGCTCCAAGGCCCCGTAGGGCCTTTTTTCAGGAATTTCGCCGACGACCTGCGCCGGCTGGACGCACGGGTGTTCAAAATCAACTTCAACGCAGGCGACTGCTTCTTCTATCCCCAAGGCGTGAATTTCAGACGGCCCATGTCCGAATGGCCGGAATTCCTGCAACGCTTCATCGGGCGGCACGCCGTCGACATCATCGTATTGTTCGGCGACTGCCGCAGCATCCACATGGCGGCCAAAGAAGTGGCGCAGGAAACGGGAACGGATGTTTATGTGTTTGAAGAAGGCTATCTGAGACCGAACCACATCACGATGGAACACAGCGGCGTCAACGGCTATTCGCAGTTTGTGCCGCAAGTGCGCGATTATCTGCATTCCTTCTATCTCGGCAACATGCGGCCGCCGCCGTTTACCGATGTGGGCAAAACCTATTGGTATGCGGCTTGGTGGGCGGTGCTCTACTATGTGGCGGCATCGTTCGGCCGCCGCCGGTTCCCGCACTACCGCCACCACAGGCCGCTGCAGATCAGGGAAGGGCTGTATTGGATACGCGGCGCGTTCCGTAAGCAGTGGTTCAGATTTAAAGAACGCGGCCTGGCCGCAAAACTGACAGGGGAATGGTCGCAGCGGTATTTTCTCGTACCTTTGCAGGTGCACAACGATGCCCAGATTTCCCACCATTCTCCCTATGCCGCCATTGAAGACTTTATCGAAGAAGTCATTGTTTCTTTTTCAAAAAACGCCCCGAACGACTGCATATTGGTGCTGAAACAGCACCCGTTTGACAGGGCCTACAAAGACTATGGCCGTCTGATTCAGGAACTCGGCAGTTCTTTAGGCTGCGCAGAGCGCATCTTCTATATCCACGACCAACACCTGCCTTCCCTGCTCACACACGCACGCGGCGTTGTGGTCATCAACAGTACGGTCGGCCTGTCGGCAGTTAAGGAGCTGCTGCCGGTCAAAGTGTGCGGAGAATCGGTTTACAACATCCGCGGGCTGACGGTGCAGGACTCTCTCGATGGTTTTTGGACGGCGGCGGAACACTTCAGGCCGAACCGGATGTACATCAACCACTATCTCGATTACCTGTGCCGCAACACCCAGCATAACGGCAGTTTCTACCGCAAAATCAAAGGCAGCCCCTATCAAACCGGCGTGATTTGGTATTGAGTTTTTTAGCGATTATTCGGCTTGTCCGACTGCATCAAGGCCGTCTGAAAATGATTTCAGACGGCCTTGATTCCGTTTTATCCGTTTGCAGCCGTATCGGTCGGCACGGCGGTTTTCAGCTGGAACAGCTTACGCAAATGCCGGCAGCCCATTCGGGTGCAGGTTCGGCGAGGTCGGCGAATTCGGGTCGTTCGGTAAACGGTTCGGCCATGCAGCGCTGCAGGCGTTCGGTTTCGCGGAAGTCGCCCTGTTGCGCGCGTTCGATGGCCTGCTGGAGCAGGTGGTTGCGCAGGGTGTAGAGCGGGTTGGCGGCGTTCATGCGGGTTTTCCGTCGGATGGGGTCGCTGTTTTCGAGACGCAGGCGGCGGCGGTAGCGGCCTGTCCACAGGAGGAAACTTTCGGTCGGGCCGCGGAACAGGGAGAGCAGGTGCGGCGGCAGCGGGTCGGCGTGGTTGTTGGAAACGTCGGCCAAGTATCTGAAAAACAGGGTGAAATCGACGCGGCGGCTTTGCAGGGCGGTGAAAAGGTCGGCAAACAGTTCGGCATCGTCGTTTTGTACGGTGTCCAAACCGAGTTTGCGGCGCATTTTTTCTTCATAGGCCGTCTGAAAATCTTCGGGAAAGCGGTTGAGAACATCGAGCAAATCCTGTTCGCTGCACAGCGTTGCGAAACATGATGCGAGTTTGGCCAGATTCCATTGGGCGATTTGTGGCTGGCGGTTGTAGGCATAGCGGCCCTGTTTGTCGGAGCGGTTGCAGATGTGGTAGCGGTCGTAGGCATCGAGAAAACCGAAGGGGCCGTAGTCGATGGTGAGGCCGAGTACGGACATGTTGTCGGTGTTCATCACCCCGTGGCAGAAGCCGGCGCATTGCCAGCCTGCCGCCAGACAGGCGGTGCGGCGGCCGATTTCGCCGAGCAGGGCAACATAGGGGCGGTCGGCTCCGGCACAGTCGGGATAGTGGTGTTTGATGAGGAAGTCGGCCAAGGCTTTGACGGTGTCGTATTGCTTTTTGTGGTGGAAATATTCGAAATGGCCGAAGCGGATGAAACTCGGCGACAGGCGGGTGAGCACGGCGGCGGTTTCCTGCTGTTCGCGGTAAACGGGGTTGCTGCCGCCGACGAGTGCGAGTGCGTGGGTGGTGGGGATGCCCAAGCCGTGCATGGCTTCGGATGCGAGGTATTCGCGGATGCCGGAACGCAAGACCGCGCGGCCGTCGGCAAAACGGGAAAACGGTGTTTTGCCCGCGCCTTTGAGCTGCCACTCCCAATCCACGCCGTCTGAATCCGTGTAGCTGCCGATGGAGGCGGCGCGGCCGTCGCCCAATTGCGGCACATAAATGCCGAACTGGTGGCCGCTGTACACGCCGGCGAGCGGACGGACGGGATAATCTTCGGCATTGCCGCCGAGGGCGGACAGCGTTGCGGCACGGTCGAAAAAATCGTCGGGCAGGCCGAGTTCCTCGGCGAAGCGGCGGTTGGCCGCCACCCAGTGCGGGTTGTGCAGCGGCTCGAAAGCGACGCGGGCGTAGCAGTGGTCGGGCAGGGCGGCGAAGGCGGGTTCGTGCAGGGGCAGAGTGTGCATCGTGTTGTCGGTAAAAAAATTCAGACGGCCAGTATAACGGCTTTGCGGGCAGCGTGTGCAAAACTGTGTAAGCGCCTGCCGCAGAAAACGGCGGCGGGCTTATCATTGCGTACGCGGACGGCATGGCGCCGCCGCTTACAACAATATCTGCATCAAGAAAGGAATGATTATGTCAGGATGGATTGGTACCATTATTATCGGTTTCGTTGTCGGCGTGCTCGCCAAACTGCTGCATCCCGGCCGCGACGATTTGGGCTTTATCATGACCACGCTGCTGGGCATTGCGGGTGCCGCGCTGGCGGGCTTTGTCGGCCGGTCGATGGGCTGGTACGGCTCCGGACGGATTATGGAATGGATTGCTTCCACCGTGGCGGCAGTGGTAATTCTGTTTGTGTACACGCGCTTCATCAAACGCAAATAACACGTTCGGATGTTTTTCAGACGGCCTTATTCGGTACAATAAGGCCGTCTGAAATTTTTTGGGCAGGAGCAGACCGTGCAGCCTAATCTCGCCAACCGCCTTCCCGTCCGCGTGATTCCCATCGACCGCGACCGATCTGATTACGCGCTTTCCAAAAACCGTCTCAGCGACTATTTTCTGCGCAACCCGATGCTGTTTGCCCGCGCACTCGACCGCCGCCACACGGGGCACGCCGTCAGAATGGCCGCCCACGCCTGCGGCCTGTGGTTCGCTGAGTGGACAAATCCCGACAACGGGCGGCAGGTGCTGGTGGTGGCCAATAAAGACGTGATGCCGTTCCGCAACCTGTTCGAGCGCACATTGCGCAGCAGCGGGGTGGTGGAAGCCTTGAAACGGGGCAGCAGCTAAGTTTGGCTGTCGGTATGCGGCGGTGCGGTTTCGGTTCTGCGGTCTGTTCGGCCTGAACGGTATTTAACAGCCGTTCAGGCCGTCTGAAAAAGGAAATAAACATGAAAAAATATGTCCCGCTTACCTTGCTGTTTGCTTCCTTGTCCGCGCATGCGGCGACGTGCGGACAAATCGACCGCCAAGCCGCGCAAGCCTATCAGGCAATGGAGCAGCATGCCTGCTGTAGCGATTTGTTTGACGAGGCCAAGTTCAACGCCGCCGAAGCGCGCTTTGCGCAGGTGATGCAGGCGACGAACGATGTGGCGACGTGGCAATGCCGTTTCCCGGAAATGCAGAACGCGGGCATCGGGATGTCGCGGTCGGCCGACAAAAAACTGCGCATATTCTCTTGGCGCATCCCCACCGGCGGCTCGATGCACGAATATGCCCATATGGTGCAGATTCAAGACGGCGCAGGCAGGGTGCGCGAAAGTGGTTTTCCCGAAAGCGGTTCGTTCGGTTATGTGGAACGCATCGAGCAGGACACGTTGCCGCAGCACGGCAGGGTGTATCTGATGTTTACCCACGGCGTCGGTTTCGGGCGGCTGCACGGTAAGGCGGTGGAATGGTTCAGTATCAAAAACAATCGTTTGCAGCCTGAAAAACTGTTTGCTGCCGGCAAACGTGTGTCGTCAATAGACTATGCTTATGAGCCGCACAGCCAAGACAAGCTGCCTGAAAATTTCCGGCATTTCGTTTACGATGCGAAGCGGCGGCAGCTGAGCTTTCCCGTGGTGCGCAACACCAAAGCGTTCGAGTATGGGGAGTTGACCGGTAAGCGGATTGTTTACCGGTTTGAAAACGGGGTGTTTGTACGCAAATAGCTGTTCCGTAACGGGTTGTTTGGGAAATAAAAATACCTGAAACAACAAGGCCGTGCTTGGTTGGGAGTTGATACAGGGTTAACCCGTCGCCGTCATTCCCGCGCAGGCGGGAATCCGAATCCGTAATGTTTAGGAACAAGACTTTTCGGCAGATCTTCCGGGTACCTGCCTGCGCAGGAATGACGGTAAACTGAATATCAACGCCGTATCCGAATGCATCCGAATCATCGTTTGCCGACCTGATGCCGATTGGTTAAGGCACTCGGTGCAGATACGGTGCGGGCAGTAAAAGGGCGTCTGAAAAATATTTTTCAGACGGGCTGATTTTTTTGGAGACGGCTTACCAGCCTGCGGCCAGTTTGTCGGCTTCGGCCAGCCGTTCCGCCGTGCCGACGTCGAGCCAAAGGCCGGTGTGTTTTTCGGCGCAGACCGAGCCGTTGTCCATGGCGGTGCGCAGCAGCGGTGCGAGTTTGGCGGCTTGGCGCGGCGGGGTGCCGGCGAACAGTGTGGGGCTGTATACGCCCATGCCGCTGAAGGTCAGCCCTTCGCCCTGTTCGGGCGACGACGCGGCAAGGCCGTCTGAAAGCAGGCCGAAATCGCCTTTGGGATTGTGCGGCGGGTTGTCCACCAGCCAAAGATGGGCAAGGCGGCCGTGCCGCTGCATGGTTGCCGCGCACTCGAAGGCCGTCTGAAAGTCGATGTCGGTCAGCACGTCGCCGTTGATGACCAAAAACGGTCGGTCGCCGAGCAGGGGCAGGGCGGTGGCGATGCCGCCTGCGGTTTCCAGCCCCGTTTCGCCTTCGGGCGAATAACGGATCTGCACACCGTAGTCCGCGCCGTCTTTCAAGGTGTCTTCAATCTGGCTGCCGAGCCATGCGTGGTTGATGACGATTTCGCTGATGCCTGCGGCTTTCAGACGGCGTAAGTGCCAGCCGATTAAGGGTTCGCGGCCGACCTTGAGCAGCGGCTTGGGGGTGGTGTCGGTAAGCGGGCGCATCCGTTCGCCGCGTCCGGCGGCCAGAATCATGGCTTTCATATCGGAAAATCACTTGGAAAACAAAACGGAAGGATTGTATAGACGGCCTTGCAATGGTGCAAGCGGCAGCGGTGAATATCATGGCGTGGAATTTCAATGCGGTAAACAAAGTGCGTTTTATCGTTTGAAAAACCCGATTGGTATATTTTTAACGCATATTTTGGGCGGTGTAGTATGTTGATGGTATAAAAATAATGGTTACGGGGAGTACGGCTGGCTCAGTTTTTGATACACAAGCCGAAAGGATAACCATGAAAAAAGCCGCTTTACTGCTGCTGCCCCTGTTTGTGTCGGGCTGCATCCCGATTGTTTTTCCGATTAAAAATCCCGCCGATGACCGGCCGAACGTGTACGGCCGCTGGCGCATTACCGAAATCGCGGGGCAGCGTCCCGCCACGCAGGACATGATGTTGGCCGTCAACAGTACCAATACCGGCTTCAGCGTCGATTCGGAATGCCTGAAACTGTCTGGACACCATGCCGTTGCCGAGAAAAACGGCATCATTTTCGGCAAAATCCAAACCGTGCAAAATCGCTGCACGGGCAGCGGCAGCGAACAGCAGCTTGCCACCGCGCTGCACGGCGTGAAAAGTTACCGTCTGCACAAGCACAGTGTCGAACTGTACGACATCGAAGGCCGCACCGTTGCCGTGGCGCAGCGTTTGTCTGCCGAACGCCTGACCGGACACGGCGATTTGAAATCCGTACCGACTTTTGCATCGGCACGCCATGCCAAATGATACGGTGTCTGCGCCTGCATGACTTGGGCGGCGGGCGGCGGCGGTGTTTCCGCTTCTCCGTCGCGGCGGTGTAAGGTAAGGGCATACCCAAGCCTTGCAGCGGTGTTGTGCGGGGCGGCAATTTGTCCGAATAACGCAAAAGAGTAAACAGGCCGTCTGAAAAGATTTTTTCAGACGGCCTGTTGCTTTAAAATGCGGCTGCAGCATTTTGCTGCAATTTCCCGAAATACCAAGAACGAAAGGAACACGGATGACACCGCAAACGGTTTTGGATTTTTGGTTTAGAGAAACCGATTCCGCTTTATGGTTTGCCAAAAACGAAACATTCGATGAACTTGTGCACCGCCGTTTCGAAACGCTTTGGCGTCAGGCGGCGGCATCGGAACTGTATGGTTGGCGCGAAACGCTACACGGGCGGTTGGCTGAAATCATCGTGCTCGACCAGTTTTCCCGCAACCTATTTCGCGACTCGCCGCAGGCATTCGCGCAGGACAATATGGCGGTTGCGCTGGCTCAGGAAGCGGTCTGGCAGCCGGGGTTCGCCGCGATGGAAGCGGCCGAACGTCATTTTATGCTGATGCCGCTGATGCACAGCGAAAGTCGTGCCGTGCATATGCAGGCCGAACAATTGTTCAGACGGCATACGTCGGCATCGGCTTATGACTTTGAAATTAAACATAAAAGTATTATCGACCGCTTCGGTCGTTACCCACACCGCAATCGGGTACTGGGTAGGGAAAGTACGGCGGAAGAGCTGGAATTTCTGAAACAGCCGGGTTCGTCGTTTTAGCATTCCGCTCCGCATGCCGGTATTGTTTAGACGGCGTGGAAATATCCGTCGTTTTGGTCGGGATGGTTGAACACCATGTCGAATTCGCTGCTTTCGAGTTGCGCCGTGATGCGGGCAAGGGTTTCCGCACCCAGATATTCGTCGTCGAATTGCGTGATGTAGCTTTCAAAATCGGCTTCTTCGATAACGTTGTCGGGCATCATGGTTTGGAAATGGCAGCTATCGGGGAACACGGCGACCGAGTGGAAGCAGTGTGCGGGCAGTTCCAGCTGTCGCGAAAGGGCGTTGATGACGAGCTGGTTGTGTTTCAAAGGATTGGCGAAAACGGTGTGGCGGTTGTGGCTTTCTGCCGTCCATTCGCTGTCCCTGCTGCTGCCGGAGACGAAACCGCCCTGCTTGGGCATGGCGACAACGAAAATGCCGTGTTTGGAAACGTAAACGCAATCGGCTGCACCGCTGCCGTTGCCGATGGATAACGGCAGGTTGGGGAAGGCACGGTATTGCTGTCCGTCCAAACGATCCGACAGGTTTTTCTTGTTTTTTGAGCGTCCGAACCATTCGGATGCCGCTCTGTTTTTGGCATAAAGGCTGAAAAGAAGGACAGGGGCCGTCCACCAGACGTAGGGGAACACCCCCTGTGAAATCTGGGTAAAAAAATCAGTAAGCTGCATAAGTTTTCCGCGTATTGTGTTTGTTTTATTGATGTTGCCGTGCCGCTCTAAACGGCGGCATCATTCCAACATCATTTAATATGCATTATAACTGAGAAAATATTACTATTGAATAAAAACAACAGGACAAACGGTTTTTTCTGTGAATTTCTTGAGTATGGATGCCGGAACGTGTGCCGTTCATTTTCCCGGAAGACTGGTTTTTGTTTTTATCATTTTGATAATAAAGAGATTGTTTGGATTTTCTTGCGGGATGCAACAACTTATCTCTTGACACTTCTTTACAACATATTACAAATTGGAGTTGATGCTTGTATTCTGTAAAACAAAGGCCGTCTGAAAACTTTTCAGACGGCCTTTGTTGCGGCGGTTGCCGCTATGCGGCGTTCCGTGTCAGTTAATTGTATAACCGCGCAGATACTGCACGCGTTCGCGGGTCATGCGGGTGTCGCATTGCAGTTGCAGATATTCGGCACGGTCAGGGTTGCCTGCTTGCGCGGCGGCACGACGGCAGTCGCGGTTTTTCCTGTCGATCCAACTGCGTTGCTCATCGCGGATGCCCTGTTGTACGGTTTTGTCCATGTCGTTCCAAACGCGGTTGATTTCGTTGTTGGCGCTGCGGTTTTGCTCATGCGCCTGCTGGAGGTCGCTGTCGGCAGGTGCAGGTGCCTCGTCCACCGGTTCGGAGGGGCTGAGCACTTCGGGTGCGGATGCGTCTTCGGTGGTCAGTCCGACGGCTTCGCTGCTGGCGGCATTTTTTTCGAGAATGTCGGCAGGGTCGGTGGCAGACGGTTCGTCGAATGCTTTGCTGTCCATTTTCAGGGCTTTTTCGAGGCTGACGGGTTTGCCGTCGATGAGCAGGATGCTTTTCACGCCGTAGGGCAGGAGTGCGGCGGAAACGGTTTGCGCGGCCTGCGTCAGGGCGTTGTCTTCAAAGCTCAGCTCGGTTTTTTTGGAGGCGTCGGCGGGCAGGTAGTTGATGGCGGAGCTGTAAAGGCCGTTGGAGAAAGTGGCGTTGCTGCCCGTCAGCCGTTTTTCGATAAGCTGGGCGATGGTTTCTTTGCCGTAAATCAGCGGGCTGTTGGTTTCGGCGGTTTTGAGGATTTCAGACGGCACTTGGATTTTCAGGTCGGCCCGGCAGACGGGTTTGCCGCCGTCGGTTTGCGTTTCGGGGTTTTCCAGCAGGATTTCGAGCTGGCTGCCTGCGGCGATGATTTTGTCGGCATCGACGAACTGGCGGGAATCGTTGCGGGCGAAGTCGCGCGCTTCCTGTTTGACGATTTCCTGAATGTTGCTCTTCACGCTCTGCAATACGGCGGGGTCTTCGCAGGCGAGGGCGGCGTCGGTTTTTTTGTCGTCGCCGCAGGCACTCAGCAAAGCTGCCGCCAATGTGAGGGCAAGCAGTTTTTTGTACATTTGAAGCTCCTTGGAATTATGAAAAACGGTTTTCAGACGGCATCATAGCAAAAGCACCTGAAACAGGTAAGACGTTTCAGGTGCTTTTTAGTTTCATTGCTGTTTATTTCAGGAAGTTTACAAAGCCCGTCAAAATGGTGGCATTCACCAAATCCACAAAAAATGCACCAACCAGCGGCACAATCAGAAACGCTTTGTGCGAAGAGCCGAAACGCTCGGTAATCGACTGCATATTGGCGACGGCAGTCGGCGTGGCACCGAGGCCGAAGCCGCAGTGTCCGGCAGCCAAAACAGCGGCATCGTAGTTGCGTCCCATAAAGACATAGGTAACGAAAGTTGCATACAGAATCATCACCACAACCTGAACGAGCAGGATGATGGTTACCGGGCCGCCCAAGTCGGCCAGCTCCCACAGTTTCAGGTTCAGCAGCGCCATGGCCAAAAAGAGCGACAGCGAAGCGTTGCCGAATACGTCAATGGCGCGGTCGAACATGTCGAATTTGAACACAGTGGTCAATACGTTGCGCAGAATCACGCCGAACAGCAGCCCCCAAACGAATTTGGGCAAATCAACCAGATACTGTTTGTCGATGCTGTCCATGATTTCGGCAAACGCCAGACACGCGGCGAACATGGCCAGCGTTTCCACGGCGGAGTTGGCGGTAATCAGGCGGGTTTGGCCGGCATGTTCGAATACGTCGTCGCTGCGGTCGGTTGGGTCGTCGTCGCTCAAGTCTTCGCGCGCGGCCTTGCGGGTGGCTTCGTCCAACGGGTTTCGCCCCATTTTGTTAATCAGACGGCGTGCAACGGGGCCGCCGATGATACCGCCCGATACCAAACCGAAAGTCGCAGCGGCCATGCCTAATGTGGTGGCACCGGTCAAACCGAATTGGCTTTCGAAGTCGGGCCCCCATGCGCCCGCAGTGCCGTGGCCGCCTGTCAGCGTTACCGAACCGGTCATCAGGCCGTAGAGCGGGTCAAGGCCCAGTACGGAAGCCAATCCTGCGCCGACTGCGTTTTGAATCACAATCAACACGCTCACGATGGCGGTAAATATCACCAACGGCAAGCCGCCCTGTTTCAGGCGTGAAAAATCCGCGCTCAGACCGATGGATGCAAAGAAAATCAGCATAAATGCATCCTGCAGCGGTTTTTCGAATTTGAAACTCACGCCGTAAACAGCGTGAAGCGCGTAGATGATTGCCGCCGCGACCAAGCCGCCGGCCACGGGTTCGGGGATGTTGAAATCCTGTAAGAATTTGATTTTTTTGACCATTACCTTGCCCAGCAGCAGCACGACGGTGGCTGCAATCAGGGTGTAGTAACTGTTGAATACCCATTCCATAAACATTCCTTCTATTGTTGTTTTGGGAAAAGGCGGATATTAGGGTAGCGGTTAAAAAATGTCAAAGTAAACGTTGCGGGCGGAGTGTAAAACCGGCGGGGTGGCAGAATGCCGTCTGAAAAAAATTTTGATAAACAAAGTGATAAATCGGATTTTCAGTAAATGGGGCAGTGTTTTTGATGTAAGGAATTGTTGACAATCTGAGTTGTTTTCAGACGGCATGGGCATGAAGAATCCGGTTGGCGCAGGAGGCCGTCTGAAAAATGCGCTCAGACGGCCTGTCTTGATTTCGCCGCAAGCGCAACCATATATCCGCGCAACAGCAATCTTCATTATCAGAGATCATCATGACGCAAAATACATCCGCTTATCCTGCCGACAGCCGCACCCGTTTTATTTTTGACGGTATGCCCGTGCGCGGGCTGCATGTCAGGCTGGAGCATGTTTGGCAGCACATTGTGGGGCAGAAACATTATCCGGCCGCCATCCGTCGGGCATTGGGCGAATTGCTGGCCGCGGGTGCGCTGCTGTCGAGCAATTTGAAATCGGAAGGCACGTTGATTGTGCAGGTGCAGGGACAGGGCCGTCTGAAAATGCTGGTGGTGGAAACCACATCCGACAACACCTGCCGAGCCACGGCGCGTTGGGACGAAAATGCCGCTGTTTCAGACGGCGATACGCTGGCGGATCTGCTCGGCGACAACAGCGTCTTTGTGCTGACGCTCCAGCCTAAAGACGGCGAACCGTGGCAGGGTGTGGTTCCGCCGGAGGGCGGCAGCATCGCGCAGATGCTGATGAACTATATGAAGCGCTCGGAACAGCTCGATACGCACATCACGCTCGCCGCATCCGATACCGCCTGCGGCGGCCTGCTGGTACAGCGTCTGCCGGAGACCGAACCCGATGCCGAGTCGTGGGAACACGTTACTGCGCTGGCCGATACGCTGACGGCAGAAGAACTGACGGATTTGGACGCGGCAAACGTGCTTTACCGCCTGTTTCACGAAACACCGCCGCGCGTATTCACGCCCGAAAACATCGAATTCGCCTGTACCTGCTCGCGCGGCAAAGTCAGCGATATGCTGTTGATGCTGGGTGGGGAGGAAGTCGGCGGCGTGGTGGCGGAGCAGGGCAGCATCGAAATCGACTGCGATTTCTGCCACACGCAGTATGTGTTTGACGAAACCGATGTCAACGCGCTTTTCGGTGCCGATGTGGTGGATGCCGTCAGGGAAGAGCGGCAGCGGTTGCAGTAAACCGCGCGAAGGCAGTATTCGCACGGAGCGTTGATTTCACGGTGTCGTTCGCGACCGTCGTTCCCGAGCGGGCGGAAATCTACCGTGAATGTTCTGAACCGCATGAATTGAAATTCAAAAACCAATTCCCGCAGAATGATGCCGCCGGTGTGGTCAACGCATTATCCAAATACAGCCAAAAAGAAAAAATCAGGCCGTCTGAAAAATATTTCAGACGGCCTGTTGTTTTGCTTCACACGGAAAACGGTATTATTTTTTCAGAGAGTCGCGGATTTCGCGCAGCAGAACGATGTCTTCGCTCGGCTCGGCGGGCGCTTCTTCGACGGGGGCGGGTTTTTTCAGGCTGTTGATGGCTTTCACAACCATGAAGATACACGCGGCAATAATCAGGAAGCTGACGATGGTGTTGATGAACAGGCCGATGTTCATGGTAACCGCACCGGCGGCTTTGGCGGCTTCCAGAGTGGCAAAACCGGCTTCAGGCGTGGGCGTTGCGCCGTCTTTCAGCGTGATGAACAGGTTGGAGAAGTCCACGCCGCCCAGCAGGATACCGATGGGGGGCATGATGACGTCGTCAACCAGCGACTTTACGATGCCGGAAAACGCAGTACCGATAACCATACCGACCGCGAGGTCGATAACGTTACCGCGCATAATAAACTCTTTAAATTCTGATGCAATAGACATATTGATTCCTTTGATGTTTAAGAGATGGTGAAAAAACAAAACGGGCGAGATAGTACCGCGTTATGGGTTAAGATAAATTTAAAAAAGTTAAATTTAGTAGGTTAGTCCTGAAAAAGCGGTTTTTGTTCCGTTCATTACAAAATTTGACCGCCTGAAACAGGATGTTACTTTTTCGCGTCAGCCGTTGAACGGGTTTGATACTATTTATATAGGGTAGAACTGCGGGCGGTGGATTTTTTATCGTGGACGGCAGTGTTTGGATAATGTGTTGATGGTATCGATACCGCATGCTCCGCAGGCGGGACTCCGGCCTTAAAACTTCTGAGCCTTTAATCCAGACTTAGGCCGTGGGTGTGCGGTACGGATTGGCCGATTGCCGCCGTAAACCCAAAGGCCGTCTGAAAAAATGGTTTTCAGACGGCCTTTCTTCAAAAACACCGGATACTAACCGCCGCCGTTTTTCCATGCCAAAGCCAAATCGTATAAGGCTTTTTTCCCTTCGCCCGTAATCTTTGCCGCCAGTTCCGCCGCCTGTTTGGTGGGCAGTTCCGCAGACAGGATTTTCATCACGTTTTGCGCGGATTCGGGCAGGGTTTCGCTTTTTTCTTTGACGGCGGGATGCAGCACCAGCACCATCTCGCCGCGCGACTGGTTGCCGTCTTCCGCCAAGGCCGTCTGAATTTCCACCACCGTGCCGCTGAGAAAGGTTTCAAAGGTTTTGCTGATTTCGCGCGCCAGCATCAGACGGCGTTCGGGGAAAACGGCGGCCATGTCGGACAGGGCGGCTTCGATGCGGTGCGGCGTTTCGAACATGACCACCGGATAATCCGCTGCAGCCCATTGTGCGAACAGTTTCTGCCGTTCGCCCGTTTTCGGGGGCAGGAAACCGTGGAAGTGGAACGACGGGTCGTTCACGCCCGCCACGCTCAACGCACCCATCACCGCGCTCGCGCCGACCACGGGTACGGTTTTGAACCCCGCCTCGCGCACCGCCGCCGCCAGTTTCGCGCCGGGATCGCACACGGCGGGTGTGCCCGCGTCGGACACCTGCGCCACAATCAGGCCGTCTGAAAGATACTGCACCACTTTGTCGGCCATCTGCCGTTCGTTGTGTTCGCGCACGCTGACGAGCTTGGTTTGGATGCCGTAGGCGCTGAGCAGCTGCGCCGTTACCCGCGTGTCTTCGGCGCAGACGATGTCGGCTTTCTGCAATACCGCCAGCGCGCGCAGGGTGATGTCGGCCAAATTGCCGATGGGCGTGGCAACCACATATAATGTTTGCGGTAAAATGCTGTCGGCAGCTTTTTGCAGGTGTTTTTGGAACATGGTGGACAGGCCGTCTGAAATATGGAAAAGCCGTATTGTAAGGCAAATCGGCTGCCGAAATGGTGATGAAGGCATCCGCGCTGTTTTCAGACGGCATCACATGCAGGCCGTCTGAAAAAGCGGAAGGCAATCTGTCTGCACAATATAAAAGATAAAAGGGAAAACGAAATGCGCTTAAACCACAAACAGGGTGCGGCCGGCGAAGACGCTGCGCTGGCCTTCCTGCAAAAGCACGGCTGCAAAGCCGTTGCCCGCAACTGGCATTGCCCGTTCGGGGAAATCGATTTGATTGTTAAAAACGGCGGCATGATTCTGTTTGTTGAAGTAAAATACCGCCGGAACAGCAGCTTCGGCGGTGCGGCCCACAGCATCACGCCGTCCAAACTGTCGAAGCTGCAGAGAAGTGTGGAATACTATCTTCAGCAAAACGGTTTGAACAACGCGCCGTGCCGTCTCGACGCGGTGCTGATTCAAGGAAACGACACACCCGTGTGGGTGCAGAACATCACAGGTTGATTGCAAATGACGACATTACAAGAACGCGTGGCCGCGCACTTTGCCGAGAGCATCGCCGCCAAACAGCAGGCTGCCGAAGTGCTGGCCGAACCGACGGCGCAGGCGGCCGAATTGATGATGCAGTGCCTGATGAACGACGGCAAACTGCTGATTTGCGGCAACGGTGGTTCGGCTGCCGATGCGCAGCATTTCGCCGCCGAACTGACCGGCCGTTTTGAAAAAGAACGCATGGAACTGGCCGCCGTCGCCCTGACCACCGACACTTCCGCGCTCACCGCCATCGGCAACGACTACGGTTTCGACCACATCTTCAGCAAACAGGTGCGCGCACTCGGGCGGGCGGGCGACGTTTTGGTGGGCATTTCCACTTCGGGCAACTCGGGCAACGTTATCGAAGCCATCAAAGCCGCCCACGAACGGGACATGCACGTTGTCGCCCTTACAGGTCGCGACGGCGGCAAAATCGCCGCCATGCTCAAAGACAGCGACGTTCTGCTCAACGTACCCCACCCGCGTACCGCGCGAATTCAGGAAAACCACATCCTGCTGATTCACGCCGTGTGCGACTGTATCGATTCGACACTGTTTGAAGGGATGTAAACTTCAGACAGTGCATGACTTTTTCAGACGGCATCAGGCCGTCTGAAAAACCGTTTCAAACAGATAAAAAAGAAAGAAGGAAACCGATGGACATCATCAAACAGACGAAAACCGTCCTTGCCGCCGCCCTGATTGCCGCATCGCTCGGCGGTTGTGCCGCCGCCCTGATCGGCGGTGCGGCCATAGGCGGCAAAGCCGCCGCCGACCGCCGTACCACCGGCACGCAGGCCGACGACGAAATCATGGAGATGCGCATCAAAAACACCGCACTCCAGCAACTGCGCCAAAAACGCAACCGTGGAGATTATTTGCCCAAACTCGCCGTGGTCAGCTACAACCGCAACGTTTTGCTGCTCGGCCAAGTAACTTCTGAAGAAGACCGCCTGTTTGTGGAGCAGACCGCCCGCGCCCAGCAGCCGGTAAAAAACGTTTACAACCACATCACCGTGGCCACGCCGATGCGCACCTACCGCGAAATCGGTTCCGACACATGGAGCACTTCCAAAGTCCGCACCTCGCTGCTCGGCCTGCGCGACGGCATTGCCGCCCGCGTGAAAATCGTTACCTACGAGCGCACCACCTACATCATGGGCGTTTTGACGCCGGAAGAGCAGGAAACCGTAACCCGGCGCGTCAGCACCACCGCAGGCGTGCAGAAAGTCGTTACCCTGTATGAAGACTACGGTGTCGCTGCACAGAGCGTACAGAACGCTCAGCCCGAACCGGTTTACCCGCCTTACCAGCCGCCCAGTGCCGGTGTTCAGCAGCCGCAGCCGGTTCAGACACCGCAGCCGCCGGCCCAGCCTGCACAGGCCGTCCAACAATAAAATCTTTGCGGGCCGTCTGAAAACCGGTTTTCAGACGGCATCATACGCAACCATTTGATCTGCCACCATCCAACAGTAAAACTTTATGTCAAACCTTCCCGATAAAAAAAACGGCTTCAAACTCAAGCCCAAACATCTCGTGATTGCCGTGCTCGTGCTCGGCTTCATTACCGTTGCCGGTCTGATTGTCAGCGTCTTCAATACCATCGGTTCCGAACAGCCGGCCGCGGCTTCTTCGCCGCAACAGCAGAAAACCGAAGACCGCGTCGAAGTCTGGCAGCCGCGCGGCGCAGGTTCGCACGGCAACATCGTCATCAACCCCGACAATACCGGCCTGACCCAACCCAAACAGGAAGGCGGCTTGGCCGCATCCCAGGCTTCGGTCGAAAGCGGCAATACCGCCGCCGCGACAACCGGTGCAGCCGCGGCCGCACTTTCCAATGTCCAATCGGAAAACCGTCAGCGCCGCGCGCGCCAGCAGAGCGGCGAGCGCCGTGAACCCGAACGTCGTCGCAACAGCGGCAGTGATGAAGCGGAACGGGAAGAAAGTCCCGTTGAACCCGTTGAGCAGGAAACGCGCACACGCCAGCCGGAACCGCGCCGTCAGGCTGAACAGGAGTCCCAACCGGAACCCAAACCGCGCCGTCAGGCAGAGCCGGAATCCCGTCAAGAGTCCAAACCGCAGCAGTCTCGTGAAAGTCGGGAAAATATGGACAACCTGTTTTAAGGTTGGAAAACATAACGGCCGGGTTTTATGCCCGGCCGTGATGTTTTTCAGATGGCCTGGATTTTGTGTGGGGCCCGTTGCGGATTGCGATGGCGAGTGACTATAAGCGGAGCGTATCTGGCGGAATGTCCGCACAACTATCAACCTGCGGCAGACAAGGAAAGATTGGTACGCCGGGCAAATTTGGAACCGGATATGGATCGCCTTGACAGGAATGATGATATTAGAGAGATTGCCGTCCGTATCCGCCATAACCCGCCTTTGATGTTTCGGCAACCTTGTAACGGTTTGCTGTCCTGAATTTGGACAAACCGACAGGCCGTCTGAAAAACACCGAACCCGCTGTTTCAGCAGCGGGTTCGGTGTTTCGGTTTTGAGTATCTGATATAAAGGGAACAATTTCTCGTATATGCAACTCCGTCGTAGGGGTAATTAGAAAGGGAATAAATGCAGTGTTTAATGGACTCGGGCAGGACGGCTGCCGAGTGGTTTTGATTATACATAAATACAAATTATTATCAACAGCATAAGTGGAGAAATTTTCTTGGTTTTTATAACATGATGAAATTTAAAAATAAAAAATCAAATTGTTGCTACCCGTTTAGTCAGTGGATAACAAAAGCAGTGATAAAGCAAAGCAATCGGTGCCACCGTGCAACGGTAAATCCCGTATAATCCGCCGTCTGCAATACGATTATTCCGTCCCATTTTATTAAGGCCGTCTGAAATTTATGCTGCAAACCCATCAAAACGTTGTGAGCGACCTGCTTACCGCCAATCATCTGTCGCCTGAAATGCTGGCGAAAAGCCTCGGCATTATCGGTGCGGCCGGAGTGGATTATGCCGATATTTATTGCCAGCGCAGCACGTATGAAAGCTGGCATTTGGAAGAGGGTATGGTGAAATCTGGCAGTTTCCAGATTGAACAGGGTGTGGGGGTGCGTGCGGTTGCGGGGGAAAAGACGGCATTTGCCTATGCCGACAGCCTGAATATAGAGTCCGTCAACCGTTCCGCGCGGGCCGTTCGTGCCATCGGTGCGGCGGGAGGAGAAGCGGGTGTCCGCGTGCCCTCGCCTGTGTACGGCAAAAAAGTGCATACAGATGCCAATCCGATGGCCAGTTTGGATTCGGCGGCAAAAGTGGCGTTGCTGAATAAGGTCGAACGGCTTGCCAAAGCTGCCGATCCGCGCATTGTCCAAGTGATGGCGGGGCTGACCTGTGTTTATGATTTGGTTTACATCGCCCGTTTGGACGGCAGGCATGCTGCGGACATCCGCCCGATGGTGCGCCTGTCTGTTACCGTGATTGCCAAACAGGGAGAACGGCGCGAGCAGGGCGGCGCGGGCGGCGGCGGCCGTTATGATTTGGCTTATTTCGACGAACATCTGGTACACGGATTTGTCGATACTGCAGTCAAGCAGGCATTGGTCAATCTCGAATCACGCCCAGCACCCGCCGGAGAAATGACCGTGGTGCTCGGCAGCGGTTGGCCGGGCGTATTGTTGCACGAAGCGGTGGGGCATGGTTTGGAAGGCGATTTCAACCGTAAAAAAACCAGTGCGTTTTCAGGCTGTATCGGCGAACGTGTTGCGGCGAAAGGTGTTACCGTTGTCGATCAGGGCGACATCGCAAACCGCCGAGGTTCGCTCAATATCGACGACGAAGGTAATGAAACAGGACGCACGATGCTGATAGAAGACGGCATTTTGGTCGGCTATATGCAGGACGAAACCAATGCCCGCCTGATGGGTGTCAAACCCACCGGTAACGGCCGCCGTGAAAGCTATGCCGCCGTTCCCATGCCGCGTATGACCAATACTTTTATGGAAAACGGCGGATACGATGCACAGGAAATCATCGAATCCATCGACAAGGGCATTTATGCGGTTAATTTCGGCGGCGGCCAAGTTGATATTACCAGCGGTAAATTCGTATTTTCTGCTTCCGAAGCATGGTGGGTGGAAAACGGCAAACTGCAATATCCGGTCAAAGGCGCAACCATCATCGGTAACGGCCCGGAGGTCTTGAAACACGTTTCGATGATTGGCAATGACACGGCACTTGATACGGGTATCGGCGTTTGCGGTAAAGATGGCCAAAGCGTGCCGGTAGGTGTCGGGCAGCCGACCATGCGGATTGATGCGGGACTGACGGTTGGCGGCAGTGAGGTTTGATTCCGGTTATGGCTATGTGAGCAGATTTAAAGGCACTTTAACTCTTTTGTGATTTTCAAGCTTATAATAAATGGGTATGACAACCCAAAAAGGAGATTGAAATGAAAAAACTATGGGCTTTATCCGCCGCATTTCTCACTGCAGCCTGTTCGTCCCCCGCGCCGGTGGTGCAAAAAGCGGCCGACTATAATCCGAACACCCAAGCCCGTATCCGCATTTACGGCCAGAATCAAAAACCGTCGACCGTTGAGGCAGGCATCGATTGCAATGCAGGTCAGAAAGGTCGGAAATTTTCAACCGGCGGATCATTGGGCGAAGCGTTCGGCTCGCTGACGGGGACGGTGAAAAGCCAATCCATCGGCATTGCGCCAACCGAAAACAGCAAACAGCTCGGCGAGAGAAACGGCATTTTATCGCGCGCCTTTTTCCGTGAATTTGCGATTCCGGCAGGAAAAACGGCCAATGTACAGACGTTCTATGTCGGTCTGACAAATGTCAATGAAACGCCGACTCACATCACCATCATGCGGGAAGGCTCTTGCCAATCCAAAAAAGGCTCTTTCGTGCCTCAAGCCGGGAAGGATTATGAAGTCATCGGTGTTGACGGGAGAGCTTGCGGTGTCGCGGTTTACGAAGTTTCGCCGCAAGGTGGTTTAACCAATATTCCTTTGAATGAAGCGGTCAGTTGCCGTAAATAATCCTGCTATATAAAAATGCCGTCTGAAAAATTGTTTTTCAGACGGCATTTTTATCATTGAGCAGTGACGATGCGGTTAATCTGCCATTCGAGAAATTCCGTATAGCACTGCCTTTTTATAGACGGGGTTTGATAAAGGCCGTCTGAATTTTCAGACGGCCTTGAATCCATTCGTTACTGCAATGACAGATATTTCGGGAAAACAAAGGGCTATTCCGCGCTTTGATGTAAGATTGACGGAGAATGCTCTTGTTTTTTAGAAAATATGTGGTTTGAAAGTTGGGCATGCAGAAGTACGTTTGCCCTAATATTGGATAGCCGTATTGGCGAAAGTGTCGAGCGTAATGTCAGTAAAAAAGCCTGTTTCAAAGAAACAGGCTTTTGATGTTTTGGTGGAGGTAAGCGGGATCGAACCGCTGACCTCTTGCATGCCATGCAAGCGCTCTACCAACTGAGCTATACCCCCAAGTGGTGGTGGCGAATCAGGGACTCGAACCCCGGACACAAGGATTATGATTCCTCTGCTCTAACCGACTGAGCTAATTCGCCGCTGAAAGAAGACGCTATTATAGTTTTTTTTGCAAAATTGGCAACCTGTTTTTCGGTTGAAAATATTGGTTGTTGATTTTAAAAATAAAATAATGAACAGGCCGTCTGAAAAGTTTTCAGACGGCCTTGGTTTGCATAAGGGTTTCAAAGTTTGTGGCAGATGTCGCCGTAAGCGAAACCCTGCCAGTCTGTATCGATGCTGCGGCCGAAGGCAATGACTTTGAAAAGTTCGCCCATTTCGTGTGGTGCAAGCAGTTTTTGAACTGCTGCGGCTTCTTTGATGTAGGCCGGATGGTCGGCAGGGGCGACGGTTTCGAGCAAAGAAGTAATGCCGAGATTGAGCAGGAAATGGGCTTGGGCGGTATAGCCGATTAAATCCAAGCCTGCTTCGGTGGCGGCGACGGCAATGTCGGTAAAGTTGACATGGGCGGTCAGGTCGGTCAGACCGACATGGAAGAAAGGGTCGTGAACCGTGTGGTGGCGGTAGTGGCCGATGAATGTGCCTTCGCTGCGTTGGGGGTGGTAATACTGGGCAGCGTCGAAACCGTAGTCGATAAACAGCATGGCTCCGCGTTCAAGCCGTTGGGCGAGCGTTCGGACAAAAGCGTGTTGTGCGGGATGCAGTTCGCTGGTGTAGGGGGAGGTGTCTGGAAAATATTCTGCGGCGGTTTCCAATAAATCGGGATGTTCGAGCGGATAGGGCAGGGCGGTAAATTGATTGTTTTCCATGCCTACATATAACTGCCAGAAACGGTTGTGCTCGCGTTTGATAATCTCGCAAGGCATGGCATCCAATACTTCATTGCCGATGATAATGCCGTCGAAGCGTTCGGGCAGGGCGGTAAGCCATTCTACTTTTGCGGACATTTCAGACGGCACATTGGCCTGTATGTAATGCCGTTGGCGTTCTGCAAGTTCAGGAGAGATTTCGATAATGAAGTAACGGTTGAAGCCGTCTGAAAGACTGTTGAGCAAACCGGATGCCAACTCGCCTGTGCCTGCTCCGAATTCATAGATATTGCCTGCGCTTTGCGGCAGCAGTTCGGCCAGTTGGACGGCCAATGTACAGGCAAATAGCGGTGTCAGTGTGGGTGCTGTAACAAAATCGCCTTCTGCACCGATTTTGCTGCTGCCGCCGCTGTAATAGCCGAGGGCTGGTGTGTAAAGTGCCATTTCCATGAAGCGGCTGAACGGAATACGGCCGTCGTTTTGCCGGATTTCTTCTTGAATCAGGGCGACAAGCTGCCGGCTTGCAACTTTGGCTTCGTCGGACGGCTGGGGAAGTTGTTGTTTCATTTGGGTTAAATAATGTAAAAAATTCTTTATTGCGGGTTTATTATAACTTGAAATGAGAATAGGCTAAATTGCCTGTGAAATTACTATATATAGTGTTTGGATTTATCATATAATACTAGATATTGTAGATTTTTTGCCGGAAAGAACCTTGTTATGTCGGCGGGGTTGAAGATTGGGTTAATAAAATATTGTATTTAAAGGTATTTTTTTAAGATAGTCGGGCGTCCGTTTTATGCTGTTCATTTGACCGCAAAGGCGATTTTTTTTATAGTGTCGGCAAGTGGGGCAAAGTGGGGTGAAGTGGTTTTCTTTCCCTGTTTTGCCGGATTGGACAGATTTTTCGTAAAACGGAGTGCATCGGCGTGTTCGGCGGCGTTCATGAATTAAGCATCGACAGCAAAGGGCGGTTGGCGGTTCCTGCCAAATTCCGTGATCTTTTGCTGCGCCGCTTTACGCCTGCGCTGGTGGTTACTTTGGATTCGCGCCAGCGGATGCTGATGTACCCCGAAGTGGAATGGGAACGGGTTTCCCAGCAGCTTTTGTCGTTGAAAACGGCCGGTAATCCGGTATTGCAGCGTTATCAGAACTTATTGCTGCATAATGCCGATGTCTTGGAGTTGGACGGTTCTGGCCGTATCCTGTTGCCGGCCAATCTGCGCAAGCGCGTGGATTTCGATAAGGACGTTACCATTGTCGGTCGCGCCAACCGTTTGGAACTTTGGGGTCGGGAGCATTGGGAGTCTGAAATCAACCAGGCACTCGATATTGACCCGGACGAATTGTCTGCCGAATTGAGCCAGACGGATTTGCAGTTGTGAGTGAGGGTGCGCTGAAACACGTTACCGTGTTGCTCCATGAAGCCGTCGATGCGCTGAATATCCGTTCAGACGGCATCTATGTGGACGGAACCTTCGGTAGGGGAGGGCACTCCCGCCTGATTTTGTCAAGGTTGGGCAGTAATGGCCGTTTGGTGGTTTTCGATAAAGATCCACAAGCCGTGGCTGTTGCAAACGAATTGGCGGCCCGAGATGAACGGGTAAGCGTGGTGCATGACGGTTTTGCTACTTTTCAGACGGCCTTGGATGTTTTGGGCGTTGGAAAGATAGACGGTGCATTGTTCGATTTGGGCATTTCGTCGCCGCAGATAGATGAGGCGGAGCGCGGATTCAGTTTCCGTTTTGACGCGCCTTTGGATATGCGGATGGATACGACGCGCGGTATGCCGGCGGCGCAATGGATTGCGGAAGCATCCGAGCAGGAATTACACGAGGTAATCAGGAATTATGGTGAAGAGCGGTTTAGCCGCCAGATTGCGCGTGCGATTGTTGAGCAGCGCGGTACGGCGCCCATCGATACAACCCGCAAGTTGGCGCAGATTGCGGCGCAAAGCGTCCGTACTCGCGAACGCGGACAAGATCCGGCGACGCGGACGTTCCAAGCCGTTCGCATCTTCATCAACCGTGAGCTTGAAGAGATAGAGGAAATGCTGCCGCAGGCGGCAGGCCGTCTGAAAACAGGCGGCAGGTTGGCAGTGATTGCTTTTCACTCTCTGGAAGACAGGATTGTGAAGCAGTTTATTCGCCAGTATTCGCAGTACCCGCAGTTGCCGAGATGGGCTGCTGTAAAAGAAGCAGATTTGCCCGAACCGCCGTTAAAAGCGGTAGGCAAGGCTCTGAAGCCGACACAAGAGGAAACCGCCGCCAATCCTAGAGCACGCTCGGCAGTATTGAGGGTTGCGGAACGTACGGGCGGCGTGTTTGAAAAACAAATATAAAGAAATGATTCAAGGAACGGTTTAGGCCGTCTGAAAAAAGCAATGAACAGGCTGAATGTGATTTTACTGATTGCCGTATTGGGCAGCGGCTTGGCCGTTGTGAACGTGCAGAATCAGTCCAAACAGTATTTTATCGCGCTGGATAAGGCGCAAAAGCAGGAAATCCGCCTGGAGCAGGATTTCGCCCGCCTGAAGCTGGAGCAGGCAAGGTTGGCCAACCATAAGCTGATTAAAGTGGCGGCAGAGAAGCAGAGCCTACAGCCGCCGAGTGCAGGCGATACTTTTATGGTTGAGCGCAGTATCAAATAACGTCCGTACCCGCAACAGTGCGCCTGAACAATAACAGTTGTTACATAACAAGCATCAGGAAGCCCGATTGACAAACGGAATTGAAAATTCTAAGAGATTAAGATGTTGATTAAAAACGAATATAAACCCCAGATGCTGCCGCGGCAGACTAAAGTCAAAAAACCCGCATCTACTAATGCGCGCATCAGCGTGGTGCTGATGATGCTGGGAGCTGCATTTACCGGTTTGCTGGCACGGGGGCTTTATCTGCAAACCAGCGAACACGATTTTCTGAAAAGCCAGGGCGACCAGCGTTTTGTGCGTACGTTGCCGCTGCCTGCTTCGCGCGGCACGATTACCGACCGCAACGGTGCCACATTGGCTTTGAGTGCGCCTACCGAATCGCTTTACGCCGTACCTTCCGGTATGGATGTGATGCCGTCTGAAGACCAGTTGGCCAAACTTTCGCAGCTTATCGGTATGCCTGTCGGCGAAATCCGTGCCCGTTTGGAGAAAAAAGACCGCGATTTCATTTATTTGAAACGCCAAATGAGCAAAGAAACCGCCGATGCGGTCATGTCGCTCGGTATCAAAGGTTTGGCGTTCCAGAAAGAATTGAAGCGCCACTATCCGATGGGTAACCTGTTTGCCCACGTTATCGGCTTTACCAATATTGACGGCAAAGGCCAGGAAGGTTTGGAACTGGCTCAGGAAGACAATCTGCGCGGGGAAAACGGTGCGAAAGTGGTATTGCGCGACAATAAAGGCAATATTGTGGACAGCCTTGATTCGCCGCGAAACCGTGATCCGAAAAACGGCCATGATATTGTTTTGTCGCTTGACCAGCGTATTCAAACCCTTGCTTACGACGAGCTGAACCGCGCCATCGACCATCATCAGGCCAAAGCAGGTACTGCATTGGTGCTGGATGCCCAAACCGGCGAAATTCTCGCTTTGGTCAACAGCCCTGCCTACGACCCGAACCAGCCGGGCGGAGCCAGCAGCGACCAGCGCCGCAACCGCGCGGTAACCGACATGATTGAGCCGGGTTCGGCCATGAAACCGTTTACCATCGCCAAAGCGTTGGATTCGGGTAAAGTCAATGTCAGCACCCGACTGAACACCAGCCCGTACAAAATCGGCCCGGCCACCGTGCGCGACACCCATGTGTATCCCGCATTGGACATCCGCGGCATCATGCAGAAATCGTCCAACGTCGGTACCAGCCGCCTGTCGGCCATGTTTACGCCGGAAGAAATGTACAATTTCTATCACGAGTTGGGCGTAGGCGTGCGCATGCACTCGGGCTTCCCCGGCGAAAGTGCCGGTTTGTTGCGCAAATGGCAGAACTGGCAGCCCATCGAACAGGCAACCATGTCGTTCGGTTACGGCCTGCAATTGAGCCTGCTGCAACTGGCGCGTGCCTACACCATGATTACCAGCGACGGCAAACTGTTGCCCGTGAGCTTTGAAAAACAGGCCATTGCCCCGCAAGGCAAGCAGATTATCAAACCCGAAACCGCCCAAGCCGTGCGTAAAATCATGGTTTCCGTAACCGAACCCGGCGGTACGGGTACGGCAGGTGCGGTTGACGGCTTCGATGTTGCCGCCAAAACAGGTACTGCCCGCAAACTGGTTAACGGCCGTTATGTGGACAACAAACACGTTGCCACCTTTATCGGTTTCGCCCCTGCCGAAAAACCCCGCGTAATTGTGGCCGTTACGGTTGACGAGCCGACACGCAACGGTTACTACGGCGGTGTGGTTGCCGGCCCCGTGTTCAAAAAAATCATGAGCGGCAGCCTGAACACATTGGGCGTATCCCCTACCAAGCCCTTGGTAGAGTCGTCCGTACCCGTTATCCATACGCTGGCTTCCCGATAAGGGCGTCGGCACAGTACGGATTTTCAGACGGCATCCCGAGTAAGGCCGTCTGAAACGGATAAACCGTCATTTGCAAGCAAACGCCTGATTCTGAAATGGAGTCAGGCTTTTCTTTTTTGAATGCAGACGGCTGCCCAAACCCTTTGCAGTATGGAGAATAAACTTTAAAACGGTGTACTCCGACTGTCATTCCGAATTCAGACGGCATTCAATTTGATCGCAACCAATAGAGTTGCCATTTGCGTGGAAATGACGGCAATCGGGAAGTCGCCGTATCATTTTTTTTAGCTGTCGCACTATTTCGGGAAAATGTCTTTCGAGAATAGGATGTTATATAAAATCCGATTTCCGAATCATTTGCCGTCCATTCCGCACAACCATCTTAATCTACCGAGGACACCATGTTCAGCGAGCTTGCCCCCATTACCGAATCCAACCTGCCGCCCCTGCTGTGCGAAAACGCAGCGGGGCGGTTGTTGCATTCGGACAGCCGGAAAATCCAGCCCGGCGACATCTTCATCGCCTGCCAGGGCGAATATACCGACGGGCGCGGTTTTATCCCCGCCGCGATTGCCAACGGCGCAGCGTTCGTATTTTGGGACGACGACGGCACATTCGCCTGGAACCCGGAATGGAACGTGCCCAACCAAGGCATCCGCGACCTCAAAACCCGCGCCGGCATCCTCGCCGCGCAGGTGTACGGCAACATTTCAGACAGGCATTCAGACGGCCTCAGCATCTGGGGCGTAACCGGCACCAACGGCAAAACCTCCGTCACCCAGTGGCTTGCCCAGGCCGTCGACATACTCGAAGGCCGCCCGCAAAGCTGCGCCGTGGTCGGCACCGTCGGCAACGGCTTTTGGGGCAGCCTGCAGGAAGCCACCCACACCACGCCCGACCCCGTGTCGCTGCAAACTCTGCTGCACGGCTTCAAACAGCAGGGCGCAACCGCCGTCGCCATGGAAGTTTCCAGCCACGGCCTCGCCCAATTCCGCGTCAACGGCGTACCGTTTCAGACAGGCATTTTCACCAACCTCACCCGCGACCACCTCGACTACCACGGCAGCATGGAAGAATACGGCGAAACCAAAGCCCGTCTCTTCTACTGGCGCGGCCTCAAACACGCCGTCATCAACACCGACGACGCATACGGCGCAGAACTCACAGGCCGTCTGAAACAAGACCGCCCCGCAACCGCCGTGTACGGCTACGGCTTCACCGAACGCGCCGACATCCGCATCACCCGCTTCGCCGCATCTTCAGACGGCATGACCGTTTCCCTCGACACCCCGTGGGGCAGCGGCCAATGCACCACCCGCCTGCTCGGCCGCTTCAACGCCCAAAACCTCGCCGCCTGCGTCGGCCTGCTCTGCGCCAACGGCTACCCGCTCGATAAAGTATTGGCAGCATTGGCACAAATCCGCCCCGCCACCGGCCGCATGGACTGCATCATGAACAGCGGCAAACCCCTCGTCGTCATCGACTACGCCCACACCCCCGACGCCCTCGAAAAAGCCCTCGCCACCCTGCAGGAAATCAAACCCCAAGGCGCAAAACTCTGGTGCGTATTCGGCTGCGGCGGCAACCGCGACAAAGGCAAACGCCCCCTGATGGGTGCCGCCGCCGCGCAGGGCGCCGACAACACCGTCGTAACCAGCGACAACCCGCGCATGGAAGACCCGCAGGAAATCATCAACGACATCCTCCCCGCCGTTCCCCGTCCCGAACACGTCAACCCTGACCGCCGCGCCGCCATCGCCTACGCCGTCTCCCGTGCCGCCGCGTCCGACATCATCCTGATTGCCGGCAAAGGCCACGAAACCTACCAAGACATCCAAGGCGTGAAACAGCACTTTTCCGATTTCGAAGCGGCGGAAGAGGCATTGGCCGAACGCTGAGCCGTTTTCAGACGGCCTGAACCAAGTAGGGCGGGTGTCAACCCGCCAAGCGGCTTGTTTTCAGACGGCCCGAATCAACCTGCCGGGCCGAATGAATGCCGTCTGAAAAAACGGCGGGTTGACACCCGTCCTACGGCGAAGCCGAATGACTGTTTGAAAACGGCCAATGCCCGCCCCGCAATTTGTAACGCGGAAAAAACCTTATCGGAACATCGAACCGTTTTTCAGACGGCCTACGGCGGAAACAGAATGCCTGTCTGAAAAAAACAGGAAGCGAACCATGAAAACCCTGTATCTGCTGCTCTGCATACTCGGCACATTATTGCCCTTGAGCCAGTTTGTCCCGTGGCTTGCCGACAACGGCCCGAATGTCCCGCTGTTGGTGCAGCAGATCGCCGCCGACCGCCTGTCCGCCTTTGCATGGCTTGATGTTTTGGTATCGGCGGGCGCACTGGCTGCTTTTGTTGTTTGCGAAAGCAGGCGGCTGAAGATGCGTTACGGCTGGATGTCGCTGCTGGGATTGTGCGTCGGCGTTTCGCTGGCCCTATCCCTGTTTCTGCTGATGCGCGAATACCGGAAACCAAATTAGTGCACGGCAGGCTGTCTGAAAAAACAGTAGGGCGGGTGTCAATCCTTGAAAAGCGTAGGGTGGGTGTAAACCCACCATGTTGGGCAAGCATAAAAACGGCGGGTTGACACCCACCCTACGCGGCTATGGCAAAAACCGAATGCCTGTCTGAAACAGGTTAAAACACTAATCTCTTGATAAAAAAGGAAAACGTTATGGGTATCTATCGATGCAAATGCGGCCATTTGGCCGAACACCCCCACCATCAGGGCATGGCCGATATAGCCTGCGCAAAATGCGGAACGGCGGTAAAGGTTTATGACACACTGTTTTTCGTACAGAAACTGCTGGAGCGGTATTTTGCCGTGTACCGCGAATTGCAGGCCCTGAAAGAGCAGGAAACGCCAGCTGTGTCCGATACGGCACAAACGGAATCTGCCGGACAGGAGCAGAATAATCCGCTGGTCGGCGTAAACCTGTCGGCCACCGACGTATTGGCGACGGCGGAACAGCACGAACCGTTGAAACAATGGTTTGCCAAACAGAATATTTCGCCTGATTTCGACTTTTCTGCCGTCGACATGAGCGGCTATTTCGACGAAGCGGCGGCGGAACTCGGCGGCAAGTTCCACATCACCAAAGACATTTTAGGCCGCATCGGCTGGGCATACCGCAACAACCATACCGGCCTGAACCTGAATTTGGACAAAATGTCGCAGCAGGATGCACAGCTTCTGAACAATATGTGCCGCCAGTTTTACAGCCATACCCTGTTTTCCAAATACATCTACCAAAAACAGGAAAAAATCGTGCGCCTGAGCCTGCAAAACGCCACAGCCATCAAACACTTCTTCAGCGGCGGCTGGCTCGAATGGTTCGCCTTGGGAAAAATGCTGGCGGAAGCCAAACAGCGCGGTAAAAGCTACGCCTTTTCATGCGCCCGCGGCGTGAAAGTACGGTTTGCCAACGAAGATTTGCACGAACTGGACGTCGTCTTCATGCCTATGGGCGGACAGCCGATTGTGGTCGAATGCAAATCGGGCGAGTTCAGGCGCGACATCGAAAAATGCGTCCGCCTGAAAAAACGCCTGAATCTGCCCGACAACCGTTTCGTGATTTTGGCCGCCGATTTGGAAGAATCGCAGGCCGCAGCCTTGGACAGCATGTACGGCATCACGTTCGTTACCCCGAAAACGCTGATGAAGCATATCCGCACGGTCATGTAAGGCCGTCTGAAAACAGTAGGGCGGGTGTGAACCCGCCATTTTGAGAAAACGTAAAAACGGCGGGTTTACACCCGCCCTACGGCAAAACCGAATGCCTGTCTGAAAAAACCGAAGGACAAAACATGACCCCGAAAAAACTCGTCAAAGCCTGCAACGTCATCGGCATCGTATCCATCGTTTTGCTCGTTTACTGGGTATTCGCCTTTATCCTGATTCAGGTGTTCGGGCTGAAGGTGTTCCGCGAACACATTACCGAAACCTTCGGCCTGAGCATCATGGGCATCATTGCGCTGATGGGCGGCGCGCTGATGCTCAACATCATGCTGAACCTGACCCGCATCGCCGAGCGCGGGCAGGAGGCGGCGGTGGCGGGCGGCAGAAAAGCGGTGTGGCTGTTTCTGGCCGTGTTTCCGTTGCTGGCCGTGCTGATGTTCGGCGGCAATTACCTGACCGTGCGCCAAAAAGAACGGCTTTTGGTGCAGTCAGCCGAAAAACTGGTGCGCGATTATCCGAAACAGGTGCAGGCGCTGGCGGCCTACCGTTTCGACGATGCTTATCTGAGCGGGCTGGCAGGCCGTCTGAAACTTTTGGAAAACCAGGACAGTGCCTTTCGCGACGTTACCCTTATCGTGCCCGACCGGATAGACCAAACCCCCGTGTTTATGGGGTTCGGCAGCACGTTTGACTTTACCCCGCTGGCCGCCGTGCGCGAAAAAGCCGGTGCGGAAAACGCGGAGGTGGCCGTTGCGGCGGAAAACGACGCGCTGGTGTACCGCCTGCCCGACGGCAAAACCGCCGCCACGGTGGAAAAAGCCGACCACCTGTTCGCCGCCGACCTGTCGGAGCGCGAATACCTGCAAAACACGTTCCGCACCCACAGCGGTGAAATCCGTTTCGAATCGGAAAACGGCAACTACGAGCTGTTCTACCCCTATCGGCAAAACGGCAAAACCGTGGCCGTGTTCCGTTTTTCCGATTACCAGCGTTACGGCAAACTCGGCAGCTGAATGCCTGTCTGAAAACCCCAAGGCCGTCTGAAAACCCACCTGTCTTTATTACGGAAACCCGAGATGAAATCCATTTCTTTAACGAAAATCCTCCTGTTTGTGCTTTCCGCCGCCGCGCTGGCTTTTGTCGGCTTTTGGGGCATGCTGTTCATCGTGCTCAGCGGCCGTCCCGAAGTGGCGCTGCCTTGCCTGATTGTGTTTCTGATTGCGTTGCAGTTGTGTCTGTTTACGCGCTTTAAAAAGCAGACGGGCATCGTGATGGCGTTGGCTGTGCTGTTGGGCGGCGGGCATTTCGGTTATCACGCTTGGCAGATGGAACAGGCGCATAAGGTGCCGCAGATGACGGCGGATGTCGATTTGGACGAATACGAGCCGTTTGCTGAGAACAACCGGCTGGCAAAGCTGGACGCGCCCGCCGCGCTGCAAATCCCTGCCGACCGGCGGCCGCGTTTGGACGGCGCGGTGGCGCTGTATCCGCTCTATGCCGCGTTTGTGCAGGCGGTTTATCCGCCGCCTGCGCCCGAAAATTCTTGGGAATATGGATGGCGCAATGAAGGTATGGTGGCCATGACCAACACGCCCGATGCCTACGAGCGTCTGATTAAGGGCGAAACCGACATCATTTTTGTGGCCGAACCTTCCGATGCGCAGGTCAAAGCCGCTGCCGCCGCAGGCAAAACGTTCAAGCTCACGCCCATCGGCAAAGAAGCGTTTGTGTTTTTCGTCAACAAACAAAACCCCGTCGGCAACCTGAGCACCGAGCAGGTGGTGGGCATCTATTCGGGCCGTCTGAAAAACTGGCGCGAAGTGGGCGGGCCGGACCAAGCCATCCGCGCCTTCCAGCGCAACGAAAATTCCGGCAGCCAAACCGCGCTGCAAAAAATCATGGGCGGCACGCCGCTGATGGAGCCGCCGTATGAAGACCGCATGCAAAACATGGGCGGCATCGTCAAAGGCGTGGCCGACTACCGCAATTACGAAAACGCCTTGGGCTTTTCCTTCCGCTACTACACCCAAACCATGCTGAACAACAACCAAATCAAGCTGTTGAACATCAACGGTATCGCGCCGACGCGCGAAAACATCGCCAACAACAGTTATCCCTACGCCAAAGAATTTTATGCGGTTACCGCCGGCAACGAAACGCCTGCCGTGAAGCAGTTTATCGAATGGATAAAATCGCCGCAGGGCAGGGAGCTGATCAACAAAACAGGCTATGTCGCCATCGACGGCTGAGGCCGTCTGAAAAACGGCGGCAGAACCGAATGCCTGTCTGAAAACACATGAAATGAGGAGGCCGATGTCTGCCGAGCAACACTATCTGTCGCTGAAAGCGCAGTTGAAACCGCGGCCCAAGCAGTTGGAGAAGCAGGAAGATTGGCTTTTCGTTTTGGGCAATACGATGCGGGCAATGATCGAAAATACAGATAAGGGCCGACTCGGCTGTCTGGATGAAATCCCGGAAAAAAGAACGAGTCGGGAATTAAAGCTGGCTTTCGATTTCTGCCAAGGCCGGTTTGGCGGAGACGGTTTCTCCTACCGCAGGCATCCCCGTTATGCCTATCTGTCCGGTTTGGTCGCAACCTTTCCGGAATTCGAGCTGTCCCGGGCAAACCGGGCGTATCTCAAAGAAATCACAGATTATGACCGTTACCTTTTATACGGTATGGATGAATGATGATTGACCGAGGATGGAGAAAGGCATGAGCCAGAGCAAGCCGTTTCAGATAAAACGCCCCGTTAAGGCCGTCTGAAAAACAACACGCAACCGCACACCCGTTTCAAGAAAGGACCAAAGATGAACCGAGCTGTAAAAGCATTCGTACTCACCGCTGCACTGGCCGCCCTGTGGGGCTGCACCAGCAAAACCCTGCCGCGCCCCACCGCCGAAATCAACGCCCTGCGCGCCGAACCCGCCCCCGAAATGCAGAGTCTGATGAACCCCGTGAAAGGCCACAAATTCGACGACACATGGGGCGCCGCCCGCAGCGGCGGCCGCCGGCACGAAGGCGTCGACATCTTCGCCAAATCCGGCACCCCCATCCGCAGCACCACCGACGGCATCGTTACCAAACGCGGCACCAACAAACTCGGCGGCAAAGTCATCGGCGTCCAAGGCCCCGGCGCATGGCACTACTACGCCCACCTGAAAAAATTCGCCGGTGCGAAACTGCATGAAAAAGTGAAGGCAGGCGAAGTCATCGGCTACGTCGGCGACACCGGCAACGCCAAAAAAACCCCGCCGCACCTGCACTACGGCATCTATTTCACCAACGGCGGCGCGGTCAATCCCTATCCCCTGATCAATCAGGAACGCTGAGGCCGTCTGAAAAGCCGAAACGGTTTGCAGGGCGGGTGTCAACCCGCCATATTGAGCAAGCATAAAAACTAAGGCCGTCTGAAAAGCGTAGGGTGGGTGTCAACCCACCATGTTGGGAAAGTTTGAGAAAGCATAACAACGGTGGGTTCACGCCCACCCTACGGGCAACAATGCCTGTCTGAAAAAATACGGCAAAAACCCCTAAAGAAAGGAAACCGAGATGACCGTTAACACCGAACTGACCAGCGCCGTCGAAACTCTGATAAACGCCGGCTGCCACTACCGTCTGGACGAACTGGCCGAGTGCTACGCCGACGATTTGCAGATTGTCATCCTTCAGGAAAACGGCGAAACCGCCGCGTTCGATTATGCGCAAAACATGGCCTTTTTCCGCAACCTGCGCGACAGCGGCGCCGCGCCGCTCAATACCGCCGTTACCTTCAACTACGCGCAGGAACAGGGCGGCACCGGCTATGTGCTCGCCACCCGCCGCATGGATTTGGGCGCGGGCGAACAAACCGTCGTGTTCACCCTGATGCTGCGGCGCGAAGCAGGCCGCTGGCGCGTGTTCCGCGAACACGCGGTGGTGAAAGGAAAGGCCGTCTGAAAAGCCGAAACAGTTGTAGGGCGGGTGTGAACCCGCCATTCCTGATGCCGTCTGAAACGGCGGGTTCATACCCGCCCTGCGCGGCAGCCTCGAAAGAACCTCATGAGAACTCCTGTGAAATTCCGCTGCGGCTACGGTTTGCTGCCTGCGGTTCTGCTGATGGCATCATGCGTAGAATATTCAAATATCAATTACCGGATTGGCGATAAAACAACGGTACAGGTCACGCAGCCAACCGCGCTGCGGCTGGATACGTTGCGCGTGGATGTGGAAAGCAAGGGCGGCCGCGGCGTGTTGGTCCACATTCCGCTGGTCAACAGCGGACGCTATGTCGATGCGCCGCCGTATGCGGAAATGGTGGATGGGCTGGTGTACGCCATGCAGGATACATTTTCCGAGATTCCTGTTTTTGATGTACAGCCCCGAAATCCTGCCATCACGCTTCGTGCCACGTTCCGCGAGTTTTACGCCGACGACGGTTTTTTGTGGAGCAGGGCGAGTGTTACGGTGCGTTACCAGTTCATCCGTCAAAACCGTGTGTTTTACGAAACCGAAATCCGCACGGAAAAGTACAAAACAGGAGAAGTATTTTCTGCCGAACCGCGTATTGAGAAAGTTAAAAACGAAGTCGTTGCCGAAAATCTGGTTGAACTCGTCAACCACCTGAACCGGAAAAACATTGCCACGCTGCTTTGAACAGCGAGGGCAGTTCGTAGGGTGGGTGTCAACCCACCATGTTGAGAGCGTTTGAGAAAGCATAAAAAACAGCGTGTTGCCCCCCCCCCCACACACAGCTACAATGCCTGTCTGAAAACCCCATACCGAAAGAACCCATGAAAACCCTGACCCTATCCTTCCTTTGCCAAGCCCTGAACCTTTCCGTGCCGTCTGAAAACGGCGCTGCCGAAATCAAACGCATCGTAACCGACAGCCGCGACATCCGCGCGGGCGACGTGTTTTTCGCGCTTTCGGGCGAGCGGTTCGACGCGCATGACTTTGTCGCCGACGTGCTCGAAAAAGGCGCGCTGGCGGCGGTGGTGTCGCGCGACGACTGCGCCGCGCTGCCGCGTGCGCTGAAAGTGGCCGACACGCTCGAAGCCCTGCAAACGCTGGCGGCGGCGTGGCGCGGCGAAACCGATCCGTTCGTGTTCGGCATCACCGGCTCCAGCGGCAAAACCACCGTGAAAGAAATGCTGGCCGGCATTTTGCGCCGCAAGTTCGGCGAAGATGCCGTGCTGGCCACCGCGGGCAATTTCAACAACCACATCGGCCTGCCGCTTACCCTGTTGAAATTAAACGGAAACCACCGCTACGCCGTGATTGAAATGGGCATGAACCACTTCGGCGAACTGGCTGCGCTCACCCGCATCGCCAAGCCCGACGCCGCGCTGGTCAACAACGCCCAACGCGCGCACGTCGGCTGCGGTTTCGACGGTACCGCCGACATCGCCAAAGCCAAAAGCGAAATTTATCAAGGACTTAAGCAGGGCGGTACGGCCATCCTGCCTGCCGAAGACGCCAATCTGGCCGTTTTTCAGACGGCCTGCAACGGTTTGCCGCAAACGGGGTTGACCGTGCAGACCTTCGGCGCGGACAGCGGCGGCGTGCACGCCGAAAATATCGTGCTGCAACCGCTCTCGTGCGCCTTTGATGCCGCGTTTAACGTTCAGTCGGCCTTTGATGTTGGCGAATTCGGACAGGCCGTCTGAAATTTCCTGCAAATTCAGGCCCGCGGCCAGGGCGAGCGCGGCGGCGGCACAGG
>NZ_JBHCJY010000026.1:0-12203 GCF_041804105.1 Neisseria sp.
CAAGCCGTTCAAACTTGACGACGTGCGCGAAGCGCTCACCGAAATCGGCATTACCGGCATGACTGTTACTGAAGTTAAGGGTTTCGGCCGCCAGAAGGGGCATACCGAGATTTACCGCGGCGCGGAATATGCGGTGGACTTTCTGCCTAAAGTGAAGCTTGAACTCGTGTTGGCCGATGCTGATGTGGAGCGTGCGGTGGAAACCATCATCGAAACCGCGCGTTCGGGCAAAATCGGTGATGGCAAGATTTTCATCATACCGGTGGAAGAAGCTGTGCGCATCCGCACGGGAGAGCGTTCGGAAGCTGCGGTTTGAGTATTAGGCGGTATGTGATGCAAATGCCGTGTAATTAAATACTGTTTTCGGGGCGTTTTAACGAATGCTTCAGGATCCGTTTTCAGACGGCCTGTACTTATTTTCCATATCCTTTTCCTTGTTCTCTGTCTCTGAAATTCTCTGTATCGGCACTCCCGCGAAGGCGGGAATCTAGGTTTGATGGTTGGGAACGGTGGCTTTCCTAACTAACGAATACTGAAATTCAAACTGCTGGATTCCCACCTGCTTGGGAATGACGGGTTTGTTGTTCAAGTAGTGCTTTATTTCAAAGGATACGGAGAATGTTGCGGTGCGGAGCGTGTTTGGGATATGCCTTAGGCCGTCTGAAAACCGCTTGGTTTAAAACAAAATATATAAAAAGGCCGTCTGAATTTTTTCAGACGGCCTTTGTGCAGTTGGGCGTATGTTACAGCGCGTCAATCACTGCATTAAGTGCAGCACTGGGTCGCATGGCGGCGGATGCTGCGGTTTCGTCGGGGGCGTAATAGCCTTTGATGTCCACGGCTTTGCCGCTGCCGGATGCGAGTTCGGCCAAAATCTGCGTTTCTTGTGCGGCCAGTTTTTCGGCTACGGGGGCGAATCTGGCTTGCAGTCCGGCATCTTGGCTTTGTGCGGCCAGAGCTTGCGCCCAGTAGAGTGCGATGTAGAAATGGCTGCCGCGGTTGTCGAGTTCGCCGGCTTTGCGTTTGGGCGATTTGTCGTTCAGCAGCAGTTGCTCGGTGGCAACATCCAACGTGTCGGCCAATACCTGTGCTTTGGTGTTGCCGGTTTTTTGGGCGCAATGCTCGAACGATACGGCCAATGCGAGAAATTCGCCCAAACTGTCCCAACGCAGATGGTTTTCTTCGAGGAACTGCTGAACGTGTTTCGGTGCGGAACCGCCCGCGCCGGTTTCAAACATGCCGCCGCCGTTCATCAAGGGAACGATGGAGAGCATTTTCGCGCTGGTGCCGAGTTCCAGGATTGGGAACAGGTCGGTCAGGTAGTCGCGCAATACGTTGCCGGTTACCGAGATGGTGTCTTCGCCGTTTTTGATGCGTTGCAGGCTGAACAGGCAGGCATCGACGGGAGCGAGAATACGGATGTCCAAGCCGGATGTGTCGCATTCGGCCAGATATTTGTTGACTTTGGCGATGATTTGCGCGTCATGGGCGCGCTTTTCGTCGAGCCAGAACACGGCAGGCGTGTTGCTCAGGCGGGCGCGGTTGACGGCAAGCTGTACCCAGTCTTTGACGGGGGCGTCTTTGGTTTGGCAGGCACGCCAAATATCGCCTGATTCTACTTCGTGGGTGGTCAGAACATTGCCGCTGCCATCTATAAGCTGTACCGTGCCGTCGGCTTCGATTTCAAAGGTTTTGTCGTGTGAACCGTATTCCTCGGCGGCCTGCGCCATCAGGCCGACGTTGGGTACGGTGCCCATTGTGGTCGGATCGAATGCGCCGTGTTCGCGGCAGAAATCGATAACGACTTGGTACAGTCCTGCATAACTGCTGTCGGGCAGCACGGCTTTGGTATCTTGGGCTTGGCCGTTTTTGTCCCACATGCGGCCGCTGTTTCGGATCATGGCGGGCATGGACGCATCGACAATGACATCGCTGGGAACGTGCAGATTGGTGATGTCTTTGTCGCTGTCCACCATTGCCAAATCGGGAGCGGCGGCGTAGGCGGCTTCGATGACCGTCTGAACGCCTGTGCGGGTGGTTTCGTCGAGTTTGTCGAGATTGGCCAGCAGATTGCCGAAACCGTTGTTCACGTTCACGCCCGCTGCGGCCAGTTCTTTGCCGTATTTTTCGAACACGGGTGCAAAAAACACTTTTACGGCATGACCGAAGATAATCGGGTCGGACACTTTCATCATGGTGGCTTTCATGTGCAGCGAGAACAGCACGTTTTTCGCTTTGGCATCAGCCACTTGCTCTTCCAGGAATTTGACCAGCGCTTTTTTGCTCATTACGGTGGCATCGATGATTTCTCCCGCCTTCAGGCTCAACGGCTTGCGCAGTTCTTTTTTATTGCCCTGTTTGTCGGTGAAAACGATGGAAACCGTGGTGGCTTCGGGTACGGTAACGGATTGTTCGTTATGGAAAAAATCGCCTGATGACATAGTGGCGACATGTGATTTGGAATCTTTGGTCCATGCGCCCATGCTGTGGGGGTATTTTTTTGCAAAGTTTTTTACCGCTTTAGGGGCGCGGCGGTCGGAATTGCCTTCGCGCAATACGGGATTCACTGCGCTGCCTTTGATGCGGTCGTAACGTTCGCGCACGGCTTTTTCTTCGTCGGTTTTCGGATCGGCAGGGAAATCGGGCACTTTGTAGCCCTGCGCCTGCAATTCCTTAATGGCTGCGGTAAGCTGGGGAACCGATGCGCTGATGTTCGGCAGCTTGATAACGTTGGCTTCGGGCTGGGTAACCAGTTTGCCCAACTCGGCCAGCGCATCGGGGATGCGTTGGCTTTCTTCCAGATAATCGGGGAAAGTTGCCAAAATGCGGCCGGCAAGGGAAATATCGGCCGTTTGGAAATCGATGTCGGCGTGTTTGGCAAATGCGCGGACAATCGGCAGGAACGATTTTGTCGCCAAGGCAGGGGCTTCGTCGGTATGGGTGTAGATGATGGTGGATTTGCTGCTCATAAATGACTCCGTTGTGAAATGGTGCCGACAAGATGTCCGGCAAAATAGGTTTTTCTTTTCTGCGCCAAACAACAGCGCCTGCGTATTATGGCACATTTTACGGGCTTGCGGATGCTCGGATAAGGAGCTGTTGGCGTGGTGTAAAGGCATAAGTCAAGGCCGTCTGAAAAGTTTTCAGACGGCCTTGGTTTGGCGGGAGGCAGTAATCTTAAATCTCTTAAATCAAAGATAATCCTATGTTTTGGAAGACTGTTTGCTTTCCCTTTCCGCCATCATTTCGTGCAGCGTTTTGGCGGCGGGCTTCATCGGGGTACGGTAGTCTGTCCAGCCCAGTTGTTTGCCGGGAGTCAGTGCGCGGAACGTAGTGGCTGCCCAACCGAAAGCCCGGTAGGCTTTTTTGCCGCTGAAAATGCCGTTGAAGGTGCGCCAAGCCATTTGTTCGCCGAAGTTGTGTGATGCACCTTGTCCGCGGACGGGATGGGGTACGGTTTCGGTCGGTGAGCGCTGTGCCTCTTGGCGTAAACGGATCATTTGTTCCGTAATAGGGATGCGGACGGGGCAGACTTCGTTGCATGCGCCGCAAGTAGAACAGGCGGTGGGCAAGTCGCGGGTTTTATCCAAACCGAGCAGGTGGGGGGAGATGATTTCGCCGATGGGGCCGGGATAGGTGGTTCCGTAGGCGGCTCCGCCGATTCGGGTGTAGACGGGGCAGTGGTTCATGCAGGCGCCGCAACGGATGCATTGCAGGGTTTTGCGCATCTGCTCTTCGGCATAGGCTTGGCTGCGGCCGTTGTCGAGCAGAACAAGGTGCATTTCCTGGGGGCCGTCGAGTTCTTCGCTGCGGCGCGGGCCGGTAATCATGTTAAAGTAAGTGGTAATCGGCTGGCCGATGGCACTGCGGGGAAGCAGGCTGTACAAAGGCGGGATGTCAGACAGTTTGGCCACGACTTTTTCGATGCCGGTAATGGCGATATGGACGGGCGGTACGGTGGTGGACAACCGGCCGTTGCCTTCGTTTTCGACCAGGCAGAGCGTGCCGGTTTCGGCAACGGCGAAGTTGACACCGGAAAGTCCGACATCGGCAGTGCGGTAGATGTCGCGCAGGGCATTGCGGGCAATTCCCGTCAGTTCGTCCACGTCGTCGGTTAACGGAGTGCCGAGGTTTTTATGGAAAAGTTCGCTGACTTGTTCCTTGGTTTTATGGATGGCGGGCATCACGATATGGGTGGGTTTTTCACCGGCCATCTGTACGATATATTCACCCAAGTCGCTTTCAATGGCTTTGATGCCGTTGTCTTCCAGATAATGGTTAAGCTCGATTTCTTCGCTGACCATCGATTTGCCTTTTACCATCAGTTTGCCGTTACGGGCTGTAATGATGTTGTGGATAATCTGGCAGGCTTCAGACGGCGTTTCCGCCCAATGGACTTTGACACCCAAGCGGGTCAGGTTGGTTTCAAGCTGTTCGAGCAAATCGGGCAGGCGCGATAAGGAACGGCGGCGGATGTGTTCGCACAAATCCCGGAGCAGTTGCAGTTCTTGTTCGTCTGACAAAGCTGCTTTCCTGCGCGTCATCAACATGTCCATGGCCGTGCGCAGGCTTTTGCGCAAAGGCGCATCGGCCAAGGCTTGTCGGGCATTCTGTTTGAAAGTTTCCGGTTTGGGATGGATGTGGATGGTTTGTGTGTTCATGTTATTTAGTCCTCCAAATCGGCAGGATTGATGTGTTGCGGCAAAATGGCCAAAACCACCATGTCCCGCGGGCCGTGTGCACCGTAGGCGAGGGTAAGCTGAATGTCGGCGGTTTTGGAAGGGCCGGATACCAGAACGACGTTGGTAGGCATGTTGTCTGCCATTTGTTCACCCTGCATGGCGGCATGGAATGTGTCGTAGATTTTGTCGGTACGGAACGTGCAGATATGCACGGGGGGAACAAGGCTCTGGCTGCGGGGTTCTTCCGGCGTCGGCCACAGCATCAGTGTGCCGGTATGTGCAATGCCGCAACGGGTGCCGGTAAAGCCTGCGTCAATGTCTTGGAAGAATGCGTCTTTCCAGTGCTCGATTTCCTGAGTAAAGGTTTTGACTTCGATACCGCTGTGTTCCAATGCGGCTGCCGCTTTCTGGCCGTCTGAAGTTTTAAGGGGCAGCAGAATGTTTTTCAGGCCTTTTTCTTTGGCTACCTGCAACAGGATTTCCGGCCAGTTTTGTTCGGTAGTCCAGTAAATTTCGGTTTTGACCGCACGCATGGCCTTGGCCCAATGTTTCAGGCGTTCTGTTTCATTTTCCCAATGCGGCGACATCTCCCCATAATATTCTTGAGTTTCAGGCTCTCGGATGGGGTATGTGTCGGCTTTGCGGAGCTTCGTAAAAATATTGTCGCGTGCACTCATGCTTTGCCTCCTGTTCGCTCCAGCAGGAAAGTGGCGATGTGCTTGGGCTTGGGCATTCCCGGCTCGCTTTTTGCGATTTTGCCGCCGATGTTCATCATACAGCCAGCATCGGCGCTGATGATTTCTACGGCTTGTGTTTCTTTGAGCGCGGCAACTTTGTCGCTGACCATCGCACCGGAAATATCGGGATGTTTCACGGAAAATGTGCCGCCGAAACCGCAGCATTCGCTTTCGTGGTCGTGCACCACCCGCTCTACATTCGCCAAACTGTCCACCAGTTGCCAGCCGGACAGGTGTACATTCATCTCGCGTCGTGCGGAACAGGAAGTATGTACGGCGACCTTTGCGGGTGTACCTTTGTCTTGCGGTTTATAGCCGATGGCCAGAAGGAAATGGGTAAATTCGATGACCCTGCCGGCAATTTCATTGGCTCTGGCTTCGTATTCACTGCCCTTGAAAAGCGTTGGCCAATGGTGCTTCATCATGCCGCCGCAAGAACCGGAAGGCACGACAATCGGCCAGTTTTCGGGAAACAGATCGAGCTGGGCTTTGGCGACATCAAAGGCTTTTTGGGGATGTCCGGATGAAAAAGCAGGCTGTCCGCAGCAGCTTTGCTCCATTGGAAAATGGATGCGGATGCCTTGCTGCTCTATAAGGGTAATAGCATCCATGCCTGCCTCAGGCATAAAAATATCAAGCAGACAGGTGCCGAAAAAGTAGGCATCAGACGGAACTGTGCCGGAGGGTTGGGGTGTTTGGTTTGTGTTCATTTGTGCTGTTCTCTGAATTGGTTTGACCAATTTCTATCTGTGTGGCGCATACTTTATGTAATTGGATGTAGCGGGTCAAGTATTATTTGTTTGTCGGATTTGTGTGGCCGAGTAAGTTATTTAGTGATAAAGCAAACCTGATTGGTAAAGGTCGCAAATATCCCTATCGGGTCATCGAGCCGGTTGCAAACTATGATACGCATCAGGCCGTCTGAAACATTTTTCAGACGGCCTGAACCGGATTGGGATGACTTTTCTTTACAAAATAATGCCAACAGAAGAAAATTACTTGGGAAATCAAACGGAATATTTTTATAGGACTGTATCCGGTACTTTGATCAAAATACAGTATACCGATAAAGTTGAGTTAGAATTAGATTTTTTTTAATAACTCAGATTTATTTTATTTTTGCTAATTTTTTGTTTACTTTTTCGGATTCGCAGGTATAATCCGTTGTAACGAATCCAATCATCCATTTTAGACGAGATCCATTATGTCAGACGAAAAAAGTAAAGCTTTAGCCGCTGCCTTAGCCCAAATTGAGAAGAATTTCGGTAAGGGTTCGATTATGAAGATGGACGGAAGCCATCAAGAAGAAAATCTCGAAGTCATTTCTACCGGTTCTCTCGGTTTGGATTTGGCGCTTGGCGTGGGCGGTCTTCCGCGCGGGCGTATCGTTGAAATTTTCGGCCCCGAATCATCCGGTAAAACCACGCTTTGTTTGGAAGCAATTGCCCAGTGTCAGAAAAACGGCGGTATATGTGCCTTTATCGATGCAGAGCATGCTTTCGATCCTGTTTACGCCCGCAAACTCGGTGTAAGAGTAGAAGAGTTGTATCTTTCCCAACCCGACACTGGAGAACAGGCTTTGGAAATCTGCGATACACTGGTTCGCAGCGGCGGTGTCGACATGGTTGTGGTCGATTCGGTGGCGGCACTTGTGCCCAAAGCTGAAATCGAAGGTGAAATGGGGGACAGCCATGTCGGTTTGCAGGCCCGTTTGATGAGTCAGGCTCTGCGTAAACTGACTGGGCACATCAAGCGTACCAATACACTGGTGGTATTTATCAACCAGATCCGCATGAAAATCGGTGTGATGTTCGGCAGTCCCGAAACCACAACTGGCGGTAATGCCTTGAAATTCTATGCTTCCGTTCGTCTCGATATTCGTCGCACAGGACAGATTAAAAAAGGTGACGATGTCATTGGTAATGAAACCAAAGTCAAAGTCATCAAAAACAAGGTTGCTCCTCCGTTCCGTCAGGCTGAATTCGATATTTTGTATGGTGAAGGCGTAAGTTGGGAAGGCGAGCTTATCGATATCGGCGTTAAGCATAATCTGATTGAAAAGTCTGGTGCTTGGTACAGCTATAACGGTGCCAAAATTGGACAAGGAAAAGATAACGTCAGAGTATGGTTGAAAGAGAATCCAATAGTAGCCGATGAAATCGATGCGAAAATCCGGGCTGCCGTAGGCATCAATATGGATATTACGGAAGGCCGTTTGGATGAAACCGACGGAGAACAACCGGAAGAATAAACGTTATATAGGCAAAGGCCGTCTGAAAACAGATTTTCAGACGGCCTGCCGTTATTTACCATGAGAGTTTCAGAGTAATTACGGAAGGCTCATAATGAACAGTAATCCGAATATGAAGTTGCGCTGGCTGGTGATCTGTCTGATTCCGCTTGTCAGTATTGCGGCTTTTACCCTAATGCCGCCTGAAGATAAGGCACAATACATGATTAATGGCATTATTTTGGCATGTGAAGCCACATTTCTCTTTAAATTTGTCCTATTCGAAACCATTAAGCATCATCTTAAAGACGAGCCGGAATGGAAACGGCAAACGTTATTGCTATTTATCCCTATTTTTTTGTTGATTGGCTATACGGTTTATTATTTTCTCCACTGATTACCATCAGAGATGATATATATTGTGCCGGTTATGGTTTGAATGGTGTTGACAGAATGGACGGGTAAATATGGAACAGGAAAAAATTTACTACGCTATTATTGTCTTACTTTGTGCTGTGTCCATGTTACTTAGCCCGTTTTTCTATATAAGGCGAGAATATCGGAATCAATCCAGAGTAAGTAAGCCGAAGCAATGGAAGATTATTTTTATTGCCAATATTGTTATGTGCATTATTCTCATGGCTGTATGGTGGTTATTTTATAAAAACTGATTTAAACACATAAGGATAGTAAAATGAAACTCACAAAAATTGCTGTGCTTTTAATTTGTTGCTTCAATATTCATTCTTTGCCTGCTTCTGTCGTGTATGAATGTACCGATAGTCAAGGTAATCGTATTTATTCCCAGAGTTCAGGGAAAAACTGTAAACGCCAAGATTTAGGCAAACCATCGGTCTATACCCCGCTACTTGCCAATAAGCCGTCTGAAACTTTTTCCAACCAAGTACATAGTCAATCTTTGGCAGAACAACAGATTGCTCCAACGGTTTCTTCTGCAAATATAGAGGCAGCCCAAATCAAATTACAAGAAGCCCGCCGTGCTTTAGAAGAGGGCAGGAAGATACGTTATGGTAATGAGCGTAACTATGTCCGTTATCAGGAACGTATTCAGGGGCTGGAGAATGCTGTCAAAGAAGCTGAGCAGAATCTTACTAAACACCAAAACAGTAAATAACCATAAAATATTAATGACGGAATTTATTTTATGTAATATTTTAAGAATATCATCATCATTGTGCTTGTATAGGATAATTTTATGAGCTATATCGCACATGTTCGCTATACCGATCACAACATCCAAACCGTCGAAATTCACCTTACAGAAACCGCAGCAATCTCCCGCAATTTGGCCGCCAAGCTAAACTTGGCCAGCGCAGGCGAACTGCTTGGTCTAATGCACGATTTCGGCAAATATGCGTTGGCGTTTCAGGAATACATCAAAGCGGCAACAGGTGTAAATCCTGATATTGATGTGGAAGATACGCTTCCGAACGGCCGGAAAATCGACCACTCCACCGCAGGCGCGCAGTGGGTATATGGCCGTCTGAAAAAGTTCGGGGCGGCAAACGGCATCGGGGAGTTGGTCGGGCAGATGTTGGGCTTGTGCATTGCGTCGCATCATGGGGCGGGGTTGATTGACTGTTTAAATCCTGAAGGTGAGACAAAGTGGCTTGAGCGTTTTCAAAAAGACGATGCGCTGACGCATTTGGCGGAATGCGAACGCAATGCTGATGAAGCGGTAAAATGGCAGGCGGAGCGGTTGGCAAGTGAAGATTTGGTCAAACAATTGTTTTCCGTATTAAAGCCGATCGTACAGCCGATGATTATTTCTTTTCAGGAAGAACGTGCGACAGGAAGGATTAAAACCTCTCATAAAATTGAGGAGTTCTATCTCGGCTGCCTGACCCGTTTCCTGTTTAGTTGCCTGATTGATGCTGACCGCATCAACAGCGCCGATTTTGAGCGCGAAACGCAGAAAGATTTGCGCCGTTTGACGGAGAAGCCGGATTGGCAGGAGGCGATCGAAAGGCTCGAAAGCCATTTGGCAAATTTTGAAATCCGTTATACCATCGACCAAATCCGCCGCGATATTTCCGATGCCTGCCTGAAACGCGCCGCCGACCCGCAGGGCATTTATACGCTGACCGTGCCGACGGGTGGCGGCAAAACCTTGGCGAGCCTGCGTTATGCGCTGCATCATGCGCAAAAGCACCATCTCGACCGCATCATTTACATCATTCCCTACACTTCCATCATCGACCAAAATGCCCAAGCCGTGCGCGACATTCTCGGCGAAGATTGGGTACTCGAACATCATTCCAATCTCGAGCCTGAAAAGCAAAACTGGCAGGACAAACTGCTGTCGGAAAACTGGGACAAGCCGATTGTTTTTACCACCATGGTGCAGTTTCTGGATGCCTGGTTCGGCGGCGGCACGCGCGGCGCACGGCATATCCATCCGATGACCCGCAGTGTGTTGATTTTCGACGAAATCCAGACCCTGCCGGTGAAATGCGTGCATCTGTTTTGCAATGTGCTCAACTGGCTCACGCAGTTCGGTAAAAGCAGCGCGGTGTTGTGTACGGCAACCCAGCCGCTGCTGGATAAATTGCCCAAATCGGAATTCGGCGAATTGAGGCTGGCGGATGATCCCGAAATCATGGGCGCAAGCCAAGCATTGGATCAATTGTTCGCCGATTTGTCCCGTGTGGAAATCTCTTACCGGCCAAAAGCAGGCGGCTGGTCGGTGGATGATGCGGGTGCGTTTCTATTGGAACAGTTTCAGGCAGTCTCAAGCTGCCTGTTTGTCGTCAACACCAAAAAATGGGCGCAGGAGCTTTACCGATATTGCCAACGCCAAAACGTGCCGCCCGAAGCCCTGTTTCATCTGAGCACCAACCAATGCGCCGCACACCGCAAAACCCTTTTCGATGAAATCAAACGCCGTCTGAAAAACCAAGAACCCGTCATCTGCATCAGCACCCAGTTGATTGAAGCGGGCGTGGATATTTCGATGGCCTGCGTCATCCGCGCATTGGGCGGGCTGGACAGCATTGCCCAGGCAGCGGGGCGTTGCAACCGCCACGGCGAAAAAGGCGGCAAAGGACAGGTGTATGTGCTGAACCTGCAAGAACCGAATTTGGCGCAAGTGCTGCCCGATATTCACATCGGCCAGTGCAACGCCGACCGCGTGCTGCGCGAATTTGCGGGGCAGGATATTTTGCAGCCTGTGGCGATGCAGCAGTATTTCCAATACTATTTTTACAGCCGCAGCGGTGAAATGGCGTATTCCGTCAAAAACAGCGCATCGGGCAGTCTGCTGGACTGGCTGTCCGATAACCGCCTCAACGCGTATTCACCGAAAAACGACAAGCGCACCAAGCCGTTTCCTTTGCTGATGCAGTCGTTTAAAAGCGCAGGACAGGCGTTTGCCGCGATTGACGCGCCGACCCGTGCCGTAATTGTGCCGCACGGCGCAGGCAAAGATTTGATTGCCGAATTGTGCGGCGCGTGGAATCCGAAAGAAATGTACCGCACTTTGCAGGCCGCGCAACGCTACAGCGTCAACGTGTTTCCGAATGTGTGGGACAAGCTGGAAAAAGAACAAGCCATACAGGAAGTGCAGGCGGGTTCGGGCATTTATTATTTGAAAGACGAACATTACAGCGACGAATACGGATTGTCGGTTCAGCAAACCGGCGAAATGACGTTTTACGATTTATAGAAGGAGCAATATGAACAACCAAATCACTTTCCGCGTATGGGGGCGGCAAGCCTTGTTCACCGACCCCGTCACCAAAATCGGCGGCGAAAAATTCAGCTACCAAGTGCCGACGTACGAAGCGCTTAAAGGCATTTTAAAAAGCATTTATTGGAAGCCCACGCTGATCTGGCATATCGACCGCGTGCGCGTCATGAAGCCCATCCGCACCCAAAGCAAATCCACCAAACCGCTGGACTGGAACGGCGGCAACACCCTGGCGATTTACACCTTTTTGCAGGACGTGGAATACCAAGTCGAAGCGCATTTCACCTGGAACGAAAACTGGGAAGAACTTAAGGGCGACCGCATCGCCGGCAAGCATATCGCCATCGCCGAAAGAATGCTGGATCGCGGCGGGCGGCAGGATATTTTTCTCGGCACGCGCGACTGCCAAGGCTATGTCGAGCCGTGCGAATTCGGCGCTCCCAGCCGCGACGGGGAAGCGGGTTTTTACGATGAAATCGACAATCTCGATTTCGGCTTGATGTTCCACAGTTTCGGATACCCCGAAGAAACGGGCAAAAACGAACTTGTCAGCCGCTTCTGGGCGGCGAATATGCAGCACGGCGTGATTGAGTTTCCAAGCGTGAACGACACAGGCCGTCTGAAAACCCGCTTTATCCGCGCAATGCAGCCTGAAAAACCGTTCAAACGCGGCGAGAACGTGAAGCCGGTGGAAGACGAAGCCAAGGAGTTGGGATTATGAGTTGGATGCAGAAATTGTATCGGACGTATGAGTTTGTCCAAAACCAAGGGCTGGATGGTGAAGAATTAGCGTTGCCGTTTCATATTCCTAAAGCAGTTCATTTGAAAGTTGTTTTAAATGAAGA
>NZ_JBHCJY010000027.1:0-18004 GCF_041804105.1 Neisseria sp.
AGCTTGCTGCTGAGGCGGAAAAAACCTTAATAGAAAGAACTGCTTCGGAAAGACAGTTCGGCGGACGTTCTTTCGGTTAATTGGGAAAAGATTTACAGATTCTATTCAAAACAGGCCGTCTGAAAATTTTCAGACGGCCTTGCATGTTATCCGGCGTTGTGTACGGTTACGCCCGCTTTGGCGGGCTAACCGTACCTACGTTATCTAACCGTACCTGCGTTATCCTGCAAATCATATCCTGCATCAATCATCCGACGACGGGACGGCGGGGCTATTCTTCGGGCAGTTTGGTGATTTTTACCCGTTCGATCCGCTGGCCTTCTTTTTCGGCCACTTCGAAACGCCAGCCGCAGTAGTCGGCATGGTCGCCCACGTCGGGGATGCTTTGCAGCTCTTCCATAATCAGGCCGGCGACGGTGTGGAAGTCGGCGTCTTCGTTTTGCGGCGGCAGGTTGAGCTGCGGGGCGAGTTCGACGTATTCGAGTGCGCCGTCAACGGTCAGGCTTTCGTCGGCGTTTTCCTGCACGCTCGGTTCTTCTTCGCGTTCGAATGCTTCGGGGAACTCGCCTGCGATGGCTTCCATCAGGTCTTTCATGGTGAGCATGCCGAGTACCGCGCCGAATTCGTCGACCACCAGCGCGTAATCGGCGCTGTTTTTGCGGAACAGTTCGATGGCGTTGAGCGCGGTGGCGGAATCGGGCAGTACCAGCGGTTCGCGCAAGGCCGTCTGAATATTGAACCCGCCGTTTTCGAGCATCTGCGTGAGCAGGTCTTTTTTGTTGACGTAGCCCAAGGGTTCGTCAACGCCCGCTTTGCCGACCACCAGCAGGCGGCTGTAAGGGGTGTTTTGCAGTTGGGCGTACTGTTCTTCGCGGCTTTGCGAAATGTCGAGGCGGGCGATGTCGCGGCGCGGCACCATCACGCCGGGAATCGGCCGTTCCGCGAGCGTGAGTACGCTGCGGATCATGGATTTTTCGTTTTCTTCGAAACGGCTGTCGTCTTCGGCTTCGCCGCCCGCTTTGGCCAGCACGCTTTCGCGGATGCCCATCATGCCGAGCACGTTTTCCGCCGTGCGTTTGCGCCACGACGAGCTGATGTAGTCGTTTTTGCGGCTGTTTTTCTGCGAAATCTGGTTGAACGCTTCAATCAGAATCGAGAAGCCGATGGCGGCGTAGAGATAGCCTTTGGGAATGTGGAAGTGGAAGGCTTCGGCAATCAGGCTGAAGCCGATGAGCAGCAGAAAACCCAGGCAGAGCATGACGACGGTGGGGTGGCGGTCAACGAATTCGGTGAGCGGTTTGCTCGCCCAGATCATGGTGGCCATCGCCACGGCCACGGCGGCCATCGCCACGACGATATGGTCGACCATCGCCACGGCGGTAATTACGGAATCGACGGAAAACACCGCGTCCAATATCAGAATCTGCACCACCACGCCCCAAAACGGCGCGTGTTTTTTATGGGTGTCGGCCACGGCGAAATGGTTGTGGCCTTCCAGCCGCTCGTGCAGCTCGGTCGTGGCTTTGTAGAGCAGGAACAGGCCGCCTGAAAGCATAATCAGGTCTTTGCCCGACACGTCCATGTCCCCGACGGAAAACAGCGGCGCGGTCAGCGTGATGATGTACGACATGAAGCCGAGCATCACGATGCGTATCAAAACCGCCAGCGTCAGCCCCGTGAGCCGCGCGCGGTCGCGCAGCGAAGGCTTGACCTTGTTGGCCAGAATCGCCACGAAGACCAGGTTGTCGATGCCCAGCACCACTTCGAGTATCAATAAAGTTGCAAAGCCTATCCATGTTTGCGGTTCGGCCAACCAACTGAAATCCATAATGTTCAGAATCCTTTTTAATGTTTTGTTTGAATGGGTTGCATATTTTGCGTTTTCAGACGGCCGTCTGAAAAACGGCGGTCAGCCGCGGTAGAAAAACATTGCCGCCGTCATCAGCAGCCACAACACCACCGCAGCCGCCGCGCGTTTGAACCAAGTGTTTACCGTACGCACCGCGTCGGCTTTCAGGCTGTCTGAAACCGTCCGAATCTGTTCGTTTTCGAGAGATACGGTATGGCCGTTGCGGGTGTAGCCGATTTTTTGAACCAAATAAATGCGTTTGGAAATTTGCCACAACACGGCATTTTCGGCGGGCAGCCGCTCCTGTTCTCCAAACGGCGGCTCAAAGCGGCACAACGTATCTTCCACGCCGCCGCAGTCGAGCCGGATGCTTTTGCCGTTTGCCGGCAGGTTCAGCGTGATTTCCGTATGATAATTACCGTTGTCGTCTTCCCATTTCGACGGCCAACGCGCCAACACCGCCTGCGGATAATGCAGCACTTTCGGCGCAGCCTGCGGGTCGGCATAAATATCGCGGTGCCACGCCCACACGCCGAATGCGGTAAAACATACGCAGGCGGATACCAGCATGCCGGCCAGCCACATATACGGCAGCGTCAGCTGTTCGCGCAATACAGCCGCTTCCAGCTCGCGTTCGGCTTTTTGATGCTTCCGTATCTTGTCCAGCAGCCCCACAGGAATGCCTTTCAGGCAGGCCGTCTGAAAACGGCACGCCGTTTGCCGCCCGTTTCGCAGCCATGCAAAAAGGCAGCCTGATTCGCAATCAAGCTGCCGGAACATCGGGCATACGGCGCGGAAAAAGCGGGACAACTGCTGCTCTCGTCTGCGTCTTTCATGGTAAACCGGTATGCCTTTGAATAAAAATAGGGTTTGCAGTTTAACAGTTTGCACCCGATTAGGCAAAGGCCGTCTGAAAAAAGGAGCGCACCGCCGCCGTCTTGTACGGAGAACGGGCAGGGCGTATCATCGCCGACAGTTTGCCTGACCACACATCCCATGAAAAACAAATTCATATCCGCGCTCAAATCCGTTTTCCAAGCCCTGCTGGTGTTTGCCGTCGCCGCATTCATCATGGACTGGTGGCGCAAACCGACGGAGCCTGCCCAAGCCGCTTCGCAGCCCCTGACCATGCTCGACGGCAGCCGCCGTACTTTGGCGGACATCAGCCGCGAGCGTACCGCCGTCGTCTATTTCTGGGGAAGCTGGTGCGGCATCTGCCGCTACACGTCTCCCGCCGTCGAAGACTTACGGCGCGACGGCATCCCCGTGGCCAGCATCGCCCTGTCGTCGGGCAGCGACGCGGAAATCGCCCGATACATGAAGCAGCGCGGCTTGGGCTTCCCCGCCGTCAACGATGCCGACGGACAGATTGCACGGCAGTGGGACGTGGCCGTTACGCCGACCGTGATATTGGTCAAACAGGGAAAAATGGTGCACCACACCACGGGCATCAGCAGCTATTGGGGACTGCGCAGCAGAATCTGGCTGGCCGATTTGGCAGGAGTTTGACGGATGCGGTCGGAACGAAGGCCGTCTGAAAAAAGTTTTCAGACGGCCTTCGTTTTCAGACGGCTTCTGTTTGTAGTTGGACGTAGGTACGGTTAGCCCGCCCCTGCGGGCGTAACCGTACGAAACCGCTGTTCAGACGGCCTTGAGTGTTATCCACCGTTGCGTACGGTTACGCCCGCAGGGGCGGGCTAACCGTACCTACCTTATCTAACCGTATCATATCTACCGAGCCGATGTCTGTTCATTACCATTGCTGCTGCCATGCCCACCCAACCCGTCATTCCCGCGCAGGCGGGAATCCACAGCAAAATCAGGAAACGTTTTTTATTCAGGCGTTTGTGAAAACCAAGTATGGATTCACGCCAGCGCGGAAATGACGGCAGGCGGAGCAATATCGGTTGCCGTGTGTACATGCGATATTTGAGAATCGGCTACCGTACTTAATATGCAATATTACGGATTTACGGATAAGGCCGTCTGAAAACGTTTCAGACGGCCTTTGCCTGTTTCCCAAGTAGGTACGGTTAGCCGCATCAAGCGGCGTAACCGTACGCAACGTCGGAAATATTCCGGGCCGTCTGAAAATGTTTTCAGACGGCCTATCCTTTATAATCCGCCCATAATCATTTTTCAGACGGCCTATCCCCATGTTTCCCGAAAATCCATCCTCTTCCCTGCTGCAAGGCTTGAACCCCGAACAACTCGCCGCGGTAACTTGGCCGCCGCAATCGGCTTTGGTGCTGGCTGGGGCGGGCAGCGGTAAGACGCGTGTGCTGACGACGCGGATTGCGTGGCTTTTGCAAAGCGGTCAGGCGAGCGTGCACAGCATTATGGCGGTAACGTTTACCAACAAGGCGGCGAAGGAGATGCAGACGCGGCTGGGGGCGATGCTTCCGGTGAACGTGCGCGCGATGTGGCTGGGGACGTTTCACGGCCTGTGCCACCGTTTTCTGCGCCTGCACCACCGCGATGCGGGGCTGCCGTCGGCGTTTCAGATTCTCGACAGCGGCGACCAGCTTTCGTTAATCAAACGCCTGTTGAAACAGTTGAATATCGCCGAGGAAATCATCGCGCCGCGCAGTTTGCAGGGTTTTATCAATGCGCAGAAGGAGGCGGGTTTGCGGGCCGACAAGCTCGACGCGCCCGATCCGCACACGCGCCGCATGATTGAGTGTTACGCCGAATACGATAAATGGTGCAACCGCGAGGGCGTGGTGGATTTTGCCGAGCTGATGCTGCGCAGCTACGAGCTGCTGCAAGCCAACGAAATCCTGCGCAACCATTACCAAAACCGCTTCAACCATATTTTGGTGGACGAGTTCCAAGACACCAACAAGCTGCAATATGCGTGGCTGAAATTGATGGCGGGCGGCAATGCGGCGGTGTTTGCGGTGGGCGACGACGACCAGTCGATTTACCGTTTCCGCGGCGCGCACGTCGGCAATATGGCCGCGCTGATGAACGAATTCGGCATCGACGCGCCGATTAAGTTGGAACAGAACTACCGTTCAGACGGCCATATTCTTGTCGCGGCCAACGCCGTGATTGAAAACAACGCCGAACGTTTGGGCAAAAACCTGCGCACCGACGCGGCGGCAGGCGACAAAATCCGCTATTTCTCCGCGTTTACCGATTTGGACGAAGCGCAGTTTGTGGTGGACGAAGCCAAATCGCTGCACCGCGAGGGCTGGAATTTGAGCGACATCGCCGTGCTCTACCGCAGCAACGCCCAATCGCGCGTGATCGAGCAAACCCTGTTCCGCAGCGGCGTGTCCTACAAAATCTACGGCGGCCTGCGCTTTTACGAACGGCAGGAAATCAAACACGCGCTGGCCTACCTGCGGCTCGCCGTCAATCCCGACGACGACAACGCGCTCTTGCGCGTGATTAACGTGCCCGCACGCGGCATCGGCACGCGCACGGTGGAAAACATTCAGACGGCCTCGCAGGAACAGGGTGTTTCCCTGTGGCAGGCCGCCTGCGCCGCCGCCGTGAAAAACGCCAAAATCGCCGCCTTCGTGCGCATCATCGAAAACCTCCGGCAGCAGGTCGGCCAGCTTTCCCTTGCCGAACTCACCGTCGGCGCGGTGCACGACAGTGGCCTGATGGAATTCTACAAAACCCAAAAAGGCGAACACCAAGACCGTATCGACAACCTGCAAGAGCTGATTAACGCCGCCGTCGAATTCCGCCCCGAAGACACCACGTTCGAAACCATTCCCGAAGATTTGCAGGCCTCCCCCGCCTTTCCCGTGCTCGCCTTTTTAAGCAACGCCGCGCTCGAGTCCGGCGAAAATCAGGCAGGCGCAGGCGAAGACGCGGTGCAGCTCATGACCGTGCACGCCGCCAAAGGCCTCGAATTCAACGCCGTGTTCCTCACCGGCATGGAAGAAGGCCGCTTCCCCAGCGAAATGAGCCTCGCCGAACGCGGCGGCCTCGAAGAAGAACGCCGCCTGATGTACGTCGCCATCACCCGCGCCCGCAAACGGCTCTACATCTCCATGGCGCAACAGCGCATGCTGCACGGCCAAACCCAGTTCGGCATCGTCTCCCGCTTCGTCGAAGAAATCCCCGCCGAAATCGTCCATGTACTGTCGGCGCAGCAGCAACGCTTCCACACCTTCGCCGCCGAACCGCGCCCGAAAACCAAAGAACCCGTCGTGGAAAACTACAAAAAAACACAAGACTACGGCGGTTTCAAAATCGGTCAAAACGTCCGCCACGCCAAATTCGGCACCGGCGTGATCATCGACGCGGTGGACAAAGGCGAGTCGGCTAGGTTGACGATTAATTTCGGGAAAGAGGGGGTAAAAGAGTTGGATACTAAGTTTGCGAAGTTGGAAATAGTGTAACTTTTAGTATTTAATGGATTGAATTGACATAGGAAAGGCCGTCTGAAATAATTTTCAGATGGCCTTTTTATTTAGGATATACATGATGAATATCAAAAATGACAATCCCATTCAAACAAAATCTGAAGATATTTTGAATAGAACCAATAGTGCTATAAATTTAGCAAAAAATATTTTATCAATTGATTATAAAAATGGCCTTGTGATAGGAGTGCAGGGAGAGTGGGGCATTGGTAAAACTTCCTATTTAAATCTTATGAAAGAAGAGTTGACTGATAAAGCAGATATTATTGAATTTAACCCATGGATGTTTACAGGGATTGATAATTTAATTTCTATATTTTTTAGTGAATTAGCCAGCCAATTAAGACTTATTGATAAAAAAGATATCGCAGATAACCTTAATAGATTTGGCGAATTTTTTTCAGAATTTAAAGATATTCCAATGGCTGGTTCTTTTATAGGAGCGGCTGGTTCAATACTGAAATTTACTTCAGGATATCTTAATAAAAAAGAAGGAGGATTATTGGGGTTAAGAAATGAAATTTTTAATCAACTTAGCCAACTTTCTGAACCTATTGTTGTTATTATTGATGATGTTGATAGATTAACTTCTAGTGAAATACAAGAAATATTTAAGCTAGTTAGATTAACAGCTAATTTTCCTAATATCATATACTTGTTAGCTTTTGATAGATTACGGGTAGCTCACGCCTTGTCAGAACAAAACCAAATTGATGGTATGGCTTACCTAGAAAAAATTCTGCAATTAAGCTTCGATATACCTAAGATTTCAGAAAATCTATTACAGCAATATTTGTTTTCACAATTAGATTTAGTTTTAAAATCCATACCTCACCAATTTGATGAAACTCGCTGGGGAAATATTTTTTATGAAATTATCAAGCCATTTCTAAAAAATATTAGAGATGTTAAGCGTTACATCATGGCGGTATCACAAACATTAAAGGAAATTGAAAATAAAATTGAATCTGTGGATATTTTGGCATTAGAGGCCATTAGAATATTTAATCCAGATAAGTTCCATGAAATTTATGAAATTAAAAGTCTATTGTTAGATGACTCTTTGAGCTATGAGAGCGATGATAGTAAGATTCAAAGAATATCAGAATTTATCAAAAATAATTCCATATATGAAAGTCTAATAGAAAATATTTTTCCAATGTCTAGAAAATATATGAATTCTCCTGTTTATTATGACTCATCATACAAAGGAATATTTTTAAAAAACAAACAAATTGCAAGTCCTATTTTTTTCAATTTCTATTTTGAGAAATTTCAAAATTCTGAATTCTTAGAATATTTAGAAGCTAATAAAATATTCTTATCCATGAAAAATAGGGAGGAATTGCAACTATTATTTAAAGAAATACACTTACCTCAATGGTCTGGTATCATTAATAATCTCTTTAATTTTGAAGATGAATTTACAGTAGAGCATGCAATTGCGAGTATACCCGTATTATTTAAATTAATTCCTTTATTGTCAGATGATAAAAAAAGCATTTATGACTTAGGAGATAAATTCAAGGCTACTACTTTAATATATAGATTGATCAGAAAGACACCAGAAGATAGGCGTTTTAATTTAATTGAAAAAATTATTCCTGACATAAACTTATCTTCTTTACATGAAATATTGGAGATTATAGGCTATCGAGAAGGGCGTGGACACAAGCTTCTACCACTTTCTGATGTGAAAAATCTTGAAAATAAACTCATAGATAATTTTAAAAATACTGATGAAGTAGATTTAGCTGATGAATGGAATCTACTTTGGCTGTTTGTAAAAATGAAAGAAATTTCTCCAAATATTCAGCTACCCTTAAAATCTACAGAGATTTTATTAAGCCTATTAAGAAATTCAAAATCTACTGTTTATAGACAATCTGTTGGAAGTTATTATACTCAAACTATAGATACTTTATTCTGGGATTCCTTAGAAAGTTTATATGATTCTAAAGAGACATTTGAGAATATGATAGATAATTTATCAAGAGATGATAGATTCAGAGACGATGAAATTATTTCTCTAGCTGTGAAATATAGAAATGGTTGGCGTTATAATCATGATGTTGAATAACTTTTGCACTATCATAATGCTCCACAGCCATCTCAGCTTTTTCAGATAACCTTTTCTAATGCAACAAACCCAAAGGAAACACCATGTCCCACATCTCCACCGTCCGCTACACCGGCAACCTGCACAACGATTTAACCCACCTGCAAAGCGGCGACACGATTTCCACCGACGCGCCGACGGACAACAACGGCAAGGGCGAGGCGTTTTCGCCGACGGATTTGCTGGCGACTTCGCTCGCGGCCTGTGCGCTGACGATTATGGGCATGAAAGCCGATGATTTGGGCGTGGACTTGGCCGGTGCGCGGGCGGAAGTGGGCAAGGAAATGGCGGCCAATCCGCGCCGTGTGGCCAAAATCACGGTGGATTTTTATTTGAGTGCCAATTTGGACGAACGCAGCCGCGCGGTCTTGGAAGCGGCGGCGCATACTTGTCCCGTGGCGAAAAGTTTGAGTGCGGATTTGGTTCAGCAGTTTGCATTCCACTATATTTGAATTTGACGCAACGTATTACGATGTGCGGAAAGGCCGTCTGAAACCCTTTCAGACGGCCTTATCTTCCTCACAAACAACCGCTTTCGGACAAATTCCGCAAAGTGCCTGTTTTGCCTGTTGCATCTGCCGCCACACATTCGGTAAACCTGATACACAGGGCGGTAAATGCAGGTTAAGCGTGCTTGCTGCGAGGCGGGTGGGGCGGTTAGCATGATTGTGTGCCGTGTTACGGTATAACTTCCAAATGTTTCCAAAAAGGAGCTGTCATGAAACTGACGAAACTGATTCTGCCCGCCTGTTTGGCCGCGATGCTCTCGGCCTGTGCTGCGGACGGTTATTCCGACAACTACGATCCCTATTACGACGAACCCATCCGCGATACGCGCAATATCGACCGCGACCGTGATTTTCGCGATCGTGATTTCCGAGACCGCGACCGCCGCCATTCCCACGATTTCGGCCGCGACGATTCGCGCCGGCACGTCAGCGTGTTCCGCTGCCGCAATGCTTTTGACGTGCGTTTGGAACGCCACGGTTTGGACAGCGTAACCGCCGAATACGGTTTGAGCGACAGCATGGGCCGCGCCGTGCTGACCCGCGCGCGCTCCGGTTCGGGCGAACTTTATGTGTCGGGCGACCGCAAGGTCGAATGGCATGAGAAAGGCCGCGAAGGTGTGTTAACGTTCTCCGACCGCTACGGCAACGTTACGGAAACAACCTGCCGCGAATCGCGTTGATTTTCCGGTAAAACGGTAAACAGGCCGTCTGAAAATTTTTTCAGACGGTCTTTGTTTAGGGTGCGGTTTGGGGCAGCGTGCCGTCGGGTGCGGTTGGTGGGGAACTTTCCGGTGCCGCGGTTTCGGCCGCTATGCCGCATCACGTTGTTGTGCGGATGCCGTCTGAAACATCCGGATGCATTCAGACGGCCTGTCGGAATATCCGTTACCATGCCGTTACCGGCGTGTATCTGCGTGATGCCGAAACCGTGTACCTGTCCGCGCCGCTGACGAAGCCTACCGCTTGGGAACGGTGTCCCGGGATGAAACCGGACATCGGGTGTTTTCAGACGGCCTTTGCTGTGCGGGCGGCTTGGGGAAAGGGATGTTTGTAGCCGGTGGAATGAACGGAATAACCGCGATGGCGGTTTGGAAACGGCTTTTCATTTCGGCAGCAGCGGTGTCGGGCGGTTAAGGTTTTCAGACGGCCTGACGGCCGCAACGCCTACGCTGTGCCGCGCTTCGCAGGCCTGCCGACGGAATGGGGCGGGGATGGCGGAGGCGAATCGGTTATAATTGGCGGACGGCAGGGCGTTGCCCCTGCGTTTGCACGGTTTTCAGACGGCGGGTGTCTGCTGCGGTATGCCGTCTGAAAATCCGGTGCGGATACGTCCGAATCAGACCTTCGTAATCCAAACCGTAACCCAAACTGTAACCCCCAACCCCCGAACCGCCCGCAGGAGAAACCGCCATGAAACCGTCTGCTTCCCGTAAAAAAACCGCCGTTATCGGTGCCGGTTGGGCGGGCTTGTCTGCCGCCGTGCGGCTGGCGGGCAGGGCGGACGTTACGCTGTTTGAAGCGGGCAAACTGGCGGGCGGGCGGGCGCGTGCGCTGGGCGGTGATGCGGCGGGGTTTGAGTTTCTCGACAACGGCCAGCATATTTTAATCGGCGCATACCGCGGCGTGCTCGGGCTGCTGCGGCAGCTCGGCGTGCGGGAGGAGGATGCCTTCCTACGGCTGCCGCTGCAATGGCATATGGCCGACGGGCTGCGTTTTCAGACGGCATCCCTGCCTGCGCCGCTGCACATCGCGGCGGGTATTTTCAAGGCGCAGAACCTGCGTTTTTCGGAAAAACTCAAACTCGTCAACGATATGCACGCGCTCAGGCAGTATCACGCTTCGCCGCTGCCCGATATGGCCGTCGGCGAATGGCTGGCACGGCGCAATGTGCCGCGCAAGCTGGTGATGCAGTTTTGGCAGCCGCTGGTGTGGGGCGCGCTGAACACGCCGCTGGAAACCGCGAGTGTGGAAATTTTGTGCAACGTGCTTTCAGACGGCGTGTGGGCGGACAAGGCGGGCAGCGACTATCTGCTGCCGCGCCGCGATTTGGGCGCAATCCTGCCCGAACCGGCACTCGATTTCCTGCGGCGGCACGGCGCGTCGGTGCGGCTGGAAACCCGCGCAGGCCGTCTGAACACGCTGCCCGACGGGAAAGTGTCGGTGGGCGGGGAAACTTTCGATGCCGTGGTTCTGGCCGTTGCGCCGTATCATGCCGCCGCGCTGATGCCGTCTGAAACGCCCGAATTCATTCAGACGGCCTATCGGAACATCCGTTACCACGCGATTACCACCGTGTATCTGCGTTACGCCGAAACCGTGCATCTGCCCGCGCCGCTGACGGGCTTGGCCGCAGGTTGCGCGCAATGGCTCGTCCACCGCGCCGCGCTCGGCGGTTCGGCGCATGAAATCGCGGCGGTGGTGAGCCTGTCCGACCGCAACGGCGCGTATCCCGCTCAGGAATGGGCGCAGCGCGTACACGCCGATGTGAAGCGGCTTTGTCCGTATTTGGGCGAACCGCTGTCCGCACGCGTGATTACCGAAAAACGCGCCACCGCCGCATCCGTCGTCGACAGGGTGCTGCCCGATACCGCATGGCTGCACCACCGCCGCATCTACCCCGCAGGCGATTACCTGCATCCGCGTTACCCTGCCACGCTCGAAGCGGCGGTGCAGAGCGGATTGGCGGCGGCGGACGTGTGCATGGCGGATTTGGGCGGTTGATTTCTACAGTTAAGGCCGTCTGAAAAAGACGGCGGCGGTTGTCGGGCGGCATCTGCTGTACCGTTTTCAGACGGCCTTATCCGCCCCCGCACACAGCCGGTAACCTGATTCCCGCCCATTATTTTCCGGCATGCTCTGCAACAAAACGGTTCGGTAAGCGGCTGCGGTATCCCCCGTTTTCCCCCGAAGCAACCTGTTTTTTCAGACAGCCTGCTGTTACCATACGCAAAAAATCCCGAAAGGAACCGACATGACCGCCGCATTGCTCAACAACAAAACCATCCTGATTACCGGCGCATCGCAAGGCATCGGCGAACAGGTTGCCAAAGCCTATGCCGCAGCGGGCGCAACCGTGATTCTGGTTGCCCGCCACCAGAAAAAGCTCGAAAAGGTTTACGACGACATCACCGCCGCAGGCCATCCCGAACCGTTTGCCATCTGCTTCGACCTGCTGCCCGCCGAAGAAGCCGAGTTCGACCGTTTGGCCGCCACCATCGCCGAAGCCACGGGCGGCAAACTCGACGGTATCGTCCACTGCGCCAGCTATTTCTACGCACTCTCGCCGCTCGATTTCCAAACCGTAGCCGAATGGGTCAACCAATACCGCATCAACACCGTTGCGCCGATGGCTTTAACCCGCGCGTTTTTCCCGCTGCTGAAAGAGTCGGCCGACGCATCGGTGATTTTCGTCGGCGAAAGCCACGGCGAAACCCCGAAAGCCTACTGGGGCGGCTTCGGTGCATCGAAAGCGGCCTTGAACTACCTGTGCAAAGTTGCCGCCGACGAATGGGAACGTTTCCCCAACCTGCGTGCCAACGTACTCGTTCCCGGCCCCGTCAATTCGCCGCAGCGCATTAAATCGCATCCGGGCGAAGCGAAAAGCGAACGCAAGGAATACACCGACATTCTGCCGCAGTTTGTGTGGTGGTCCAGCGAAGAAAGCAAAGGGCGCACGGGGGAAATCGTTTATTTGTGAACGTGAGAAACATTGCCGCATGATGCGCCCTGTGCGGCAGTAAAGGCCGTCTGAAAAAAAGGTTTTCAGACGGCCTGGTTTTTTATTGCAAGACGGGTTTTGATGTTGTGTTGACAAATGAGGAACAAAGCCGCTGTTGCCGTTATTTTCGGGCGGGTTGGAATCTGCCTGTGATTTTTAGGTTCTTGCTTACCCATCGGGATAACGGATTTCAAACCTGGATTCCCGTGTTCAAGGGAATGACGGAAGCCGGAGAAATCTGCCTTGCCGGTATGTTGGCAACGCAATGTCCGAACGCAGTCTTTTAAAATAGAACGAAGGCCGTCTGAAAGTTTTTCAGACGGCCTTTGCGGTGATGGGAACCGGACGGTTTAACTGCGTATCACGTCCCTGACCTGCGGTATCGCGCGGATGTTGCGGATGATGTCGCCGAGCTGTTCGGTGCCGGCGGTTTTAATCAGGAAGCGGACTTCGATGAAACCTTCGGAACCGTCGGGTTTGCGGGGGGTGTCGACGGATTCGATGTCGGCGCCGCCGTTGGAGATGGCTTGCGCAATCATGGCAAACAGGCCGTGGGTGTCTTGCGAGCGGATGGTCAGGCCGACGCGGTAGTCTTGGTTGCGGATGATGTCCCATCCCGCGTCGAGCTGGTGTTCGGGGTCGGTTTTCAGCAGGGTGGGGCAGGCGTCGCGGTGGACGACCATGCCTTTGTCTTTCAGCAATACGGCGCGGATGCTGTCGCCGGGAACGGGGTGGCAGCAGGCGGCCAGTTGGATGTTGCCGGCTTCCTGTCCGCCGATTTTGATTTGTTCGAGTTTGACTTCGCCGCCGAAATGTTCGCCTGCGAGTTCGGCGATGTGGATGGCGACGGAAACGGGCAGGGTGTGCCCCATGCCGACGTTGTAGAGTACGTCTTCGAAGGTAAGCTGTTTCTGGTCGAGGTCGGCAAGGTATTTTTCTTTGAGGCCGTCTGAAAGCAGCACGTTTTGCGGCAGCAGGCTGGAGAGTGCCTGTTGGAGCAGGTTTTCGCCGAGACGCACGGCATCTTGGCGGTTGAGGTTTTTGATGTATTGGCGGATGGCGCTGCGGGCGCGGCCGGATATGGCGAAGTTGAGCCATGCGGGGTTGGGCTTGGCCTGTTCGGATGTGATGACTTCGACGGTGTCGCCGGTTTTGAGTTTGGTGCGCAGCGGCATGATGGTGTTGTTGATGCGCGCGGCAACGGTTTTGTGGCCGATGTCGGTGTGGACGGCATAGGCGAAATCGACAGGGGTGGCGCCTTTGGGCAGGGTCAGGATTTTGCCTTTTGGGGTCAGGATGTAGACTTCGTTGGGGAACAGGTCGACTTTGACGAGTTCGAGGAATTCGACGGCATCGGCGCTGCGGGCCTGCAAATCGAGAATGCTTTTGAGCCATTGGTTGGTGTGCAGCGTGGCTTGGTCGACGCTGCTTTGGCCGGATTTGTAAATCCAGTGTCCGGCCACGCCGCCTTCGGCAACGGCATCCATTTCGTGCGTGCGTATCTGCACTTCGATGGGCAGGCCGTAAGGGCCGACGAGCGTGGTGTGCAGGCTTTGGTAGCCGTTGCTTTTGGGGATGGCGATGTAGTCTTTGAAGCGGCCGGGTTTGGGCTGGTAGAGGCTGTGCAGTGCACCGAGCGCGGCATAGCAGGCGGGAATGCTGTTGACGATGACGCGGAAGCCGTAGATGTCCATCACATCGGCAAACCGCAGGTTTTTGGCGTGCATTTTCTGATGGATGCTGTAGAGGTTTTTTTCGCGGCCTTTGATTTTGGCTTCGATGTTGGCTTCCACCAGCCGCTGGCCGAACGCACGCAAAACTTTGCCGACCACGTCGCGGCGGTTGCGGCGGCTGGCCTTCATGGCTTTTTGCAGCGTTTCGTAGCGGCGGGGATGGATGTTTTGGAACGACAAATCCTGCAATTCGCGGTAGGCGTGGTTCAGGCCGATGCGGTTGGCGATTTGTGCGTAGGTTTCGAGGGTTTCCTGAGCGATGCGGCGGCGTTTCTCGGGACGCATCGAACCGAGCGTGCGCATGTTGTGCAGACGGTCGGCCAGTTTTACCACAATCACGCGCACGTCCTTGGTCATGGCCAGAATCAGTTTGCGGAAGCTTTCAGCCTGATGCTCGGCCTGATTGTCGTATTGCAGTTTTTCCAGTTTGGAAAGGCCGTCCACCATTTCCGCTATGGTGTCGCCGAATTCCGCCGCCATCTCGATTTTCGATACGCCGGTGTCTTCGAGCACGTCGTGCATCACGCCTGCGCACAAGCCCTGAATGTCCATGTGCCAAATGGCCAGTTCGGTGGCAACGGCCAGCGGGTGCGTGATATACGGTTCGCCGCTTTTGCGCGTTTGGCCGTCATGGGCGTGAAATGCGTAGGCGCAGGCTTTTTCGAGCAGCTGCATTTCGTCGGCTTTCAGGTAAGAGGCCGTCTGAAAAAGCAAATCGCGCGCTTGGGCGGTCAGCGGGTCGTAAGGGGCGGTGGGGCAAGGTACGGGCATGGGCGGGCTTTCCGTGGGTTGTCGGGATGGGCGGGCCGTCTGAACGATAGAGTGAACCGTATAAGAAATCTACTTTGCCGGCTGCGGCTTGCGTACCATGTGTACCGTCTTCGCCTTACCGTTTCGTATCTTTCTTATCTTCATTCACCATACATTTCGGGCGGGTATAAAACCCGCCCTTGCAAACTTTACAGGCATTCTAACCGTTTTCAGACGGCCTTGTGCCAATCGGAGCCATAGATGCCGTCTGAAAACGCAAACGCTGCGTTACTTCGCGCGCTTGAGGATGTCGATGCCGATTTCGCCCGCAGCCACTTCGCGCAAGGCGGTAACGGTGGGTTTGTTGTTGCGGATGTCTTCCACCAGCGGCGAATTGCCGTTTTCAAGCTGGCGCGCACGGCGGGCGGCGACCAGCGTCAGGTCGAAGTGGTTGGGGATTTTGCCGATGCAGTCTTCAACGGTGATTCGTGCCATTTTCGGGATAACTTTCTCTGTGATAAAAATAAGGTATTTTAAGAATTTTCCAACAGTTTTTCAACAAATTGCCGCTGTGCCGCCTGTTTCAGACGGCCTGCGCGGACAATGGCGGACAAATCCGCTTCCGCCGTGTCCAAATCTTCGTTTACCACCACATAATCGAAATGTGCGGCCTGAGCGATTTCTTTCGCCGCTTCATTGAGGCGGCGTTGGATAACGTCCGCGCTGTCCGTCCCGCGTCCTTTCAGACGGCCTGCCAGAATTTCGAACGACGGCGGCAGGATAAAGATGCTGCACGCTTCGGGCAGCGCACGGCGCACCTGTTCCGCCCCTTGTACGTCGATTTCCAGAATCACATCGAATCCCTGAGCTCGCAGGGATTCGATGCCCGCAAAACTCGTACCGTAATAATTGCCGAACACGTCGGCGTGTTCCAAAAAGGCATCGTCGCGTATCAATTGCTCGAAAGATTCCCGGTCGACAAAATGATAGTGGATGCCGTCCGTTTCGCCCTCGCGCGGCGCGCGTGTGGTGTGCGACACCGAAACACGGATGTCGGGATGCTTGGCCAACAGGCGCGAAACCAGCGTGGTTTTGCCCGTGCCCGATGCGGCGGATACAATAAAAATATTGCCTTTTTTCAAAGTCTGCATGATGAAGAAAATCCGGTCGGAACTCAGGCGGGAATTATAACACAGCCGCCGCAGCCGTTCGGGCGGCCTTGACAGCGGCGTCGCAAACCCCGATAATCACGCGATTATTTTTGCGGCTGTATCAAGCCGCATCAGATTTTTACGGCATCCCGCCGATGCCGTCCGTTAGGAGGTGATGTTCACATCACGGCGCGTATCCCGCCCTGTTTTCCGAAACAAACCAGCGATACATCCAATTCAGGCCGTCTGAAACGGGAGAATCCGGTTTCAGACGGCATTGCCAATAAATTTGAATCCAATTATTTAGGACTGAAAATGCCCGCAATCAAAGTAAAAGAAAACGAACCCTTCGAAGTTGCCATGCGCCGTTTCAAACGCGCCGTAGAAAAAACCGGCCTGCTGACCGAGCTGCGCGCCCGCGAAGCCTACGAAAAACCGACCACCGAGCGCAAACGCAAAAAAGCCGCAGCGGCCAAACGCCTGCAAAAACGCCTGCGCAGCCAGCAACTGCCACCGAAAATGTACTAAACCGTTTTCAAGGTTCGCCCAAAACACCGCCAGCCGTCCGCTGCGGTGTTTTTGCATTCACGCTATAATCGACCACCGCATAACAGGCCGTCTGAAAATTGCCGACCCGTTTTCAGACGGCGTTTACCTACCTGAAAGGAAATCCCATGACCCTGAAACAGCAACTCACCGAAGACATGAAAACCGCGATGAAAGCCAAAGACAGCCTTGCCTTGAGCACCATCCGCCTGATTAACGCCGCAATTAAACAGTTCGAAGTGGACGAGCGCACCGAAGCCGACGATGCCAAAATCACCGCCATACTCGGCAAAATGATTAAGCAGCGCAAAGATTCCGCCAAAATCTACACCGATGCAGGCCGTCAAGATTTGGCCGACAAGGAAAATGCCGAAATCGAAGTGCTGAACCGCTACCTGCCCGAAATGATGTCCGCCGAAGAAATCTCCGCCGCCGTTCAAGCCGCCGTTGCCGAAACCGGCGCAGCAGGCATGGCCGATATGGGCAAGGTGATGGGTGTGTTGAAAACCAAACTGGCGGGCAAGGCGGATATGGGCGAAGTGAATAAGGCAGTGAAAGCGGCTTTGTTATAATTGATATGAGGCTGTTTGAAAGGAGTGTTTAGAGAACTTTTCAGATGGCCTTTTGTCTTAGTTTAAGTTAAATCAGAATGGAATTTTAAAATGAGGCAAGTAATTAGGAAAGTAGCTGCTTTTCTAAGTGTAATTTTTACTATGGGTATATTGGTTAGTTGTAGTGATAATATAAAACATCGAGTGTGGATTTGGAAAAAAAATGATACAGAGAAAGTTTTGATAAAAAACTTTTTTATTAATGGGAAAGAGATTAATGCTATTAAAGGTCATGAATTGGTTGTGCAACCAGAAAAATATAATCCCGATAAAGACTATGTGAAATTTTCTCAAGGAAAAAATATTAATATAAAGGCAGAGTTTTTTGTTTCTCAAAAAACTGTTCATGCACAATGTGTTCTTGATGTAAGTAATAAAACTTGTTTTGTAAATGTAACTTTTACAGGAAGTGGGAATTTAAATTGTAAATGTGATGAGGTTTTGGATGAAACTGGTGGGTGGATTGATCCATCTGTGTGACTTTTATCAATTTTTTATAGCAAATAAACATATTATTCGATACAATTCCACCATGGCCTATTCACAAGACTTCAAACAACTCGTGCTCAAAAAACTCCGTCAAGGATGGACGATTCGTAGAGCCGCAAAAGAATTCGGCATCGCCATCTCCAC